>DASUJK010000217.1:0-36154 GCA_036279295.1 Pseudonocardiaceae bacterium | reverse complement strand
CCGCACCGTGCTGGAGAAGGTCGTCGCCGCGGCCCGGGTGCGAATCCAGCAGAAGCAGCAGAAGGACGCCGCCCGGCGCAAGACCGCGCTGGAAGGCGCGGCCATGCCGGCGAAACTGGTCGACTGCCGCACGACGGGCGTGTCCAGGAGTGAACTTTTTCTCGTGGAAGGCGACTCCGCCCTCGGTTGCTTCACCGGCGACACTCTGGTCGCACTGGCCTCTGGCCGGAGTAGGTCGTTCGCCGAGCTGACCGAGGACTGGCAACAAGGCATCGCCCACTTCGGCTATACGACCAACAAAGCCGGCCGCGTCGTTGTCGCTCCGCTGGTGGAACCCCGGCTCACCAAGCGCAACGCGCCACTCGTCCGGGTAGCCCTGGACAACGACCAGTCCGTGCGCTGCACCCCCGATCACCTCTTCCGGCTCCGGGACGGCTCGTATCGGCGGGCCGACGCACTCCGTCCTGGGGACTCGCTGATGCCGCTGTACCGATCGGTGTCGGCCAAGGCAGCGGGCGACAAGCTCGACGGATACGAACGTGTCTGGATGAACGATCGCGACGAATGGGTCTACACCCACGAGTCGGCGCCGCACGCCGACCGGGTGGCCCAGCAGAACGAAGGTCGCCGCCGTGCGGCACTGAAGCGACTTGCGACATTCCTCACGCTGCCCGATCACGAGATCGGCGCCGCATACGAGGCGCACCGCCTCCAGACAGCCCGTACCGGCCTGCGATTCGACCGACTGCTGGACTGCTACGACGGTGACCAGGCCCGGTTGCGGGAAGCCACCGCGATGGTCAACCATCAGGTGGTCGCCGTTGAGACGTTGGCGGAAACGGCGGATGTCTATGACCTCACCGTAGAGCGGTACCACAACTTCGCGCTGGATGCCGGCGTCTTCGTCCACAACAGCGCGCGCATGGCCAGGGTGTCTGAGTATCAGGCGCTGCTTCCGTTGCGCGGCAAGATACTCAACGTGCAGAAGGCGTCGTTGGCCGACACACTGCGCAACGTGGAGATCGCGTCCATCGTGCAGGTGCTCGGGTCCGGCACCGGGCGCACGTTCGACCTGCCTGCGATGCGGTACGGGCGGGTCATCCTGATGGCCGACGCGGACGTCGACGGCTCGCACATCCGGACCCTGCTGATCACGCTGTTCGCCAAGTACATGCGGCCCGTCATCGAGGACGGCAGGCTGTACGCCGCGATGCCGCCGCTGCACAAGATCGTCACCAAGGGCCGCAACGCCGAGACCATCTTCACGTTCACCCAGCGCGAGATGGAGACCACCGTCGCCCGGCTGGAGAAGGCCGGCAAGCAGGTCGTCACGCCGGTCCCCCGGTTCAAGGGTCTCGGCGAGATGGACGCCGACGAACTGTGGGACACGACCATGAATCCGGCGACCCGGTCGGTCCGCAGAATCACCATGGACGACGTGGACTCGGCGGAGGCCGCGCTGGAACTGCTGATGGGTGAGAAGGTCGAGCCGAGGCGCAACTGGCTCGTCGAGTCCGCCGCGCGGGTGGACCAGGAAGCGATCGACATCTGACGCCGCGCCAGGACCGGCACGAGGAGAGCACTGAGTTATGGCACGCCGCAAGGGACCAACCACCAAGATCGACCCGTCCGCGTTCGACAGCGCGGGCGCGACGGTGTTGGAGAACCCGGTCCGCACCGAGATCGAGGACTCCTATCTGGAGTACGCCTATTCGGTGATCCACTCCCGCGCGCTACCCGACGCGCGGGACGGCCTGAAGCCGGTGCACCGCAGAATCCTGTTCTCCATGCACGAACAGGGCTACCGCCCGACGCACGCGTACGTGAAGTCGTCCCGCGTGGTCGGCGACTGCTTCGTCCGTGGTGCGCTCGTGTCCACACCCGAAGGGCTGCGCCCCATCGAGGACATCCAGGTCGGCGATCAGGTGTTGGACGGACATCGGAACGCGGTTCCGGTGACGGCCGTGTACGAGAACCCGCGCTCCGAACTGGTGCGGGTCACCTGGTCCAACGGCCACACCATGACGGTCACTCCCGGCCAGCGTTTCCGAACGGTGAACGACGACCTCACCACCGGATGGACGGCAGCTCGTGATCTGGTTGGCAGCCGTACGGTCCGCATCAAGAATGAGCCGACGTCATTCGTGCTGGATGAATTCTCGTCGTCGGAACGGCATGAGCCGGTCAACGTGACAAGCACTGGCGTGCCGGCCGACGTGCTCGGTGACCGTTCGAAATGGCGTCCGTTCCTGGCCGAGCTTCCGAGGACCAGGGAAACGAGTCCCGATCCACTGTTCGCTCGGCAGGTCTACACGATGTCGGCCGACCTCGACGGGCAGCAGGACCTCCAGGTCGAGTCGGTCGTGCCGGTCGAGCCGGACACCACGTTCGACATCCAGGTGGGTAGTGACGAACACGCCTTCACCGTTGAGGGATTTGTCGTACACAACTGCATGGGTAAGTACCATCCCCATGGCGACACCGCTATCTATGACGCCATGGTGCGGCTGGCCCAGGACTTTTCGATGAATGCGCCGTTGATCGACGGGCACGGCAATTTTGGCAGCCCGGACGATGGCCCGGCCGCGAGCCGATACACGGAAGCACGGATGTCCAACGAGGCCATGCTGTTGGTCGGCGAGTTGGGCGAGGACACTGTTGATTTTCGGCCCAACTACGACGGGTCGCTGCTGGAGCCGACCGTGCTGCCGGCAGCGTTCCCGAATCTGTTGGTGAACGGGACTTCCGGGATCGCGGTGGGTATGGCCACCAACATGATTCCGCACAATCTGGGTGAGGTGATCGCGGCCGCGCGCTGGTTGATCCGGCATCCGGATGCCTCGCTGGACAAGCTGATGGAGTTCGTGCCCGGTCCGGATCTGCCGACTTCCGGGCTGCTGCTCGGGCTGGACGAGGTGCGCAAAGCCTACGAGACCGGTCGCGGTGTCGTGCGGATGCGTGGTCGGGTGGAGACCGGGCCGCTGGAAGGCAGCCGGGGTCGGCAGGCCATCACGGTCACCGAACTGCCCTACGGTGTCGGGCCGGAGAAGATCATCGAGAAGATCACCGACGAGGTGACCAAAGCCAAGCGGCTGTCCGGCATCGCGGACGTGAAGGATCTGACCGACCGGGAGAACGGCACCCGGCTCGTCATCGAGTGCAAGGTCGGTGTCAATCCGCAGGCGCTGCTGGCCGATCTGTACCGGCTGACCCCGCTGGAGCAGTCGTTCGGCATCAACAACCTGGTGCTGGTCGAAGGCCAGCCGCGAACGTTGGGCCTGAAGGCGCTGCTTGAGGTGTTCATCGCGCACCGGTACGACGTGGTGACGCGCCGGACACGGTTCCGCAAGCGCCGCAGGGAGGATCGCCTGCACCTGGTCGATGGCCTGTTGAAGGCCTTGTTGAACATCGACAAGGTGATCCGGCTGATCCGCAACAGCGACGACGCGGCCACGGCCCGCACGGGCTTGATGACACAGTTCAAGCTGTCCGAGATCCAGGCCAACTACATCCTGGACACGCCGCTGCGCCGGTTGACCAAGTACGACAAGATCGAACTTGAGTCGGAGCAGGATCGGCTGAACTCCGAGATCGCCGAGCTGTCCCGGATTCTGGATGACGAGTCCGTCCTGCGCAAAGTGGTGTCGGACGAGTTGGCCAAGGTGGCGAAGGATCTCGCCGTCGAGCGGCGGACGTCCCTTGTGGACGGTGACCTGAAGGAGGTCCTGGCCGCGTCGAAGCCGGCCGGCCCGCTGGAGGTCGCCGACGATCCGTGCCAGGTGATCCTGTCGGCGACGGGTCTGGTGGCGCGGACGGCTGCCGAGTCGGAGGAGTCCTCGGAGGCCCGGCGCCGCAAGGGCAGGGCGCGACACGACGCCGTGGCGGCCGTGGTGCACTCGACGGCTCGTGGCCAGATTCTGCTGGTGACCAGCCATGGCCGGGCGTTCAAGACGGATGTGCTGCCGCTGCCGGTGTTGCCCGAGCAGGTGGGCACCGTGTCGCTGAGCGGCGGCATGGCGGCTCGTGAGCTGGCACCGTTGGCGCAGGGCGAGCGGGTGGTCACGATCGCTCCGCTCAACGACGGGAGCGGCAGTTCACCTGGCCTGGCGCTGGGCACCCGGCAGGGCACGGTGAAGGTGTGCGCGCCGGAGTGGCCGGTGCGCAGCGACGAGTTCGAGGTGATCGGCCTGCGCGATGGCGACGAGGTGGTTGGCGCGACCTGGCTGGTGGACGGGTCGGAGACGCTGGCGTTCCTGTCGTCGGACGCGTCGCTGCTGCACTATCCGGCCGCGCAGGTGCGGCCGCAGGGCATCAAGGGTGGCGGCATGGCGGGCATCAAGTTGGCCGCCGATGCCGAGGTGGTGTTCTTCGGGGCGGTCCGGGTCGGCGACGAGGTACACGGTGAGCCGATGGTGGTCACGTCGACCGGCCGGATGGTGAAGGTGACGCCGTTCGACGAGTACCCGCCCAAGGGCAGGGCGACCGGCGGTGTGCGGACGCAGCGGTTCCTGAAGGGCGACAACCGGCTGCGGCTGGCGTGGGTGGGGCCACGGCCGGCCGGTGTCAGTGACGCCGGTATCGCGGTGGAGCTACCTGATGTGGACATGCGCAGGGACGGTTCCGGTTCGGCCCATCCCGGCCCGGACGTGGTCGGTCACCTGATCGAGAGGGACTGACGTGGCCTGGACGGTCGAGGACATACCGACGGACGGCAAGCAGTGGCTGTTGCACACGGCGGCATCGGGCCATGGCACCACGTGGGCGTTCGGCATCACGGCGGGCCAGGGCAGGCCGTTCGGCACACTCGTCTACCGCAGGGTGGACGACGGCTGGCAGCGGGTCGACGTGCCGGTGATCGGTCGGGCGAACCGGGCTGTCGTGTTGTCGCCGGACGAGGTGTGGATCGTCGGTGACGGCACGTCGATGCATGGTGTCGGCGACGTGTGGCGTGAGGTGCCGACCGCGGAACTGAAGGACAGCACGGGACAGTTGTTCGGGCTGGTCGCGTTCGGCTCGGACCTGTGGACGGCCGGGTACGCGCCGCACGCGAACCACGAAACGGGCCGCGGCACCGTCCAGCGGTGGGACGGTACGCAGTGGACCGACCAGGAACTGCCCGGCGTGGCACCGATGTGGGGCCTGGCCGGGCTGGGCGGTGTGGCCGCCGACGACCTGTGGGCGGTCGGCACCGTGCACGGCGAGCACGGTCCCGCCGTTGCCGTGCATCACGACGGCGCCGGCTGGCACCGGACAGATGTGCCGTTGCCGGGCGACGGAAGCGGCACACTGAAGGACGTGTGGGCGCTGACCTCGGACGACGTGTGGGCGTCCGGCTACTGGCAGGCCGCCGATCGGCCAGGGGTTCGGCTGCCGCTGCTGGTGCACTGGGACGGCTCGGCGTGGTCGATCGGCGACGTGCCGGCCGATACCGGACAGATCGGGCAGCTCGTCGCCACCGATGACGGCCTCTACGGCGTCGGCTACACCGGTGGCAGCCCGTACGTGCTGTGCTGGGACGGCGCCGTGTGGCGCAGCCACCCCGCTCCGCCCTCACCCGAAGGCGCCCGGCACTGCACACTGCACGGCGCGGCCGTACTGCCGGACGGTCGGCTGCTGGTGGTCGGCGCGACGAACGACTCGGCGCGGTCCGGTCAGCCGTACGCCGCTGTGCGGAGCTGACGTCGTACATGATGTAGAACTCGGGCGCTGGCGATCGGCCGCCGGGGGGTGTCGGCCGACCACCAGCTGTGACCGGTCACCGCGTGGTCAGATCGACCCTCGGCAGCTTCCGGCCGTCCGGTCAGGCGTCCAGGATGACCTGGGTGCCCTTGATCGTGATGCGCTCGGCCGGCAGCGGCTTGGGTGCCGGGCCGTCCTTCACACTGCCGTCGACCACGCTGTACGCGCTGCCGTGGCACGGGCACATGATCAAGCCGCCCGAGACTCGGTCGACCGTGCAGCCCAGGTGGGTGCAGGTCGAGCTGAAACCTTTGAACGTGCCGGCCACCGGCTGCGTGATGACGACGTGCTGGGCGGCGTAGATGACGCCGCCGCCGACGGGGATGTCGGACGTCTTGCCCAGCACCGTCGGTCCTGCCGGCGCGCTGGAACTGGACGCACCACCGCCGCAGGCAGCCAGGCCGACGCCGGCCGCGACCACGCCACCCGCGATGGCGGCACCGCGCATCAGTCTTCTCCTGCTGACCTGCCCGCCACCCAGCAAGCCGCGGCCCGCGGCGCAGTCAGCAGAGCAGGTCGGCAGCGAGTTGCCGGCCTGCGCCGGTTCGACGTCGCGGGCTGTCGTCATGGGGACTTACTCCTTGCGTGTGGTCAGGTCACGGGCGTAGCAGGCAGTGCACGAGACCCACATGCTGACCTATACGGCCGGTCATCGCTAATGGATCGCACAATCGTGGATTCGATGAGCTGAATCACTCCGACCGCGCTACGGAGACTGCTGGTTCGTGCCGTACCGGAAAGTTGACCGAGTTGGCGATGAAGCAAGCACGGTGGGCATCTTGGTGCAGAGTGACAGCATTGTCCACCATGACCGCGGATGCCACGACCACCCGGGGGTGGAGCACCACTTCGATGAAGTGGCCACCGATCCCCTGCTGCGCCATGGTGCCGACGGCGTCGTCGGTGTAGTCGATCACGACCACCCCGGCCGTCGTACAGACATGCAGGTATGACAGCAGATGGCACTGGGACAGTGCGCCGAGCAGGGCCAGTTCGGGATTCCATCTCGTCGGATCACCGCGAAAGGCGGGATCGGCGCTGCCCATGATCATGGGACGGTCCGTTGCGGACAGCTCGTGCGCACGGCCGTACTCGCGGTAGCCGCTGGTGCCGGAGCCGAGATTTCCCGTCCACGTCACATGTGTTTCGTATGTGTGAAGTCCCATCACATGTTCCTCCCATTATCGTCATCGGGAACCGGCACCTGACCAGAAACCTACGTCGGCCATGAGACAACCCGGCGTTGGCACGCGGCACCGGACGTGCTCAGATGAGCGTGTTCAGCTGGACGCGACCGCCACCGGCGACACACAGGAGGCACCACGATGGCCGTGAACACTCCGGGGACCACTCCGGGGACCCGCACCGTCCCACCCTTCCGCGCCGACCACGTCGGCAGCCTGCTCCGCCCGCAGCGACTGCTGCGGGCACGCCAGGAACACGCTGAGGGCGCGATCACCGACGAGCAGCTGAAGGCGGTCGAGGACGAGGCGATCCTGGAGGTGATCCGGACCCAAGGTGATGTCGGCCTGCGGACGGCCACCGACGGCGAGTTCCGGCGATCGGCATGGCACATGGATTTCCTGTTCGCGCTGGGCGGCGTCGTGCGCGCGCAGGACAACCTGACCGTCGAGTTCCACAACGAGGCCGGCTCGATCCAGTTCACGCCGTCCGGCCTGCGGGTGACCGAGCCGATCCGGCTGAACGAGACCATCTTTGCCGATCACTTCCGGTTCCTGGCCGACCACATCGGGCCGGGTCAGACGGCCAAGCTGACCATTCCGTCACCCAGCATGTTGCACTACCGGGGCGGCCGGGCGGCCATCGATCCCGGTGTCTACCCGGACGAGGAGCAGTTCTGGGCCGACCTGTCCGGCGCCTACGCGGAGCAGGTCCGGCGGATGGCCGAGCTGGGCTGCACCTATCTCCAGTTGGACGACACCAGCCTGGCCTACCTCAACGACCCGCGGCAGCGCGAGATGGTGGCCAGCCGGGGTGACGACGCGGAGCACCAGCACGAGCGCTACATCCGGCAGATCAACGCGGCGATCGCGGACCGGCCGGCCGGGCTGCATGTGACGACGCACATGTGCCGGGGCAACTTCCGCTCGTCGTGGGTCGCCGAGGGCGGCTACGACTTCGTGGCTGAGCGCCTGTTCAGCGAGCTGGCCGTGGACGGGTTCTTCCTGGAGTTCGACGACGTGCGGTCGGGCACGTTCGCGCCGCTGCGGTTCGTGCCCGAGGGCAAGATGGTGGTGCTCGGGCTGGTCACGACGAAACGCGGCGAGTTGGAGAGCAAGGACGAGCTCAAGCGGCGCATCGACGAGGCGGCCAAGTACGTGCCGCTTGAGCAGCTGTGCCTATCACCGCAGTGCGGTTTCTCGTCCACTGTGGAGGGTAACGCGCTGACCTTCGACGAGGAGGTCGCGAAGCTGCGGCTGATCGCCGAGACCGCGGCCGAGGTCTGGGGCTGACGCCCTCGACCCCGGCCGCGCCGACGGTCAGTACTGGGTCGGGACGGCCAGCCCCGGCTGGATGGTCACGACGGTGAGCTGCGGGTCGGGTGTGTGGCCGGCACAGCCGAACACCTGGCCACGCACCGGGATGAAGAGGGACGCGGTCTCGTCCGGCGGGTAGATCCGGTAGCCGCGCACCGGGGTCAACCGGCACACGGCCGGATCGAACACCTGGGCGTTGACCGCGTCGATCACGGTGGACGCGAACTGGCCGGGTGCGAGCGTGATCTGCTTGCCGATCTTGCCTTCCCGCACGGCCGGGGCACCGACCTGGGTGCCCCGGTCACCGGTCACATAGGACACTCCGGGGAAGCCGACGATCACGCAGGAGTGCTTGCCAACGTTGGTGAACTTGAGCACCGAGAAGTCGTGGTTCATCGCGGCGTCGGCACCGATCAGGCTCAGCCGCAGGCCACTCGACCTGCATTCCGGTGTGCGGGTGGTCTTGGCGGTGACCGCGGCCGGTGGCGGGGTGGCGGCCGGTGTCGTGTCGGCCTGGGTCGGTGCCGCCGCGATCGTGGTGTCGACCGTGGCCGGTGGCGCCGCCGGCTGGGTGGTCGGGTTGCCGCCGGTCGCGCCGGTGAGCCCGGTGGTGCACGCGGTCATGGCCACCGCGGCCAGCACCCCGGTCGAGACGAGCAGAGCCGTTTTTGGACTGATCCTGATCCGCATTGGTACCCCCGATAGCCGCGTTCGTTCTGACACCAGGAAGATGCGTGGTATCGGTTCCGCGTTGCGTGCGGCGGGCAGGTCTGTGAGTTACCGCAACGTGGAACAACCTGGAGCCTCCCGTCACGTCCAACAGAGCGTGCGGATTCCTCAGCTACCTCGGGCTCTGTGGTGGGATCACAACGCGTACTACCACCGGTGGCTGCTGCGGCAGCTGCCGGCGCGGGTGGACAGCGCGCTCGATGTGGGTTGCGGTGCCGGCGCCCTGGCCAGCGCACTCGCGGAGCGGGCCGACCGGGTCGACGGCGTGGACCGCTCGGCGCTGATGATCGAGCGGGCCCGCCGACGGACACCGAGGGTCAACTGGGTGCACGGCGACCTGCTGGACGACACACTGCCGCTCGACCAGGACGGCTACGGCCTGGTCACGGCGGTGTCCAGCATGCATCACATACCGTTGCGGCCCGCGCTGCGCAGGCTGGCCGGCCTGGTTCGGCCGGGGGGCGTGCTCGCCGTGATCGGCCTGTACCGCAAGGCCACGCTCGCCGACTGGGCGATGGAGCCGGTGTCCCTGCCGGCGAACGCCGGGATGGGCGCGCTGCTGGCGGCCCGCGGGATGGGTGGCAAGGCGTACACCGAGGGCATGCCGATGCTGGAACCGCTGGACACGCTGCCGGAGATCAAGGCAGCCGCCGACGAGGTCGTCCCTGGCGCGGTGTTGCGGCGCCGCGTGTTCTGGCGCTATTCCCTGTTGTGGCGCCGTCTACTGTAGACCGTGTTGGCGGACGAGCCGGAACGATGTCGTGCGGCGCAGCTCGAATCCCATGCTCTCGTACAGTCGGATCGCGTTGGTGTTGTGCGCTCCGGTGTGCAGGAACGCGATGTCGCCGCGCACCTCGATGCCGGCCGCGATCGCCCGCATCAGCCGGGAAGCCAGGCCCTGGCCCCGGAACGCCGGATCGGTGCACACCGCGCTGATCTCGGTCCAGCCCGGCACGCGCAGCCGCTCCCCCGCCATCGCGATCAACGCCCCGTCCCGCCGGATGCCGACGTAGGTGCCCATCTCGATCGTGCGCTGACCGAACGGGCCCGGCTTGGTCCGTGCCACCAGATCCAGGATCTCCGGCACGTCCGCAGGGCCGAGCGGGACGGCTTCGGCCTCGGGTGCGCCGATCGGCCGAGTGGCCACGAGCTGCACACCGGGCACGTCCACCTCGACGTCCCACCCGGCCGGTATCTCGGGCACGCCGACGACCAGCACACCGTCGGCGCCGGCCAGCTTGCCCAGATCGGCCCACGCGCTCTCGTCGGTCGGGTCGGACAGGCCCGCGAACACTGAGACGTCGGCCGGCAGCCGGACCGCGCCGCCCGCGATCGTCGCCAGGTGGGCGTGGTGGCCGGTCAGCGACGACCACACGGTGTTGTCCAGCGGCGAGGTCATGCGGTCGCTCCTGCCTTGCTCAAGCCGAGATGTTCGCGCAGCGTGGTGCCCTCGTACTCGGCACGGAACACGCCACGCTCCTGCAACAGCGGCACCACCCGGTCGGCGAACTCGTCCAGCCCGCCCGGCGTCAGGTGCGGCACCAGGATGAAGCCGTCGCTGGCGTCGGACTGCACGAACTCGTTCATCGTGGCCGCGACCGTCTCCGCTGTGCCGATGAAGGACTGGCGGCCGGTCATCTGGATGACCACCTCACGCAGCGAGAACCCCTTGGCCTCGGCCAGTTCCCGCCATTCCCGCGCGGTGGCCACCGGGTCCCGGTACATCCGCACGCTGGCCCTGCCCTTGGACAGGTTCTCGCCGAGCACCGGGTCGACGGCCGGCAGCGGGCCGTCCGGGTCGTAGCCGGACAGGTCGCGGTTCCACAGCTGCTCGGCGAACTTGATCGCCGTCGCGCCGCTGACCTGCTGGTGCCGGATGACGTCGGCCTTCTCCTGGGCGTCGGCCTCGGTGTCGCCGAGCACGAACGTGGTGGCCGGCAGGATCTTCAGCTCGTCACGGGAGCGGCCGTAGGCGGCCAGCCTGCCCTTCACGTCGGTGTAGAACGCCTGGCCGTCGGCCAGCGTGCCGTACCGGCTGAAGATCGCGTCCGCTGTCCTGGCCGCGAACTCGCGACCCTCGTTCGAGTCGCCGGCCTGGAAGATCACCGGCCGGCCCTGCGGGCTGCGGGGCACGTTGAACCGGCCGCTGATGTCGAAGTGGTCCACGTGATGGTCGAACTCGCCAGCCGCCGGGTCGCGCAGGAACTGGCCGGTCTGCTTGTCCGCGACGATCTCGTCGCCGTGCCAGGAGTCGAACAACGCCCAGGTGGCGCGCATGAACTGCTCGGCCCTGGCGTAGCGCTGGTCCTGCGGCAGGAAGCCGCCGCGCCGGAAGTTCTCGCCGGTGAACGCGTCCCACGACGTGACCACGTTCCACGCCGCCCGGCCCGCGGACAGGTGGTCCAGGGTGGCGAACTGGCGGGCCACCTCGTAGGGCTCGTTGAACGTGGAGTTGATGGTGCCGGCCAGGCCGAGCCGTTCGGTGACGGCGGCAAGCGCGGTCAGGATGGTGAACGTGTCCGGGCGGCCGACGACATCCAGGTCGTAGATCTGGCCGCCCTGTTCCCGCAGGCGCAGGCCCTCGGCCAGGAACAGGAAGTCGAACTTCGCCCGCTCGGCCGTTGCCGCCAGATGCGCGAACGACGAGAACTCGATCTGGCTGCCCGACCGGGGGTCGCTCCACACCGTGGTGTTGTTGACCCCTGGGAAGTGCGCCGCGAGATGGATCTGCTTCACCGGCTTCGCCCCTTCCGACCTCAACTCTCCCGGTCAGCACCGCCCTCCGAGCCGTTATTCCCCCGGTCCACCGGCGTCCACAGGCTGGGCAGGTTCACCACGACCGCCTCCTGGCTGCTCCGCGCGATCACCACGACCGCCGGTTCGCCGGTCGGGTTCTCCTCGCGGTGCGGCGCGTAGGGCGGCACGAAGATGTAGTCGCCCGGTTCGGTGTCGATCCGGATCTCGTTGTCACCGTCGGCGAACACGAACGACGGCCGGCCGGACACCACGTAGATGGCGGTCTCGGTGGCGCCGTGGTGGTGGTCACCGGAGTTGGTGTGCGGGGCGACGTGCGTCTGGCCCATCCACACCTTGGTCGACCCGACGGTCTTGCCGGAAATCGCCTCCAGCCTGGTCATCCCGGAGGTCTGGTTGGTGTCGCCGGACAGTTCGGCACCCCGGACGTGGCGCAGTGTGCCGTGCCAGTGATCGGTCATCGTGCTCCCTCGGTACTCGGCGACGTCCACCTTGCCGGCGGCCACCTCGATCATCTCATCGGACAGCGGCGGTTCCCGCATGATCAGCGCCAGCAGCAGCGCGAGGCCCATGAACGGCACGGTCCAGAAGAACACGGCCTGACAAGCCGCCACCGGGCGTCCTGGCGAAGTTCAACGCCCCGGTGGCCACGCCGAGGAACGTGTGGTCGACGGCGTTCTGGCCGGCCAGCACCGAGACCTGCACGAAGAAGCCGAGGCCCGCGCCGATCGGTCCGACGACCAGCGGGATCAGGAACAGGCCGGACCCGAACGCGCTGTGGTGGTACCCGGTCTGCGTCAGCAGCGCACGTAGGGCATCGCGGCGAACAGCACCACGGTGGACAGGAAGAACAACGCCGTCGAGACCGAGACACCGAGCTGCGGAACAGGTGCAACGGCGTGATCGGCTCGGCGGCCGGCCGCTCGACGGCCAGGTAACCGATGAACCCGAGCAGCAGCATGACGCCGCGATGTGCGCGTTTCGATCGTGTCCATACATGAAACGTCAGTCAGTTACTTTTTAGCGTCACTCACTGTGTCAACGGTCACGCGAAATTACATAGGCAACCTATATAGTTTGTCTATACTTCGGTCGTGGCAGAAACAGCGGTGGACAGCAGCCAGGCGCTCGGCGAGGCCCTCTACGGCCTGGTCATCGCCGCGATCCGGGGCCGAGCGCGCGAGATCAGCCTGACGTCGGCGTCCACCCTGTCCACGCTGAGCCGGACCGGCCCCCAGCGGCTGACCGACCTGGCCACCGCCGAGGGCATCGCGCAGCCGTCGATGACCACGCTGGTCACCGGCCTGGAACGCAACGGCCTGGTCGAGCGGCGGCCGGATGCCGGCGACCGGCGGGTGGTGCTCGTCGCGCTGACCGAGGCCGGGCGCGACTACCTGCGCCGGCGCCGGCAGACCGGCGCCGACTGGTTCGCCGCCCTGATCGACCAACTGTCCGAAGAGGACACCACTGCACTCGCAGCCGCCCTGCCGGCGCTGGACCACCTGCGCGAACTGGACGGACCGCAACGAGCGATGACGAGCATCAGCGAGGAGAACCGATGAGCACGGGGCATGCCGCACCGACGGTCAGCCCGTTCCGGCAGCCGAAAGGTGTGTGGGCGGTCGCGTTCGCCTGTGTCGTGTCGTTCATGGGCATCGGCCTTGTCGACCCGATCCTGCCGGCGCTGTCCAGCCAGCTCAAGGCGTCACCGAGCCAGGTCGAGCTGCTGTTCACCAGCTATCTCGTCGTGACGGCGGTCGCGATGCTGGTCACCGGGTGGGTGTCCAGCCGGATCGGCGGCAAGCGGACGCTGGTCGCCGGGCTGATCCTGATCGTGGCGTTCAGCGCGCTGGCCGGCTCGTCGGACACGATCGGCGGCATCATCGGCTTCCGCGCCGGCTGGGGCCTTGGCAACGCCCTGTTCATCGCCACGTCGCTCGCGGTGATCATCGGGGCCGCGTCCGGCGGGTTCAGCGGCGCGATCATCCTGTACGAGACCGCCTTGGGTGTCGGCATCGCGCTCGGTCCGCTGGTCGGCGGTGAACTCGGCGCCATCAGCTGGCGCGGCCCGTTCTTCGGTGTCACCGTGCTGATGGCCATCTCGCTGGTGGCCACCATGATCTTCGTCGGCGAGACACCGAAGCCGGCCAAGCGGACGTCCATCCTCGACCCGATCAAGGCGTTGCGGCACCGGGGTCTGGCCACGATGAGCTTCGCCGCGCTGTGCTACAACTGGGGCTTCTTCACCCTGCTCGCCTACACGCCGTTCCCGATGCACCTTGGCATCCACCAGCTGGGCTACGTGTTCACGGCGTGGGGTGTGCTGGTCGCGATCTTCGCGGTGTTCGTGGCGCAGCGGCTACAGCGCAGGTTCGGCACCCCGAAGACGCTCTACGCCAGTTTCGCGGTGCTGACGGTCATCCTGATCGTGATCGGCGCCGGCACGTCCAGCCAGCTCACGCTGATCATCGCCGTGATCGCGTCCGGCGCCATCATCGGGTTGAACAACACGCTCACCACGCAGGCGGTCATGCTGGTGGCACCGGTCGAGCGGCCGATCGCGTCGGCGGCCTACGGGTTCGTCCGGTTCATCGGTGGCGGCCTGGCACCGTACGTGGCGAGTCGACTGGTGGTCGAGTTCAACGTGCACGTGCCGTTCTACGTCGGCGCTGGTGCGGTGGCGCTGGCCATCGTGGTGCTGTCCACCGGGCACAAGCTGCTCACCGCCGCCGAGAGCGAACCGGCGGCGGTGGCAGCCGCACCGGATCAGGCCTCGACCAGCACCTCGGCCAGCGCGCGGTAGCCGGCCAGCTTGTCCTCGCCCAGCACCTGGACGCACACGTGGTCGGCACCCGCGTCCAGGTGCGCGGTCACGCCCGCGGCCACGGTCGCCGCGTCGCCGTGCAGGGCCAGCGCGTCGATCAGCCTGTCGCTGCCGCCGTTTGCCAGGTCCTCCTCGGACCAGCCGAGCCTGCGCAGGTTGTTCAGGTAGTTGACCAGGCCGAGATAGGGCCGCTCGACGCCGGGTCGGGCGGTCAGTCGGGCCCGCACCGGGTCGGTGTCCAGCACGACCTTCTGCTCCGGCGCCAGCAGCGGTCCGGCACCGAGCACCTCGCGTGCCTCGCGGGTGTGCGCAGGGGTGGTCAGGTAGGGGTGGGCGCCGAGCGTGCGCTCCGCGGCCAGCTTCAGCACCTTGGGGCCGAGGGCGGCCAGCGCCCGGTTGCCCACCGGCACGTTCGCCGCGTCCAGTTGGTCCAGGTACTCGACGATCGTGTCGTAGGGCTTGCGGTACTCCTTGGTCGCCTCGGGGTGGCCGATGCCGACGCCGAGCAGGAAGCGGTCCGGGTGCTTGTCGTTGACCCGGTGGTAGGCGGCGGCGATCGTGGCCGCGTCGTCCTTCCACATGTTCACGATCCCGGTGGCGACGGTGAGTCGTTCCGTCGCGTCGAGCAGGGTCTCGACGATGTCGAGGCTGCCACCTGGTGATCCACCGATCCAGATCGCCTGGTAGCCGAGGCGTTCCACCTCACCTGCGAGTGCTGGGTTCAGGTCCGCCTCGCGGCTCCAGATACCGAACTTGCCCAATTCGATCGCCATGTCTCTGGGTAACCGGCCGGTCTCGCATTTATTCCAGCCGTCAGGGTTGCCTGACGAGTGGTGTCAGGTTAACCTGACACCATGACGAGCGGCGAGGTGCCGGCCGACCTGGCCGGCAAGGTGAGCAACAAGGACCCTGCGGTCGGCTTGCCCGCGGTGGTCGCGCTGCGGCGACTGCTGGAGGAGTTGGAACGGCTGCACGTGGACAACGCCCGCGATCAGGGCTGGTCCTGGCAGGACATCGCGACGGCGCTGCGGGTGAGTCGCCAGTCCGTGCACGAGAAACACGCGAGCCGCCGCAAGGTGACAGGCCTGGAGGCATGACATGTTCGAAAGATTCACCGACATGGCCAAGCGGGCCATCGCACTGGCCCAGGACGAGGCCATCACGCTGGGCCACGACTTCATCGGTACCGAGCACATCCTGCTCGGCCTGACCCGCACCGGCGACAACATCGCCACCGACATACTCGGCGGCTACGGCGTCACGACCACGAACGCCCGGGACGAAACCATCCGACAGCTCACCGAAGCAGGTGTGCCCACCACCGGGGGCCAACCGGCGGCCGATGCGTTGGCCGCGATCGGGATCGACGTCGAGGAGATCCGGCGGCGTGCCGACGAAACGTTCGGCCCCGGCAAGTTCCGGTACCCACGGCCGCCGTTCACCGCGCGGGCCAAGCGAACGCTGAAGCTGACCCTGCGCGAGGCGCTCACCCTGGACCACAACTACATGGGCACCGGGCACCTGGTACTGGGGCTGCTGGCCGAAACCGACGGCGGCGGCTTCAAGGTGCTCACCGCACTCGACGTCGACCCGGACGCACTGCGCGACACCGTCCTGAGCCGGTTCAGCCAGCAGGCTTCCTGATCGCCCGGACCCGGTTCACCAGCCGGTTGCCCAGGCCGCGCGCTGCCTGGCGCAACACAGCACCGGTGCAGGGGCCGTGGTAGATGATGAAGTCGTCGAACACGTGCACGCCGAGCCGGTCGGCAACCGACTCGGCGGCGTCGCGGACGGTGGTCAGGCAGTCCGCCGGCAGCTGCAAGGGCGGCTCGGCCGGCTGATAGGTCGTGCCGATCGGGTAGTCCCGGCCCGGTTTCGTGGTCATCTCGATGTGACAGCCCAGTACCCACGTCACGTCGCGGGCGGCGGCGAAGTCGACCAGCCTGCGGATGCTGTCGACGAACGCCGGGAAGTCCTTCACGTACAGCCGACCTCGGCAGACCGTGTCCCCAGTGAACAGGAAACCTGTCCATGGGTCGAAGATGGCGATCGAAGCGGCCTGGTGGCCGGGAATACCGACGACGTCCAGCACCCGGCCACCGAGGTCGTACCTGACGACCTGCTTCGGCCAGTCGGTGATGCCGAAGAAACCCCGCACCGCGTCGACGTCCACCGGGATGACACCGGTGTCCGGCCGGCCGGTGAACTGGCCGTCACCGGCATGGTGGTCACCGTGACCGTGGGTGTGGGCGACGACGAGTTCGTAGCCGTCCCTCGGGTGGGCGGCGAGCCGGTCGGCGAGCAGCCGGTCCACCGTGGCGCGTAACGGAAACTGTTCCGCGTCCTCGGTGGCGCCGGTGTCCAGCAGCAGCGCCCTTTCGTTGCCGCACAACAGGAACATGAACGGCGCTTCGTAGTGCACTGCCTTGTTCTGGCGCAGGATGAACGTGTGCTCGTCGTAGGCGTGCACCTGGATCAGCGGATCGGTGTTGCGGGCCGACGACGGCGAGCCGTGTTGCCAGCGCACGTCAAGATTGCCCATCGACCATCCTCAGCTCGGACTGCCACCCGTGAAGTTCACCGTGATCGTACTGAAGCCGAGTGACTGCAGGAGGCTGACCAGCATCGTTCGCGTGTTGCGTTGCGCGTCGGCCAGCAGTTCGCTCTTCGCCGCCGCGGCCTGGATCTGCTTCTGGGCCAGCTCGTAGACGGCCTGCTGGGAGTTGGGGTTGCCGGACAGGAACTGGTTGACCCTGGTGAACAGGCCCTGCTGCTGGGCGAAGACGTAGGACTGCTTGACGTCCAGGGTCGCCTTGTCCAGCTTCGCCCGGCCGAGCGTCAGCGTGGCCGACAGGCGGTCGCTGGACACCTTGACCGCATCGCCCTTGAGGTGCGAGAAGTCGACGAACGCGTTGTCGGTGCCGACGCCGATGAACATCGTGTCGCTGCCCTCCAGGAAGCTGGGCAGGATCGAGCCGCCGGAGGAGATGTCCACCACGACCTGGAACGTGCCACTGGCCGCCTCGTACTTGGACAGCTGCTGGATGGACGTGAGCAGCACCGGTCCGGAGCGCTGTCGCGTCGTCTCGGCGAACGGGTTGCGCAGCTGCGGAAACAGGTGCACGGCCGATCCGACGAGCACCACAGCGAGCAGTACCACCACCGCGATGCAGGCCGTCGCGAGACGCCTGGTCCATGAGTTCATACCTGGATGATTCCCGGTGCGGTGACCGCTCAATCAGCCACGGTAGTTTGGTGGCTCCAGGCGGCGGGTATCACCCGGGCGACGCAGCGGGGAGGCGCACGATGGCCAGGCAACGCAGGGCACGCAGGTCGGGCTGGTTCTGGGTGTTCGTCATCGTGGTGCTGGTGATCCTGCTCGGGCTGTTCTTCGGCGGCTACCGGAAGGGCACCCCCGTCGGGCTGGAGTTCCGCGCGTCGACACCGGTGGCCACCTCGATCGGGTGACCGAGGTGCTGAAACACTGGACTCATGACTCGGGTAATGGTGATCGGCGGCGGCATCGCGGGCACGGCGGCCGCGTTGGCCGTGGCGAAAGCCGGGTTCGATGTGTCGGTGTACGAGGCACATCCGGCCAGTGGCGCGGACATCGGCGCGTTCCTCACCCTGGCCGACAACGGGATGCGGGCACTCGCGCAGATCGACGCCGCTGATGCCGTTGCCGGACGAGGCTTCCCGCTGACCGCGATGGCTGTCCTCGACCACACCGGCGCCGAGATCACATCGGTGCCACTCGGCGGGCACGACGACCCGCTGACCAACTACCGCTGCATGCGCCGCGCCGAACTGGCCGATGTCCTGCGTGCCGAGGCGGTACGCAGAGGCATCCCGATCCGGCAGGGCGCCCGGCTCGCTTCGCTGACCGAGGACGAGCACGGCGTCACGCTGCGGTTCACCGATGGCAGCACGGCCACCGGCGACATCGCCATCGGTGCCGACGGCCTGGACTCGACCACCCGATCACTGATCGACCCTGGCCCGCCACGGTACGCGGGCCAGCATGTCTGGTACGGCTACAGCACCGCAGCGCAGCCGCCGACCACGCCGGAGCGGATCACCATGATCCGAGGCTGCGCGTCGGCATTCGGCTACTGCGTGTCCCCGTTCGGCGAGACGTTCTGGTTCGCCAGGACATCGGCGGCCGAGCCGCTGTCCGCCGACGAGATCACCACTGCCACACCGGACCAGTTGTTGCCCCTGCTCAGCAACGACACGACACCGGCGTACGACATCGTCGCGGCAACCGGTGACCGGCTGATGGTGACCAACGCCAGTGACCTGGCACCCGGCATCCGGTGGCACACCGAGGCAACCGTGCTCATCGGCGACGCGGCGCATGCGGCGTCGCCTGCCACCGGGCAGGGCGCGTCGATGGCGTTGGAGGACGCCGTCGTGCTGGCCAAAGCCTTGCGCGACAGTGGGGGCACCATCGAGGCACTGCGTTGCTACGACGAGTTGCGTCGGCCACGGGTGGAACGCAACATCGAGGTCAGCGCGGCCGCGACAGCCGGGCGGCCGCGCGACCAGGGCCCGCATCCGTCGCGTGTGGACGATGAGCTGGCCGGTGTACTCGATTGGCAGAGCCGCATTCACAGTTGACCGGGTAGTGTTCGCGGTTCCAACAGAAACGGGGCCGCCCATGAGCAACGGCACTCCAGTCGTCTTCATCCACGGTCTGTGGCTGCACGCCACGTCCTGGGCGCCGTGGCTGACACTGTTCGAGGAAGCCGGTTACCAGCCGGTCGCTGCGAGTTGGCCCGGTGACGCGGACACTGTCGAACTGACCCGCGCGAACCCGGACGCCGTCGCGAACTACGGCATCGACGATGTCGTCGAACACATCGCGAACATGATCGAGACGTTGCCGGCCAAGCCGATTCTCGTCGGTCACTCGTTCGGGGGCATGATCGCGGAGAAGCTCCTCGGCCAGAATCGGGCGGTCGCCGCGGTGGCGATCGACGCGGCCCAGATCAAGGGTGTGCTGCCGCTGCCGTTGTCCAGCCTGCGCGCGACACTGCCGGTGTTCAAGAATCCGGGGAACCGGCACAAGGCCGTCGCGCTCACGTCCGACGAGTTCCGCTACAGCTTCGGCAACGCGGTGCCCGCCGACGAGTCCGACGCGCTGTTCGAGCAGTGGACCATCCCCTCCCCCGGCAAGCCGCTGTTCGAGGCGGCGGCGGCGAACTTCTCGCTGCACTCGCCGTCGAAGGTGGCCACGGACAACGAGGAACGCGGCCCGCTGCTGCTGGTGATGGGCGGCCAGGACCACACCGTGCCCGAGGCCATCACGAAGGCGACGCTCAAGCAGTACCGGCATTCCTCGGCGGTGACCGAGCTGCTGGAGTTCGCCGACCGAGGCCACTCGCTGACGATCGACAGCGGCTGGCGCGAGGTGGCCCAGGCCAGTCTGGAATGGCTGGCCAAGAACAACCTGTAGCTACCAGGTCGGCGGCCTCGGCGCCCAGCCACAGATCCGCGGCTACCAGGTCGGCACGAGGCCGCCGTCCACCGTGATGTCCGCACCGGTCACGTTCGCCGTCCGGTCGCTGGCCAGCAGCAGTACCAGGTCGGCGACCTCGGCCGGTCGGGTGAACCGACCCAGCGGCGCATCCCCAGCCGCCTTCAGCACGACATCGTCAGCCTGCCCACCGGTCGCGTCCGCCACGGTGGCCGCGACACCGTCCGCGCCCAGCCACAGGTCGGTCATCACCGGCCCCGGGCTGACCGTGTTCACCCGGATGTTGTCCTCGCCGTACTCCTTGGCCAGCGACTTGGAGAAGTTGGCCAGCGCCGCCTTGGCCGCGCTGTAGTCGATGACGTTCGGGTCGGCCAGGACCGCGTTGACCGAGCACACGTTCACGATGGAACCCCGGCCACCGTCGAGCATGAACGGCAGCACGGCGCGGGTCGCCCGGACGGCGGCCAGCAGGTTCAGGTTGATCGTGGTCAGCCACTGCTCGTCGGTCACGGTGAGGAAGCCGCCGATGCGGACCGGCGCCGACCCGACGTTGTTCACCAGGATGTCGATCCGGTCGCCGGCCGCGGCGACCAGCGTCGCAGGCCCGTCCGGATCGGCCAGATCGACCGGCACCACCCGCACCGCACCACCCGCGGCCAGCTTGTCCAGCTCGGGCGACGAGTGGCGGGCGCCTGCCACGACGTACGCGCCCTCGGCGACCAGAGCACTGACCACGGCCAGGCCGATGCCCTTGCTGGCCCCGGTGACCACGGCGACGCGGGCCGCCAGGCCCAGCCGGAACGCGCTCATCGGCTGGTCGCCGATGGACCGAGCACGACGGGCAGCGTGCGGTGGCCGTTGGAGATGAACGACGGCAGCGGCACCAGGTCCCGCACCGGCCCGGCGAGTGTCAGGTCGGGGAACCGGTCGAACAGCGCCGGCAGCGCGACCTCGGCCTCCAGCCTGGCCAGCGGCGCACCGAGACAGAAGTGCGCGCCATGGCCGAATGCGAGGTGCCGCACGGAACTTCTGGTGACATCGAAGGTGTCCACGGTGGCACCGTAGCGCTCCGGGTCACGGCACGCCCCCGCATAGGACGCCAGGATGGCGTCACCCTTGGCGATCACGATCCCTTCGACGTCGATGTCCTCGATCGCGTACCGCAGCGGCAGATTCGCCACCGGCGCCTGCCACCGCAGGGCCTCCTCGATGACGTCACCCCAGGACGCCTCACCGGGGCGCACCAGGTCCAGTTGGCCGGGCGTGCCGAGCAGGCCG
This sequence comes from Pseudonocardiaceae bacterium, assembly GCA_036279295.1. Classification (GTDB taxonomy): domain Bacteria; phylum Actinomycetota; class Actinomycetes; order Mycobacteriales; family Pseudonocardiaceae; genus DATEPR01. Next base: position 14,853 of record DASUJK010000217.1, on the reverse strand, counting down.
ACCACCGCGTGGTCCAGCAGGTTCGCCGTGGTCTCGTGGCCACCGCCGAGCATCAACAGCAGGGTGCCGATCAGTTCCGCATCGTCGAGTGAACCGTCGTCGCCGTCGCGGGCGGCGATCAGCGCGCTGGTCAGGTCGTCCGCGGCCGGCTCCGCCCGCTTGGCTGCGACCAGGCCGGCGAGCATCCCGTACAGCTCACCCGCCGCCGCCTCGGACTGCTCCGACGACGTGTCGAACACACTCCCCACGACCCTGCGCAACTCGGCTCGCGCACCGTCCGGCACCCCGAACAGGTGACAGATGACCTCCAGCGGCAGCGGGTAGGCGAACCGGCGGCGCAGGTCGACCGGCTGGTCCAGCGCCTCCGTCTCCAGGCCGTCGAGCAGGCCGGCCGTGATCCGCTCGATCCTGGGTCGCAGCGCGGCCACCCGGCGTGCGGTGAACGCGGACGCGACCAGTGAGCGCAACCGCCGATGGTCGTCGCCCATCGCGGTGAACATGTTCCGCACCGACACCCACACGTGCAGCGGCCAGTCCGGCGGCAGCTCGCCGTTGATCATCGGCGGCCAGTGCCGGGTGGCGTCGGTGGAAACCCGGGGATCGGTCAGCAGCGCGGCCAACGCGTCATGGCCGGTGATCGACCAGGCGGGCACCCCACCGGGCAGCGACACCCGCGCGGCCGGGCCGTTGGCACGCAGCCGAGCGGCCTCACCATGGATGTCACCGCCCGCCGGGTCGAGTACGACCGGGGGGAACTGGTGGTCCATGGGTTCGGCCTCCTGACGTTCCCGCGAATTTTCGTCCGATCGGCGGAACGGCACAATCGACCATTGACGCGACCCGGCCCCCGCCAACCGAGTGACGGGGGCCGGTCGGTAGTACGCGGTGTCTACTTCTTCATGGCCTTACTCGTTCGGCCCAGGGATGTGGGTCGGCCGGGTGAGACCGGTCCGCTCGTCGCCGTAGGACAGCCACGAGCCGATCGGCCGGTGCTGTCCGACGCCCGGCTTGTTGTAGTTGCACACGCCGGTCGGGAACGTGGCCCGGAGCTGGGCCTTCTGGTCCGCCGTGAACGTCACCGGGTAGGCGGCGAAGTTCAGCGGCTGCAACGCGCACTTGAGCACGTTGGTGTTCTGCGCCTCGCCAGCGACCTGCCTCGGGTTGGTGGCCACCGGGAAGCCGGCAGCCGCACACGGGCCACTGGCCGGGTCGGTGACCTTGGCGACCACCCGCTGGGTGGCCGACGTGAAGCAGCCGTCCCCGAGGTCGGCCGGCTTGTCACTGATCACCTTCGACGGCAGGCCGCGGTGCGACCGGTCGGCGTCGATGGCGGTCAGCCAGCGGTTCATCGCGTCCAGTTCGTAGGCGTTCGCCGCGTTGACGACGTCACCTGCGGGCTGGTTCTCGATGATGACCTGGTTGGCCGCTGTGCCGTTGGCCTGGATCAGCCGCTGCCGCATCGCGAACGACCACTCCGACGTGTGGATGTCGTTGCCGAAGCCCGCGAAGTCCAGGTCGTCGCGCTGGTCGATGATAGGCGTGTCCCGCAGACCCTGACCACCGTTGGTCAGCAGGTCGTCGGAGTACGCCGCGTTCAACGCCTTCGGGTCGGCCGTGATCCGACCGGGCATCAGCGCACCGGTGAAGTCGATGCCACCCATGTCGGCGTTCAGCGTGACGAACTGGTCAGCGGTGATCTGGCCTGCCTCCAGTGCGGCCATGCCGTACTGCACACCGGTGTTGTCCAGGGTGCTGCGGACGAAACCGGTGTTCGGGTCGCGGCCGAACTGGTTGACCAGCTGCTCGTTGGCATTGCACTTCACGCCGTTGGGGTTGGTCACCGGGTTCCACCGGGCGGCCACCGGGATCGCCGAGTTGCAGCTGCCGGTCGCCGTCGCCCGGTTGGCGAAGGTCGCGTCCCACGACTGACAACTGGTGTAGTCGTTGTAGCCGGAGATCTCCTGCCGCTGTGCCGCGGTGAACGTGGCGCCGGGGCCTGCGAAGAAGTTGTCCAGCAGCTTGCAGTCGTCCACCGGACCTGCCGTGGACAGCGGGTCGGGGAACGAGATGCTCGGGATGATCCCGTCCACGATGCCCGGGTACTCGTCGGAGATCGTGTACTGCTGGATGGCGCCACCGGAGCCGCCCCAGCCGATCGTGTGCGACACCGGGCCGTAGGTGTCGATGAAGTGCTCCTTGACCATCATGGCCGCCTCGGCCGAGATGACGGAGCTGCAGTTGTTGTCCAGCACGTTCAGGCTGGACGACGCGACCGCGTAGCCCTGGCCGAGGAACAGGTCGTTGATCACGCCGCCGGTGCTGTTGCCCTGGTGGTAGCCGGCGTTGCAGCCACCGCCGAACGTGTAGACCAGCGCCCGGTTCCAGCTGCCGTCCGCCCCCAGCGGGTTCGGGTCGGACCCGTCGTAGAGCGCCGCGATCTGGTAGACGGCGCGGTCGATGGTGCCGGTCTCGACACGCACGATGTAGGGCACCGTGTGCCCGTTGACGGTCGCGGTGGCCAGGTCGGCGGGGTGGCTGGTCGGGTCGGCGAGCACGACGAACGCGCCTGCCGTGTTCTTGTACTGGAACGTGACCTGGGTCGGCGCGCTGCAGTTGGGCATCACGGCGGGCGCCAGGCCGAACGCCGTGGTCTCACAGAAGAACGGGGTCTGCTGGGGGCCCGAGAACACCGGTCCGGTGATCGGGTGGTTGTCCACCTTCAGTTCGGCGTGCGACGAACCACGGCCGTCGCTCCGGGCCGCCAGCACATTGGTGCCCGCGCGCAGGCCGGTGACCAGGCCGAGCAGGCTGCCGTCGCGCTGGGTGCGGAAAGCCGATGTGACGTCGTGGCCGTTGTCGGTGACCCGAACGTCGTGCGCGCCCCTGGGTACGGACACGCTGACCAGCACCTGACCACCGCTGACCAGGCTGGGCCGTGGGTTGGAGACCGTGGTGATGGCCAGCCGGTCGGACTGGTTGCCGGGTCCGGAGTTGTGACCCGGTCCCTGGCTGGCCGTTGCCGGCGAGGCCGTCAGGCCGACGATCAGGGCTGCGGTCGTCGCCAGGACGGCGGCCGGTAATAGTGTGCTGAGTGTCCTGCGCCACCGATGATCATGCACCGCATCGCTCCACTCGCTCATGGCGTCACGGTGGTTCCGCGACGCCGAGGAACTCAAGCTGTCTAGCACGGCAGACGCCCTAGAACAACGTTCGGTCCCGAACATACCCTTTTGACCAAACAGGACAGTCGCCTCGTCTGGGGCGATCGTTGCCACTTCTCGGGCGGAACCGAACGTCGGTCAGGCACACTGACGGCGTGACGGAGACCAAGAGGAGCCGGGCGACCAGCACCAAGTCGCTACTGCTGGAAGCTGCCCGCGAGATCTTCACGACCGCGGGTTACGCGGACGCGAACGTCGTCGACATCGTCGAGCGCGCCGGGTCCAGCGTCGGCAGCCTGTACCACCATTTCGGCGGCAAGTCCGACCTCTACATCGCGCTCTACGACGACTACCAGACCAGACAGCGGCACCGTTCGGCCAAGGCGTTCCGGCTCGCGCTGGCAGCCGGTGAGCAGGACGCGATGCGCCTGTTCATCCTCGGTACCCGCGCCTACCTGGAGGGCTGCTGGGAGGAGCGCGAACTGGCGCAGTTGTTCCTGTCCGGCGGTGGGCCACCCGGATTCGAACTGCTCACCCGGCGCGGCTTCCGGCACTGGCTCACCACGAACTCGGACCTGCTCAGCGAACAGGCCAGCCCACTGCCGGACACGTTAGTGCTGGTACTGACCACAATTGCCACCGAAGCGGGCCGCGAGGTCGCCGTCCAGTCCTCCCGCGCGGCCGCCCGTCGGTTCATCGAAGAGATCCTCGAACTGATCGGCAGGTTGTACCCGACCGACTGATTGGCGGGCGCCCCGGTCCCCCTGGGCAAGTCCGCCGCGCTTCTGTAGCATGCCAAAAACCGAACACTGTTCGGACAAGGGCTACAGGGTGGTGGTCATGAGCATGGAGCCAGGCGATCCGCTGCTGCGGGTCGACGGCATCTGCGTCTCCTTCGGTGGGTTGGATGTGCTCACCGACGTCAGCGTCGACGTCCCGTCGTCGGGGGTGCTCGGCGTGATCGGTCCGAACGGGGCCGGCAAAACCACGCTGTTCAATGTCATCTGCGGATTCGTGCGGCCGAGCAAGGGCACCATGTCGCTGGGCGGCAGGCCCCTGCACGGCCACCGGCCGCACAACGTCGCCGAACTGGGGATCGCGCGCACCCTGCAGGGGCTCGGCCTGTTCAGCAGACTGAGCGTGCTGGACAACGTGATCGCCGGGACGACGCACCTGTCCCGCACCGGCCCGATCGGGGCGCTGCTCGCGTCGCCGTGGGCCGACCGCGGCGAACGGCGGCTGCGGGACAAGGCGTTGACTGTGATGGAGTCGCTCGGCATCGCCGACGAGGCCGACCGGACATGCGCGAGCCTGCCCTACGGCGTGCGCAAGCGTGTCGCGTTGGCGCGGGCACTGGTCGCCGAACCGAAACTGTTGATGCTGGACGAACCGGCGGCCGGGTTGTCGGCGCCCGAAATGGCCGAACTGGCCGAGATCATTCGGGGCCTGAATAGCAAGATGGCCGTTATGTTGGTCGAGCACAACATGGATTTCGTGATGGACCTCTGTGACCGACTCGTGGTACTCGACTTCGGTCAGGTCATCGCGCGCGGCAACCCGGCGGAAATTCGTTCCGACCCGGCTGTGCAGCGCGCATATCTCGGTGAATCGGTGGACTCGGCGCAGCCCGTCGCACAGGCCGTGGCCCAGGAAGAGGCAGCGGCACAGGAATCCGTACAGCAGGCGGTGGGCGGCGACCATGCTTGAGATCACCGACCTCACCGTCGAGTACGGCGCGGTGCGGGCGCTGGACACCGTCGACATCGAGGTGGCCGAGGGCTCGATCACCGCGGTGCTCGGCGCGAACGGCGCCGGCAAGACCACACTGCTGCGCACACTGTCCGGCCTCGTGCGGGCCAGCAAGGGTTCGATCCACTTCCTGGACCGCAGGATCAACAGCCGGCACCCGGAAGACGTTGTACGGGACGGCATCGCACACGTCCCGGAAGGACGCGGCGTGATCGCCGAGCTGACCGTCGACGAGAACCTGCGCGTCGGCGCGCTGTGCCGGAACGACCGGGTGTGGACCCGCGAGGGCATCGACAACATGATGGAGCTGTTCCCGCCGCTGGCTGCCGCGCGGTACCGCCGCGCGGAGACGCTGTCCGGTGGCGAACGGCAGATGCTGGCCATCGCTCGCTCGCTGATGAGCAGGCCGCGCCTGCTGCTGCTGGACGAACCGTCACTCGGTCTGGCACCACGGGTCATCGCCGACATCATCGCCACACTGCGTCAACTCCGGGACGACACCGGCCTGACGATCCTGCTGGTGGAACAGAACGCCGCGACGGCGCTGTCCGTCGCGGACCGGGCGGTCGTGCTCAACCTCGGCAAGAAGGTGGCCGACGACCTGGCGGCGAACCTGGTGGCTGACGACCGCGTCCGACACGCTTACTTGGGGATGTGATGGTCCAGTTCATCAACCTGACCCTCGGGGGTCTGTCCGCCGGAGCGGTCTACGCCGCCATCGCGCTGGCGCTGGTCCTCATCTGGCGGGCCACCAGGATCGTCAACTTCGCACAGGGCGGCATGTTGATGATCACCACGTTCCTGGCGTTCACGGTGGTCAGCGACGGCGGCTCCTACTGGCTGGCGCTGGCCGTGGCCATCGTGGCCGGCCTGGTGCTCGGCGCCGTCGTGGAACGGCTGCTGATTCGTCCGGTGGAGAACAAGCCGCAGCTCAACGCCGTCGTCGTCACGTTCGGCCTGCTGGTGCTGTTGCAGGGCATCGCCGGCATGATCTTCGGCGGCACCCCGCGGTCCTATCCCCCGGCGTTCGGTATCCAGGGCTTCCAGATCGGCGGCGGGCGGCGGCTGCTGTTCGCACCCAACGACCTGTGGGTGTTCCTCGTCGTGCTCGCGGTGATGGTCGTGCTGGCCGTCGTCTTCCGCCGCACGTCACTGGGCCTGCGGATGCGTTCGGCCGCGTTCGCGCCGGAAGTGGCCAGGCTGCTCGGGGTGCGCGTCGGCCGGATGTTCACCGTCGGCTGGGCACTGGCCGCCGCGGTCGGTGCCCTGGCCGGTGTGCTGATCGCACCGGACACCTTCGTCAGCCCGAACGCGTTCGACAGCACGCTGGTCTTCGGCTTCACGGCCGCGGTCATCGGTGGCCTGGACAGTCCGCCCGGCGCCGTCGTCGGCGGTATCAGCCTTGGCATCGTGCTGGGTTGGGTGTCCGGCTATCTCGGCTCCGACATCGTGAACCTGGGCGCCCTGGTGGTCCTGGTGCTGGTACTGATGATTCGCCCGAACGGACTGTTCGGACACGCGGCAGGACGGCGGGTATGACAGCGACCATCCCCAAGACACGGCAGCTCATCGACAAGGCGTCGCTGGCCAACCGTCCGAGGTCGACGCTGCTGCGGCACCTGATCTGGGCCGTCCTCGGCGGCGCCGTGCTGTACGTGATCTCCATTTCCATCAGCCAGTTCCAGGATTTCGAGCTGGCACAGATCTGCTACACCGCGATCGCGGCGGCGGGCCTGACCGTGCTGTCCGGACTGTCCGGCCAGATCTCGCTGGGCAACGGCGCGTTCATGGCCGTCGGCGCGTACGCGACTGCATTGCTGCTGGAGCACAACGAGCAGTGGCCGCTGGCCCTGGTGCTGGTCATCAGCGTCGCGGTGTCGGCGGCGGTCGGCCTGCTGGTCGGCGCGGCGGCGGCACGGTTGCGCGGCCCGTACCTGGCCGGCGTGACACTGGCGCTGGCGCTGGGACTGCCCACGCTGGCCGACTACCACGGCCTGCAGAACCAGCTCGGCGGCAACAACGGCATCACCGTGGCACCGAGCCCGCCACCGCTCTCGCTCGGCGACACGTTCCCACTGGAACGGTGGCAGGCCTGGATCACCGGGCTGTGCCTGGTGATCACGCTGTTCCTGCTGGCCAATCTGGTCACCAGCCGGGTCGGTCGGGATATGCGACTGTTGCGTGAGGACGAGGACGCCGCCGCACTGAGCGGTGTCCGCGTGGCACGCACGCAGGTGCTCGCGTTCACCGTGAGCGCGGCCTGCGCCGGACTTGGTGGCGCGCTGCTGGCCTGGGTGAACAGCCTGGCCGCGCCAGGAGCGTTCCCACTGACGTTGTCGTTGTCACTGCTGACCGCGATCGTGCTCGGTGGGCTGGGCAGCCTGGCCGGCGCCGTCTACGGATCGGTGATCGTCACACTGTTGCCGACCTGGTCGACAGATCTCGCCCAGTCGGCGAACCTGCCCCGCACGATCTACGCGAACATCCCGCTTGTGCTCTACGGGGTGGTGCTTTTCTTGGTCGTCGTGCTGTTTCCCGGTGGGATTCAGGGCGGCCTGGTCCGGTTGTGGAGGGCGTTGCACATCACAATTCGTTGACGACCGCAGTACATCGCTCGCAATACGTGACTGACGTCAGTACGTTTCCTACAACCGAACGCCATTCTAGTGGGAGGCGAAAGGGTATGACCCGCTCCACCAGATTCCGCGCGATCATCGCCGTCTCGGCGATGACCGCCATCTCCTTGACGGCGTGTGGCAGCCAGTCGTCGTCATCGTCGTCATCAGGGGCCAGTGCACCGGGAGTGACCGCCAATTCGGTCCTCCTCGGCAGCACGCAGCCACTGACCGGCGTCGCGGCGCCCGGTTACGACGAGATCGCACCGGCTGCCCAGGCATACTTCAACTTCATCAACGCGCAGGGCGGCATCAACGGCCGCAAGATCACGCTGAAGTACGTCGACGACGGCTACAATCCTACGCAGACGGTGACGCAGACCAGGCAACTTGTCCTGCAGGACAAGGTCTTCGCGATGCTCGGCGCACTCGGTACGCCCACCCACACCAAGGTGGTCGACTTCCTCAACAGCGAGCGCGTGCCCGACCTGTTCGTGGCGTCCGGCTGCATCTGCTGGAACGCTCCGCAGCAGCACCCGGAGACGTTCGGCTGGCAGCCGGACTACCTGATCGAGGGCAAGATCCTCGGCCAGTACATCAACCAGAACTTCGCCGGCAAGAAGGTCGCGTACTTCTACCAGGACGACGACTTCGGCAAGAACGGCATACAGGGCCTGGACCAGAACATCCCCAAGAACCTCGTCACGACCAGACAGCCCTACCAGCCCGGTACCACCAACATCGCGGCCCAGGTCACGGCGATCGCCGCCACCAAGCCCGCTGTCGTCGTGCTGGACACGGTGCCCGCGTACACCGCGCTGTTCAAGCTGACCGCACTGAAGCTCGGCTTCTCGCCGACCATGGTGGTGTCCAACGTCGGCTCCGACCCGCTGACCCTGGAAGGCCTGCTACAGGCCGACGCCAAGTCCGCTGGTTCCTCGATCAGCCAGCCAAGCCAGCTCATCGAGGGCATGATCACCGACACCTACCTGCCGTCGCTGGGTGACACCAGCAACTCGTGGATCACGCTGTTCAAGCAGATCCACGACAAGTACCTGGCCAAGCTGCCGTTCGACGGCAACGTCGCCTACGGCATGGCGGTCGCCTACACGTTCGCCCAGACCCTGCAGGCGGCCGGCAAGAACCCGACCCGGCAGGGCCTGATCGACGCGCTGCAGAAGGGCGGCCTCACCGGGCCGGGCCTGGTGCCCTACCGGTACAGCGCCACCGACCACTCCGGCTTCACCGGTGTGCAGGTGGGCACGATCAAGTCCGGCGTGCTGGTGCCCACGGGGACCCCGCTCACCACCGACGACGCCAACGGGCCGATCACGCCGTACACGAACACGCCGGCCACCGCACCGGCGAACGGCATCCCGACCGGCTGATCTCCAGTCGGCCGATCCGCAAGGACGTGGCCGGCAGCGTAGCCGGCACGACACGGGACGCACGGTCCACCTCACCCGCGCCGAGGTGGACCGTGCGTCCCGTGCTGAATACCGCCCCGCGCGCGGCTATGCTGTCGCACATGCGTCATCGACATCGCTGACACCGTGATTACACCAGTGTCCATTCACCTGGCGTTCGCAGGCTGACGCGGATCAGCGTCGGCTGGTCGTTGCTGGCGTCGATCGTTCCGCTGTACCCGTTGTACGCGTTGCTGTTCGCCGACACGGGTCTGTCCGATGCGGACATCTCCGTCCTGTTCGTGATCTGGTCCGGTGTCGGCATCATCGCCGAAGTGCCGATGGGCGCGCTGGCCGACCGATTCTCCCGGCGATACGCCCTGGTAGTGGCCGGTGCCGCGCAGGCAGCGGGCTACACGCTGTGGACCGCGGTGCCCGGATTTCCCGGTTTCGCCTGCGGCTTCGTACTGTGGGGCCTCGGTGGCGCGCTGGCGTCCGGTGCGCTGGAGGCCCTGGTCTACGACGGGCTGACCGCGGCGGGGGCCCAGGGGCGCTACCCCACCGTGCTGAGCTGGCTGCGGTCGGCCGAACTGCTGTCCCAGCTGCCCACCGCGGCCGCGGCCACCGTGCTGTTCGCGACGGGCGGCTACGTCCTGGTCGGCTGGGTCAGCGTCGGCACGTGCCTGGGTGCCGCCGCGCTGGCCACCAGGCTGCCGGAGGCGCCCCGCGCCGACGCGGATGACTCCGATGAGCTGGGCTATCTGGCCACCTTGCGGGCCGGGATCGCCGAGGCCGTGGCCAAGCCGGCCGTGCGGGGCGTGGTGCTGGCTGTGGCGCTGCTGGGCGGTATCGACGCGTTCGAGGAGTACTTCGCGCTGCTGGCCAACGAGTGGGGCGTACCGGTGGTCGCCGTGCCGTTCGCGCTGCTGGCCATCCCGGTGGCCGGTGCGGCCGGTGCCGCGATCGGCGGCCGGCGCGGCGGGCTGCGACCGGCGCTGCTCGGGGCCGCCCTGGGCACCGGAGCCGCCGTGCTGGCCGCCACCGGGCTCCTGCACCGGCCGGTCGGGTTGGTCGGGCTCGCGGTGTTCTACGGCGTGTACCGGCTGGTGCTGCTCGTGGCCGATGCGCGGTTGCAGGACCGCATCACGGGCCCGGCCAGGGCCACGGTGACGTCGGTGGCCGAGCTGGGCACCGAGTTCGTCTGCCTCGCGGTGTACGCGGCGTGGGCGCTGGGCCAGGTGGTCGGCGTGGCAGCGCTCGTCGTGCTGACGGCCGTGACACTGCCGATCGCCATGCGCCGCCGTTGACCGCCCCGGTGGGCGGCGCCGGCACATGATCGTGGACGATAGCCACCTGTCCATGGCGCCGGAAGGCATGCCGTGGTCCCTGCCAAAGCAAGTTCCGGAGGAATCAAACAATGTTACGTCGACGGCTGCCCGTGCTCGTCACGTTGGGCGCCGCCCTGGCCGTGATCACCGCCTGCTCGACAGCGGGCACCCCATCGGCCGCGTCCGGCGCGGCTTCGATGCCAGCGCCGGGCAAGCTGCTGGCCACGGTGAAGTCGGCCGCCACCAGCGCGTCCGCCGTCCACATCAAAGGGTCCTTCACCGACGACGGCGACGCACTGGCGCTGGACGTCCAGCTGAACAAGGACGGCAGCGCGTCGGGCACGATCGGTGAGAGTGGCACGAACATCCCTGTCGTCGTGGCCAACAAGGTCTACTATGTCCAGTTCACAAAGGACCTGATGTCCACCAACGGCATCGATCCGACCAGTCAGGCCGGCCAACTTTTGCTGAACAAGTGGGTGCCGTCCACGGCGAAGATGCTGGCCGGTTCGGGCATGGTGGACGGCCTGAAGCAGGCCGTGGACTTCAACTCGCTGGTGCCCAACCTGTTCGGCCAGCTCAGCGACGACCCGCCGAAGCCCGCCGGTACCGACACCGTGGACGGTATCCCCGTGCACGTGTACACGTTCTCCGACGGCAGCAAGGCCGACATCGAGTCGGCTGCCCCGCACTACCTGATCCGCCTGGTCGAGCCGGCGTCGGCCGGCAAGGGCCAGCTGGACTTCACCGGCTGGGACCAGCCGGTGAAGATCGCACCCCCCGCGTCCGCCGACGTCTATTCCGGTCCAGGCGCCTGATCCCGATTCGCACCGGCCCTGGTCAGTGCGAGTCACGCGGGACGGTGTCGCCACTGGAGCCGACCAGGAAGTCCAGGTCCGCTCCGGTGTCGGCACCGTTCACCGTGTCGACGTAGAGCTTCTGCCAGCCACGCAGCGGCCGGGCCAACGCCGTGGTCATCGCGTCCGACGGCGGGCGGGCAGCCAGCTCCTCGGCGGTGATGTCGACGTCGATCCGCCTGCCCGGCACGTCCAGCGTGACCCAGTCGCCGGTGCGCACCCGGTCCAGTGGGCCACCGGCGGCGGCCTCCGGCGCCACGTGCAGCACGACGGTGCCGTAGGCGGTGCCGCTCATCCTGCCGTCACACACCCGGACCATGTCCCGCACACCCTGCGCGAGCAGCTTCGCCGGTAGCGGCATGTTGGACACCTCCGGCATGCCCGGGTAGCCCTTCGGGCCGCAGCCGCGCAGGATGAGCACGGAATCGGCGGTCACGTCGAGATCCGGGTCGTCGATCCTGGCGTGGAAGTCCTCGATCGAGTCGAACACGACGGCCGGGCCACCGTGTCGCAACAGTTCCGGTGACGCTGCCGCCGGCTTGATGATCGCGCCCTGCGGGGCGAGGTTGCCGTAGAGCACCGCGATGCCGGCGTCCGGCCGCAGCGGCTCGGCGCTGGTCCGGATGACTTCGGTGTCCACGATCCTGGCGTCGCCGATGTGGTCCACCAGCGGCCTGCCGGTCACGGTCAGCGCGTCCGGGTCGAGCAGGTCACGCACCTCGTTCAGCACGGCGAGCAGGCCACCGGCCCGGTGGAAGTCCTCCATCAGGAACCGCCCGGCCGGCTGTAGGTCGACCAGCAGTGGCACACCGGCCGCGATGTCGTCGAAGTCGTCCAACCCGAGCGGCACGCCGAGCCTGCCCGCGATCGCCAACAGGTGCACGACGGCGTTGGTCGACCCGCCGAGCGCGGCCAGCGCCACGATGGCGTTGCGGAACGAACCTGTCGACAGTAGGTGGCTTGGCCGCCGGTCCGCCATGACCATCTCGACGGCCATGCGGCCGGTGTCGTGCGCCCTGGCGAGCAGCCTGCTGTCCGGTGCCGGCAGGCCTGCCGTGCCGGGCAGGGTGGTGCCGAGCACCTCGGCCAGCAGACCCATGGTGGACGCGGTGCCCATCGTGTTGCAGTGGCCCCGGCTGCGGATCATCGAGGACTCCGACCGCATGAACCGCTCCCGCGACAGCGTGCCGGCGCGCATCTCCTCGCTCAGCCGCCACACGTCGGTGCCGCAGCCGAGCGCGACACCGTCGAACGTGCCGGTCAGCATCGGGCCACCGGGCACCACGACGGCCGGCAGGTCAACCGAGGCGGCACCCATGAGCAGCGCCGGAATGGTCTTGTCGCAGCCACCGAGCAGCACCACACCGTCCACCGGGTTGGCGCGGATCAGCTCCTCGATCGCCATCGCGGCCATGTTGCGCCAGAGCATCGCGGTCGGCCGTACCTGCGTCTCGCCCAGCGACACCACCGGCATCTCCAGCGGTACGCCACCGGCCTCCCACACTCCGTCCCGCACGCTGCGCGCGATCTCGCTCAGGTGTCGGTTGCACGGCGTCAGGTCGGATGCGGTGTTGGCGATGGCGATCTGTGGTCGTCCACTGAACGCCGAGTCCGGCAGGCCGCGGCGCATCCACGCCCGGTGAATGTAGGAGTTCCGGTCCTGGCCCGCGTACCAGTGATTGCTACGAAGATCCGCCACGCCTGGACGATACCCGGCCCGGCGACGTTCAGCGGAAAGTAAGGTCCCAGGAAATGAGCGGACAACTACGCGTTGTTCCCGCCGCCTCGGTACGGCAGCGGGCTCGCCTGGACCCGGTGCTCGGCGATCGGCCGGGGCTCGTCCCGGTGGCGTGGCACGCGTACGCGCGGACCGACGACGACCTGACCCTGATACTCGGCGTCGATCTGACCGTCGAAGGTGTCACGCGGGTCGTGGGTGCCACGGTCGTCGAAACGAGCGACGCCGTCATGGTCGATGTACTCGCGCTGCCCAGGCCGCTGGGCGACGCGACGACGCTCGCCGCCATCTCGAGGGAGTTTCTCGTCGATCTGTCGGCACCGCTTGCCGATCGGCGACTGGCGCCGGGCAGCGGCTAGTGTCCATTGTGGATTATCACGGTGCAGAGAGTCCTCGCGCTGGGCGCACACCGCGGGGATCCCCTGTACCACTGCTCCGATCATCTGATCGTTCGGCTCCCGACGCATCGGCGAAACCACCCGTTGGTCATAGTGCCGACACTATTGCTCCGCCATCCGAGCTGTCCTACTGTCTTGTGCCGCGGTTCCGAACTGGGAATTCTGTTGCTGCCGCAACAAAATGGAAGGTGGAGTGCCATGCGCTGCGTGGATCTCGGTACCACCTGGACGGATCTGGTGTGCTGGCTGGAACTGCACGACGTGCTCGTCCTGCCGCCGTTGGTTGCGGATATGCCGCTGGCCAGGTTGGACACCGGTTCCGATGGCAGCGGTGACACCGATGACGTGGCACGAGCTGTGGACCGGCTTCGCCTGCTCATCAAGCACTTCGACGTACGCGCGGTTTATGTCGAACGAGTCGACGGCGTGCCGGCCGGAACCGGTGCCGTACCGGGAATCGCGGTTCTCGCCATCCGGGTACTGGCTGCTGGCGCGGTACACGAGCTGAAGTTGTTCGCCACGTGGTACGTCGAACAGCTCGAAGCCGAACCCGCCCATTCAATCTGAAAGCTGGCGTTTTCACCGATGCGGCCTACAGAAGCCGTGCCGACACTGCTGGACACTATGGCCAGCACTCGCCTCACGGCCCGCGAGACGGCGATCATCGTTCTGATGGCCGGCGGACACACCACACCTGAAATCGCTGATCTGCTCGACCTGCGCACCAGAACGGTGGAGAACCACAAGCGACACATCTACGAGAAGCTCGGTGTCGGCACTCAGAACGGTGCCGTCGCCGAGGCGGTTCGACGCGGTTTGTTGAACGGTGCCGGTCATCGAAGATGGCCTGGTGAGCCGGGTCGGCCGATGCTCGTGCTGGTGCGCGGTGCGGCCGGGTCCTGCCGGGACTCCGTCGTGCACACGCTGGTCGCCGAGCAGATCTCGTTCGTCTCGGTGTGGCGCGGGGAGTCGCTGGTACACGACCACTGGGCGCGGTGGCACCGCGGCTCGGTGCTCACCGTGCTCGTCGACCCCGATCCCGACGACTGGTCCTGGGTGGTCACGCTGAACACGGCCGTCGTGGTGGTTCGTGCTGGTGGGACGCGGGATCGGCTGGCCGTCGTCGACGCGCTCGCGCATCGGGCCAGTGGCCTCATCATCGGTGACGACGTACGAACAGGGCTCGGCCCCGCGCTGCGCCTGGCCGCGGCGGGCATGTTCGCGATGAGTTGGCCGTACACGACGACGTTGTCGAGTTGGGCACCGCCGACACTGACGGCGGTACCGCAGCTGACGCCGCGCGAACGCGACATTCTCGGGTCAATCGCCCGTGGTCACACCATCCGCCAGACCGCGCGGACACTGGGCATCGCCACGAAGACAGTGGAGAACACCCAGGCCCGACTCTTCCGCAAGCTCGGCTCCCGCAACCGAGCAGAAACCCTGACCATTGCCAGAGATGTCGGCCTCCTTGACGGATCAACCACAGAGGACGACCAGGGAGAATCGACGGATCGGACGCTTTATTCCGCAGGCTAACGATCCTCCCTTGGGGGACCTCCGCTATGTTCCCGACCGATGGCTCTACGTAACGTCCACAC
>DASUJK010000216.1:0-2926 GCA_036279295.1 Pseudonocardiaceae bacterium | reverse complement strand
GGAGGGTTCAGTCAACCGGCACCAGCTACCAACACCACCCGGTGAAGGATCGGCCAGGACCGGCAGCCACCACCCGGTGGCCCCTGCTGAACAAGCAGCACTCGGCCCACCCCCGAACAGACCAGGCACGCCTGGACGTCGCGGGACCAGCCGAAAAAGACAGCACCTCACACTGTCTGGCGCAGCATGACTCACTACGGGTCAACTCTTAGCAGCAACTCGACATCGCCCGCGCCGTAGAATTGCGGCCATGGCGAGGCATCCGCGCGCAAGCAGACAGCGACGGTCACCCTCGCCGTTCGTCGTCGACATCGGCCGGCTGGGACGACGCCCGGGCGCCATGATGTCGGTGCACGAGCAGCTATCCAGCCCGTCGCAGATCGGACTGGACCTGGTCGCGATCCCACCGAGCGCGACCCTGGACCTGGATCTGCGCATCGAGGCGGTGTCCGAGGGCGTACTGGTGACCGGTACGGTGACCGCACCCACGACCGGCGAGTGCGCGCGGTGCCTGGCGCCGTTGACCGGCCGTGTCGAGGTGGAGCTGACCGAGTTGTTCGCGTATCCGGACAGTGCCACCGACGCCACCACCGAAGCGGACGAGCTGGGCCGGGTGCTGGATGACACCGTGGACCTGGAACAGCCCATCGTCGACGCGGTCGGGCTGGCACTGCCGCTGTCGCCGCTGTGCCGGCCGGACTGTCCCGGGCTGTGCCCGGACTGTGGGGTTCCGCTGGCTGACGCCGAACCCGACCACCGCCACGACCAGATCGATCCGCGCTGGGCCAAGCTGGCCGGGATGTTGGGCCGGGCCACGCGCGGGGACGGTGACCGGTGAGTCGGCCCCGACAGGCCGTTCTCGATGCGCTCGGCGTGGATCTGCCCGACGAACTGCTCACCTTGGCGGTCACCCACCGCAGCTACGCCTATGAGAACGGCGGGCTGCCCACCAACGAGCGGCTGGAATTCCTCGGCGATGCCGTACTCGGGCTGACCATCACCGATGAACTGTTTCGCCGCCACCCGGACCGACCCGAAGGCGACCTCGCCAAACTGCGCGCGAGCGTCGTCAACACCGCGGCGCTGGCCGACGTGGCGCGAGACCTGACCGACGACGGGCTCGGTGCCCACCTGTTGCTGGGCCGCGGCGAGGCCAACACCGGCGGGGCCGACAAGTCCAGCATCCTGGCCGACGGGATGGAGTCGCTGCTGGGCGCGGTGTACCTGCAGCACGGAATGGAGATTGCACGGCAGGTGATCCTGCGGCTGTTCGGCACCCTGCTGGACACCGCGCCCACGCTGGGGGCGGGGCTGGACTGGAAGACCAGCCTGCAGGAACTGACCGCCGAGCGCGGCCTGGGCGCGCCGTCGTATCTGGTCACCTCCACCGGCCCGGACCACGACCGGGAGTTCACCGCGGTGGTGCTGGTGATGGACACCGAGTACGGCTCCGGGGTGGGCCGATCCAAGAAAGAGGCCGAGCAGAAAGCGGCATCGGCGGCCTGGAACGCGCTCGACGCGCTGGGCAGCCAGTGACCGTGACCTAGATGCCCGAACTACCCGAGGTGGAGGTGGTCCGGCGCGGCCTGCAGGCGCACGTGGTGGGCCGGACCATAACCGCGGTGCGCGTGCATCACCCCCGCGCGGTGCGCCGCCATGAGCCCGGCCCCGCGGACCTGGTCCGCCAGCTGCTTGGTGCGCGGATCACCGGCACCGGCCGGCGTGGCAAATATCTGTGGCTACTGCTGAACGACCTGGACGATCAAGCGCTGGTGGTGCACCTGGGCATGAGCGGGCAGATGCTGCTCGGCCCGGTGCGCAACAGCAACCACCTGCGCATCGCCGCACTGCTTGACGACGGGACCACGCTGAGCTTCGTCGACCAGCGCACCTTCGGCGGGTGGTTGCTCACCGACCTGGTGACCGTCGACGGCAGCGTGGTGCCGGTGCCGGTAGCACACCTGGCCCGGGACCCCCTGGACCCCCGCTTCGACGTCGGGGCGGTGGTGGACATGTTGCGGCACAAGCATTCTGAGATCAAACGGCAGCTGCTGGATCAGACCGTGGTATCCGGGATCGGCAATATCTACGCCGACGAGGCGCTATGGCGGGCGAAAGTGCGCGGTACCCGGGTGGCCGCGACGCTGTCCCGGCGTCGGCTGGCGGCGGTGCTGGACGCCGCCGCCGACGTGATGCGTGACGCGCTGGCCGCCGGCGGCACCTCCTTCGATTCGCTGTATGTCAACGTCAACGGCGCATCCGGCTACTTCGACCGTTCACTGGACGCCTACGGCCGGGAAGGCCGGCCGTGCCGGCGTTGCGGTGCGCTGATCCGCCGGGAGAAGTTCATGAACCGCTCGTCGTTCTACTGTCCGAAATGCCAACGCTGACCTTCTTTTCCCTGCCGCGAACGTGCACAGTTGTACGGTCGCAACCGGCGTGTCGCGTACAGACACGCACGCTCGGCGCGGTCAGCTGAAGATGTCGCGGCGCACGGTTCCCGGTGACGCTGCCGGATCGACGAACCACTCCCGGCAGAAGAGCAGACCGAATACCTGGGGCGGTAGTTCAAGCAGAACCTTGAACGTGCGCACCCAGGCACCGCGGAGCTGTGAACGATGGGCGGCGAGCGCATCCCGTTTCTGCCGCGCGAAACCGAAAACGTTGATCCGGTGCGTGATCGTTGCCCGCGGCGTGTATGCGGTGCGGACCACGTCCGGATCGTACGGGGCCGGCAGCCGCAGCCACCGAGCGAGATCGCTAACCCGACAGAGTAATTCGCGCGGCATCGTCACCTCCAGCACGCGCGGAGTCGCCACGAGCTCGGCGGCTCGCTTACCGACGTAATGCACCTGCACATGATCGCGGTGGCCGTAACCGCCGTTGGGCTGGTAACTGAGGAGCAGCTGGGCGTCTTCGGTGCGAA
>DASUJK010000215.1:0-5685 GCA_036279295.1 Pseudonocardiaceae bacterium | reverse complement strand
CCGAAGCCTGAGCCGGCGGTTCGGCTCCACCGGGTGAGACCGTCGGATCGCAGCACCGCGCCCGGGCGTCCGCTGGCCGGGTGGGGCTGTGCGGTGAGGCCCTTGACCCTGACACCGTGTGAGGGCGTGGACTGTGAGGCGTCATGTTCACCATCGGAGACTTCGCCAGACACGGCCGGGTGTCGGTCCGGATGCTGCGTCACTACGACGCGACCGGGCTGCTCCGCCCGGCCCGGGTCGACCCGCACAGCGGCTACCGCTCCTACGAGGTCGGCCAGCTCGCCCAGCTCAACCGCATCATCGCCCTGAAGGATCTGGGCTTCACCCTTGAGCAGGTGCGGGTGTTGCTGGACGAGCGGATCAGCGTCGAGCGGCTACGCGGAATGCTCACGCTGCGCCGGGCCGAACTTGAGGCCGCCCTCGCCACCGACATGGCGCGGTTGGCGCGGGTGGAGGCGAGGCTCCGAACCATCGAGAGTGAGGGAAAGATGCCCGCCAACGACGTGGTCGTCAAGAGCCTGCCGGCCGTCCGGGTCGCCGAACTGACCGATACCGCCGGGAGTTTCCGGCCCGAGGACATCGGGCCGGTCGTCCAACCGCTGTGCGCCGAGCTTGGTCGCAGGCTGGAGGGCGCGGCGGTCGTCGCCAGCGGGCGGCTCACCTGCTACTACGAGAAAACCTCGGACGGAGAGGACCAGGTCATCGTGCACGCCGCCGTCCCGGTGAGTGCGGTGTCCGGCGACACCAACGGGTTGACGATCACCGACCTGCCCGCGGCCGACACCGCGGCCACGATCGTGCACCGCGGCCCGATGGACGGCGTCATGCCGGCCTGGCAGGCCATCGCCGGCTGGATCGAGGCCAACGGCTACCGCTCGGTGGGCTACCCCCGCGAGCTCTACCTGGAATGCCCGGACGACCCGGACGGGTGGGTCACCGAACTACAGGAACCGATCACCACCTCCTGAGCCCGGACACCGAAGACCAGAACCCGGCGCGTCGTGTCACCGAATGCCCCCTCGAACGGGTGCACCGGTACGCGACGCGCCGGGCGGCCTGTCAACCAGGCGTGAGGCGGTTTCTGGGTGACTCGGAATGTGGTCACCCCAGTACCCGGCGTGACCAGGTACCCGCCGCCCACGCACTCCGACATGGACCTTTTGAGCCTTGGACTACCGTGTCCGGACGTGGATCGTGAAGGCTGGTTGGCCGACATCCGGACCTCCTACGACACGGTCGCGGCCAGCTATGCCGACCAGCTCCGTGGCGCCCTCGCTGGAGAGCCCTACATTCGAGCGACCCTGGCGTTGTTCGCCGACCTGGTTCAGGCCGCCGGCGGCGGACCGGTGGCGGATGTGGGCTGCGGGCCGGGACAGATCACCGCCCACCTGCGCGAGCTGGGCGTCGACGCCTTCGGGATCGACCTTTCGCCCGCGATGATCGACGTGGCTCGACGCGACCACCCTGGCCTGCGGTTCGAGGTGGGCTCGATGACCGACCTCGACCTCGCCGACGCCTCGGTCGCCGGCCTGCTCGCCTGGTACTCAGTGATCCACGTCCCCGACGACGCCATCCCCACGGTTTTCGCGCACTTCCGGCGGGTGTTGCGGCCCGGCGGCCCGCTGCTGCTCGGCTTCCACGGTGGCGACGGGTCCCGGCTGAAGACGCAGGGCTACGGCGGCCATCCGATGAAGGTGTACGTCCACCGCCGCCAACCGGCCCGCGTGGGTGACTGGCTGCGTGAGGCCGGATTCACCGTCGAGGCCCAGATGCTCCTCGACCCGGACGAGAAACCGTCCGGCGGTATCCTCTTCGCCCGCCGGTCCTAACACCCTGCTGACGCCGTGTGTATGAAGCCATGATCTCGATGTCGCGGGTGCGGGGGTGTGACCCCGCCAGCCCTTTCCGAATTGATCTCGAAGATGGCCACCAGATGTCTTCCTGTCGAGGCGACAATAAGATAGGGTCCAAGCATGCCCGATGAGCACTGGTCGCCCCCACCCATCCTGCTCGCCGTCGATCTTGTCATCTTGACGCTTCGCACCACGCGCCTGCATGTACTGCTCGTGGAGCGGGGCGTCGAGCCGTATCGAGGGGCCTTCGCCCTGCCTGGCGGCTTCCTTAACGACACGGGGGAGGACATCACGGCGGCCGCCCAGCGAGAATTGCACGAGGAGGCTGGTCTGGGTACTTCGGGGCTGCATTTGGAGCAGCTAGGTGCGTACAGCAAGCCCGGACGTGACCCTCGGGGGCGTGTTGTGTCCCTGGCGTACTTGGCGATTGCACCAAGCCTTCCTGAGCCGATAGCAGGTACCGATGCGGCTGGGGCTTGCTGGATACCAGTCGATGACGTGTTGTCCGGGCAGTTGGTGCTGGCCTTTGATCATCGGCTGATCGTCACCGAAGGCGTGGAGCGCGCTCGCGCCAAGCTAGAGCATTCTCCGCTAGCCACCGCCTTTTGTGGTGACACCTTCACGATCTCGGAGCTGCAACTCGTGTACGAGGCAGTGTGGGGTGTCCAGCTTGACCCTCGAAACTTTTACCGGAAGGTGCAAGGTGTGCCTGATTTCATTGTGCCAGCCGGGCCCGCCCGAAGGACCACGAAGGGACGGCCCGCTCGGCTGTTCCGGACCGGCTCGTGCGCGGTGCTGTATCCGCCAATAGTCCGGCCGAGTCAGTCAGTGGGGGGAAGGGAGATCAGTGAACGGGAACCTGGTAGTGATGTTGAGTGCATTGGATCTTGAGTACGACGCCATTCGAACGGGTTTGACCAATCCGCACGTGCACCGCCATGCGAAAGGCACACGATTCGAGGTTGGTGAACTGGCAGGCGGTGCTGGCCAGGCAGCGTTGGCGCTGGTTGGCAAAGGTAACCACACCGCAGCGGTCTTGGCCGAGCGGGCCATTGATCAGTTCTCACCGGTGGCCGTAGTATTTGTTGGTGTGGCTGGCGCATTATGGCCGAGCGTCGCGTTAGGCGATGTGGTGGTGGCGACGCACGTCTACGCCTACCACGGCGCTACCAGTGACGATGACGGTCTCAAGGCCCGCCCACGGGTGTGGGAGATCTCGCACAAGGAGATTCAGATCGCCCACCATCTGGCCCGCATCGGTGACTGGGTGAGCCGTTTGCTGCCCGAGACACCGCCCCCACAGGTCCATTTCGGAACTGTCGCTGCCGGCGAGATCGTGCAGGACTCTCGAATTTCACACGAAGCACGGTGGATTCGCCAGCACTACAACGACGCCATAGCGATCGAGATGGAGGCAGCCGGCGTGGCACAGGCCGGTCACCTGAATGCCTCTCCTGTGGTCGTTATACGGGGGATCAGTGACCGAGCAGATGGTAGCAAGGCAACCAGCGACGAAAGCAACTGGCAACCGCGGGCCGCGGCGAACGCGGCCGCGTTCGCCACCAGACTTGCCGAGGAACTAATCAAGGAAGGCCAGGCGACGACGATGCAGTCTCGTAGCTCAGCAACAGGCACCACTGTCAATAATATCGCCAGCGGTACGGTCGGCATCCAAGCTGCACAGGTCATCGGAAGCACCGTAATGTTAGGCATGCTACCCGTACTACCGACCGCGCCTAGCGTCGGTGCGGAGCTGGCAAGCTTCCGCGAGCAGCTGGCCCGAGCACGCAGCGCTGGCCACCTCGACGTCGTCACCTATGCTGCGGCCGAGGCGGAGCTGGAGATCGCGGACAGGGCATTAACGGAAAACTCGTCGAACGGCAAGCACAATCTCGTGCTGGCCCTCAAGCGGCTACGAGGGTTGGTCGCCGACGTGGCGGACTTGGCGGCGAAGGTCGCAGCGCTCATCACGGCCTTAAAGGGATCGTTATGACATCACCGCATCGCACCGTCACGAATACCGCTGATCGTTGGTCGGTCGTCGCCATCCAGGCAGAGTCCTTACGTGACTCCCAGGTGTTCGTGCTACCTCCAGATGCCTCGCCACAGAGGAAGTACGAGGTCGGTCTGCGCCTTCTGGACATCGGTGTTTCAGAGCTGGCTCACGAGCGGATCACCGAGGCCATCGCTGGCGGGTACGACACCGCCGAAGTACAGTTCCATTGGGTGTTAGCCATGCTCAGTAATCGGACGTACCGTGAGCTCGGTCCCAGCGACCGCTTCAAGCTAAGCCTCGTCCCGGGCATGTTGCTCCAGTACACCGATGACGAGTGGAAACACGGTCTGCAGGCGATCTGTGGATTAGTGAGGTGCATGCACGATCCCGACGGAAATCCGGGACAAGTTCTCAAAGACGTGCTGGACCTCCACACCATCCAGCGCACTCGGATACTTCGGCATCTCGACATGTTCCTCACAGGTTCTATTAAGGACAGCCTATGGGCCAACACTCGTGACGAGGCACGAGATGCGCAGACGAACAACGACCGCATGGAGCGCGCCTGGGCGTACTTCTACTCCGATCCGGTCGGTCCCCGAGTTCGACAACCTGTACCGATCTCTACTGGCACCCGCGAGCGAATGCTCGCTGTCATGTCGACCGTCCTGTCTCTGACCGTTGTTGGATACCTCGGCTGGCTAGTACTGATTCATGCTAGGACTGCGCCGATACTAGCGTACCTGGTAGCGGTACCCGCAGGATACGTCGGCGCGCGGTACGGGCTGGAATGGCGCTACCGCTCGGATCGTCTAGCTGCCAAAGAGCGCGAACACTCGGGCAACCAGCCGATCCGCCATGCACCCGCGGGTGGATTCGCTGACCGAGTAGATCAACTGTTCAACCGCTACTTCATAAAGTACCTTCCCAAAGGGGAAGACCCTCACGTATGGCTCGTTGGTACCGTAGGCATCCGCAAAACCCTGCGCGACGAGGTCGTCAACCTATACCGGGAGGACAGCGTCGACGACATGCAGATCTCCTGGTTGGTCCGCTACATGGTCAGCGATGTGAGGAAACGCTGGCAAAACGGCACGCTGCACGACTACCGCGAACGCTACCGGATCCGCCGTTCCACGAAAGTGCTGTGCTGCTTGGGGCTTTCGGTACTGTTCTCAACCGGCATCACAGTGATCGAGGCGACGATACGGACAACGCCGGTCACCGGAAGCCTCACGATGGTCGTCGTCCTGATCGGCGGCCGTTCAGCCGTGACCCGTTGGCTGCACATTATCCTGGAGCGCCGCCGTCACGCCGAGGAGAAACAGGAGAGTGAACAGTGCTGGCTCGACAGGAATGTCGCGTTTAAACGCTGGAGAGATAAGCTGAATGCCAAAAGGCCATCTGAGATTGAGATGGAGAACTGGCTGAACTGCGATCGGACGATGCTCTTGGACAGCGCCATGCGCCATTACAAACTGCCATGGCGCGACATCATCGGTCACGCATTCCTGCAGACACCCGCGAAACATTACAAACGGGCACGAGTCCACGGCGGGCCTTGGCGCTATTCTCGTTATGAGATTCGGCTATTTCTTATAACTGCGGATGGTGTCCGCGAGGTCAACGCGAAACTGAACTTCGAAAAGGCAACATTCCAAAGCCGACGCCGTAGCAACTTCCGCTTCAATGCGGTCGCTTCGGTACAAGTGACCAAAGCGGACCAGTTCCGCCAGACATTGGAGCTCACCTTGATCAACGGGCCGTCCGTGACTGTGCGTGTCACGGACCCGAATCCAGGAAAACTCCGGCCCGGCGAAAATGCCAAACAATTGT
>DASUJK010000214.1:0-4157 GCA_036279295.1 Pseudonocardiaceae bacterium | reverse complement strand
ACCTTCTGTCCAGGAATAGGTTATGTCGCAATTTCCATATTCCCAGACGGAAGGTCATCCTCAAACCCCACCCCCGACACACCCACCCGCAGTCACCGAACGTGAAGGCCAACTACTCTAAGCGACCGTGATCTCGCCCTGGCCAAGCACCAGACCCCGATCCCATTCGCGCCTTGCGTAACAAGTTCGATACGTCCGCCCGCCTCGGCGTTGAACTGGAACAGTGCACGGCGAATGCCCCCAATGGCCCACGATCTGACGACTACGACGACGGCGTGGAGGCCCGGTGACGCCCGGAGGTCGAGCGATCCGCCGTTGGCAAGCCGTCCGACATCCTGCCCATCCAGCAGGACCTGCCACTGCACCCAGAAAAGGTGGAGGGAAACCTCTCTCTTGATCGCAATCTCAACTGCGGAGGTCTGAGTCCACCCTCTGGTAAGCCGCACAACTCTGGTTCTGACCGGCGCGTACCGCACGGCATGCGTAACGAGTTCGATGCGTCCGCCCGGGACGGCGTCGAACTCGAACGGTGCGCTGCGAAGGCTCAACGTGGGGCTGACGACTAGGACGACGGCGTGGGAACCTGGTGACGCCCCGAAGGCAAGCGACCCATCGTTGGCAAGCAGCCCGACGTTCTGACCGTCCAGCAGGACCTGCCACGGCCGTCGGGAACCTTGGACGGGGGCCTCTCTCCTGATCACAATCTCGGATGAGATGTCGTCGGCTGGCACGGCCCCCCTGTCTAACGCGGCATGCATCCATCTCCCTCCAGAATGCCCGCCCGCGTTCTCGCATAGTGTAGAGCGTGACGATCGCAGCGACGGAAGACTCTACCAGCCAACCGCTATGCTGCCTGCGAGGGCCGCGCACGGGCCGGCTCCAACACCGGCCGCGAGCGCCGGGTCGCTGGACCGTCCAAGCACGGTAAACGGTACCGTGAATCTCACGTCGGGGCGATTCAATGCCAATTCGCCACGCAACGGCACGGCGGCAGATCGTCAGGGGAGATCATGTCCAAGATCATCAAGATGGTTGTTCCGCTGGTCGTCCTGGTGTGGGTGGCGGCATCGATCGGGCACTCCGAACTCTTCGCGCTCCTGTTCACCGGGATCTGCGGTGCGGTCGTGGCCTGCGTCGCCGGCAAGCACTCGGCCAAGCGGAACGATGCGGCCGGCAGGAAGCCCGGCACCTCGGGTTTCAAATACTTTGCGTGCGTTTCCGGGATCAGCTACGTGATCCCGATGGGGATCGCCACGGCGTTCTACGTCCTGTTGTCGGCGTACCTCAGGCATTTCGGTGACGGCATGAGCCTCGGCTGGCTGATGACCATGCAGGGCGCCTTCGCCGACGTGTCGACGTTCTTCAGCGACCATGTCGAGTTGTCCGCCGGGCAGGTCCTGCTGCTCCTGGTGGCCACGTATCTGGCGAGCTGCGTGCTGGTGTCCGCGCGGCCTGGGAAGACCCGCAACATCACCGATCCCGACGCCGGTCGCTGGCTGCGCTTCCGGGTGCGGACCACGGTCATCCTGAACGCCGGGGTCGGTCGGTACCGCGAATACTGCGGCCCGATCGGCGCCGGCCTGGCCACGCTGGCGGCCTTCACCTTCTTCGGTACGCAGCTCGGCCACCCCAGCCACGATCTCCAGTTGCGGGTGAAGATGATCCAGCACGGATACGCTGACATCGTCACGAAGGTCGACGAGCAGGTGTCCGAACAGGTGTCCACGAAGCTGTACGCCAAGGTGGACAAGGCGTTTCCGTCCTGGTATCACGACGCCCGCGCGCTTCCAACCCAGATCGACGACTCGACGATACACCTTGAGGTCCATGCCAGAACCGCCAAGGACACCTACGGCGTCAGCGATCCGGCGGTCGACCGGCGGATCGACCGCGAGATCACCAGAAGCAATGCGGTGTACGAACTGGACTCTGACTGGCGGATCAACGGCCCGGATCAACATCCGACCACACCCCGCAGTCTCACCCTCGACCAGGTCAGGGGCGCCGAGGCCGCGATCGACAAGCAGTTCGACACGCACCGACAGAAGGCGATCAAGCTCATCACGGAGGGTCCGAACACGATCGTCCTGCACATGGAGAGCATTCTCTCCGGGAAGATCATGGCGTTGACCGATCCGTTGACCGCGCACATCCCGATCCTCAAGCCGGTGTTGCAGGCGTTCTCCGATTCGATCGACACGTCGTTGCAGGCGAGGATCGAGAAACTGCTGGAGGCAACCAACCGGTCGGCGATCCAGGATCCCCACGATCTGGCGGCGACAATCGAACACGACACCGACAGCCTGGTCACACAGGCCGACGTCACCGCACCGGTTCAGCGGGCCACGCCACAGGCCGGTCGGGAATTCCGGAAACTCCGGCAAACCCTCGATGCCCTCAGCGGCAGCAATTCCACAATCGACAGAGAGGTGCACACCAAGCTCGCGGCGGAGGCCGCCGCGAGCTTGGACCCGGGGCTGACGCTCCCACTGTTGCCGGACATCCCCGATCTGGACCTCCCGCCGCCGATATACGACTTCCCGTACTTCCCCGCATACCCCGAATTCCCGGAATTCCCGGAATTCCCCGACCCAGGCTTCCACGACACCCCGGACCTACCGAGGTTCGAACCCCCGCCCGTGGAACGACCGCCCGAGATCCCCATCGACCCATTCTTCTGAACCGATACCATGATCAACCGCCGATCCGGAACGAGGGTGGCCGATTTTCGCTGATCGCCCCGGGTCCGCGGTCCGCGCCGCCATACTTGCCGGGACGTCAGGGGGGTTACATGGGGGGTCGTTCGTCGGTACTGGCCGTCGTGGACGCGAGCGAGGCCGGGCCGGTCGTGTGGTGGGTCAACCTTGGTACGGCCGGGGGCCTGACCGGCCGGTTGTGCGGCGCCTGGGTGCTGGGCGAGGGCAACCCGACGAGGGTCGCCGACCTGCTCGCCGGTCGGATGGTGCTCGCCACCAGCGCGGGCGGCAGGGTGGTGGCCGGCTCGGCTGTGGACACCCGGGGTGCGGTGGACCCGGACGGCACGTTGGCCGCGGTGATCGAATGCCGCGACGAACTCCAGGACGCCTACCAGGCCAGGGTCGCGGAGCGGACGAGGAGCAACGCCCCGGTCGAACCGACGTGGCCGGCCATGCCGGACCGGCTTGACCCCGAGGCGCCGTCCGTAGTGGACGCACCCGAACCGCTCCGCCGTGCCCTGGGCATCGCCCGGTGGTTCGACCGGCTGTGCCGCACCTGGGACGCGATCGAGGGCCAGCGGCTGGCCCGGAACTACATGCGCGTCCTCGGCGGCCCGAACCCCCGCGTGTTACCGGTCGCCGTGCTTGGTACGCCGGGCCGGTGAACCCGTCGGCATACCGGTCAGGACAGGCCGGCGGGAGCCTGGATTTTGTCGCCGTGGACGTGGAGACGGCGAACCGGAACCGGGGATCGGTATGTGCCTTCGGACTGGTGGTCGTCCGGGACGGCATCATGATCGAGCACCATTCCTGGTTGGGTCGGCCACCAGGACGTCTCGACTGGTTCGACCCGTTCAATATTGGTATCCACGGCATCCATCCTGAGGACGTTGCGAGGCAACCCGGTTTCGCGGATCGGCTCACCCAAGCCATGAAGGTCATCGGAGACCTGCCGGTGGTCGCGCACTACGCCGCGTTTGACATCGGGGCGATCCGAGACGGATGCGACGCCGACGGACTGGTCTGGCCAAACCTGACCTACGGATGCACGGTGGTGTTGTCCCGCCGCGAACTCGACCTGCTCAGCTACCAGCTACCGATCGTCGCCGCGGAACTGGGCATCACCCTGGAACACCATCACGATGCGGGGGCGGACGCGTCCGCCGCCGCGCAAATCCTCATCGCCCTGGCCAGGCGGCGGAACGCGTCCACCTTCACCGACCTGCTGGCGGGCCTGAGGGTGACCTCCGGAAGCGTCACCGCAGACCGGTGGGCCGGCTGCCACCGCATGCCGGACATCGCGAGCCGCGTGCTGCCGCATGCCAGCCCGGACGCCGACCCGGCACACCCACTGTGCGGCCAGGTCATGGTGTTCACCGGCGGGTTGTCGACGATGCGGCGCGAGGACGCGTGGACGCGGGTCGCCCTGCTCGGGGCGACCCCGGCGAAGAACATCAGCAC
>DASUJK010000213.1:0-3347 GCA_036279295.1 Pseudonocardiaceae bacterium | reverse complement strand
TACGTCACAGGCCCGGTGCCGGCGGATTCCGTCGGTACCGGGCCTGTTCCGTGCGCGGCCCCTTCAGGCGCCGTTCGCCTCCTGGAACTGGGCGATGAGCTCGGCGGGAATGCGGCCCCGCTCGGAGACCTGGTGGCCGTTGCGGCGGGCCCATTCCCGGATGGCCTGGTTCTGGGCGCGGTCGCCACCGGCCCGGACCTGCGTCTTGCCGGCGCCCCTGGTGGTCCGGCCACCGGTGCGGCGACCGGCCTGGACGAACTCGTCGAGTGCCTTGCGCAGCCCGTCGGCGTTTCCGGCCGAGAGGTCGATTGCGTAGTCGACGCCGTCGAGGGAGAAGTTGACGGTTTCGTCCGCCTCGCCTCCGTCAACGTCGTCAATGAGATGGACAACAGTCCGTGCAGCCACTGGTACTCCATTTCCCGATGTTCGAAGGCGTCCGATGCGGACGACGGGCACAGGATATCCCGGCCGCAATTAACACCTCGGATATTTGCACGGCGCGTCCAGGTGATGTGTGGGTGATCCAGTGAATCCACACGGTGGAATAGACTGTCAATTCGTTCCGGAGTGCCGGTCGGGTGATCGCGAACGAGGTGAAATGTCCAGTTTCGCACCGATGGGTGGCTCGGAAACCTCGACCCCCAACCCGGCTTCACAGACGACGTGCGACGATGACGAGGTTATGGTCGATACCCAGCTAACCCCCATGGCGCAGAGCATGTCGTCGGCCGCGGACCTGCTCACCGACGATGCTGTGACGTCCCACGTCAGCCCGACGTCCGGCCTGTCGAGGCGCACTCTGGTGCAGGGCGTGGCTGGTTCGGTGGCCATCATGCTCGGCTCCCTGGGCGCAGGCGGCGATCTGATCCAGGACCCGGTTCTCGGCAACGGCCCGTTCTCCTGGATCCGGTATGGACACGGCCAGCAGTTGGCCCAGTTCGTGTTGTACGTCGGTGTCGGGTTGCTGGTGTGGGCCTGGGTCCGGCTCGGCCGGGACATCCTCGCCAAGCGAGTCACACCACGAGGTGTGCTGGTCGCGGGGCTGGCCTGGATCGCGCCGATGATCATCTCGCCACCCGCGTTCACCCGGGACCCCTACTCGTATCTCGGGCAGGGCGAACAACTCCTGCGTGGCATCGACCCGTACTCGGTCGGTCCGTCGGTGCTCGGTGACACGGTCGCGTTGAACGTGCACCCGTTCTGGCAGAACACCCCCGCGCCCTACGGTCCGCTGTTCATGCTGGTTGCCAAGGGTATCTCGGCGTTGACCGGCGAGAACCTGATCGCGGGCGTCATCGCGATGCGGCTGGTCCTGATGATCGGCCTGCTGCTGCTGGTCCTCGCGCTGCCCGGTCTGGTCCGGCATCTCGGTGGCCGGCTCTCGGTGGCGTTCTGGCTCATGGTGGCCAGCCCGATGACGGTGATTCACCTGGTCGGCGGGCCGCACAACGACCTGCTGATGATCGGCATGCTGGCGCTGGGTGTGCTGCTGGTGCTGGACGGCAAACACGCGTCCGGCATCGCGCTGGTCACGCTGGCCATGGCGGTGAAGGCGACCGCGGGTGTGGCGCTGCCGTTCCTCGTCTGGGTGTGGGCCGCCCGCCTGGAGGGCACGGCGACGCGCAGATTCGTGCGCGCCGCGGCTGCCGGGATTGGGGTAAGCATTGTCACATTCGGCGTCTGTATGGCCATTGCCGGCGTGAACTTCGGCTGGATCGGCGCACTGCACGCGCCGACGCTGATCGTGAACTGGACGAATCTCCCCACCGGTTTCGGTGAAGTGACGCACGTCATTGTGAGCTGGTTCGGCAACGTTCCGGAACAGCCGTTCGTCAACCTGTTCCGCTTCCTCGGTATCGCGGGGCTGGTCGTAATTTTCCTGGTGCAATGGTGGAAGTCCAGGGTCGGTGGCCCGGACGCCGTGCGCCGGATGGGCATCACACTGCTGGCCGTCGCGATTCTCGCGCCGCCGACGCTGCCCTGGTACCTGACCTGGGGTCTGGCGATCTTCGGTGCCACGCCGTGGCGACGCACGTGGCTGGCGTTCTCGGCCGCGCTGGCCGTGCTGATCCTGCTGGTCTACTACCCCGACGGCGAAGGCGCCATGGGCGACCTGCCACACATGGTCTGGGTCATCCTGGCCGCGATCCTGACCGGGGTCTCGATGCTCAAGTACGACCCGCTCGGTCTGCGGCACAAGCCCGACGACCACGGCACTCTCGTCGGCGATGTGTCGCCCGCGGCCGCCGAGGTGGTCGTGGAGCACGAGGTCGCGACCGTCGAGCAACCCGAGGCGGCGCAGACCGAACCGGCGGAATCAGCGGATTCGGCGGACCCAGCGGGTTCGGCGGACTCGCTCGACGAGCCGATGCGCAGCGGACCTGCGCCCAGCTGAGCCGGATGCGCAGCGGGCCGGCGCCGAGTTGAGCCGATGGGCAGCGGCCAGCGCACAGCTGAGCCGCCAACTTGGCTCGCTTGCGCCTTGCGGAGCCCCTAACGCGGGTCGAGGAACCCGCGCAGCAGGGCGGCGGTGCCGTCCAGGTGTTCGGCCATCGCTCGTCGGGCGGCCACCGGGTCGCCACGCAGGATCGCCGTCACGATGGCTTCGTGCTGGGCATTGGAGTGGACCAGATTCGGCGGCAGCAGGGGGATCTGGTCCAGCAGCTCGTTGATCCGCATCCGCACGTCGGCCACGGCCGTTGTCAGCGAGGCCGACCCCGTCACCTCGGCGAACGCCAGATGCAGCCGCGAATCCCGGCGCCGGTACTCCACCAGGTCGGCCGACGACGTCTCGGCCAGCCGGTCGGCGAGGTGCCTGCGCTGGCCGGGCGTGAGCGTGCGGGCGGCGGCCAGTTCCGCCGCGCCCGGCTCCAGCACGGCCCGCAGGGTCAGGGCGTCGGCCAGTGAGTCGGCCAGGTCCTCGCCGTCACCGAGCGGTCGGGCCACGTCGTCGGGATGGCCGGCCTGCTGGGCCGGCCGGGGTTGCGTGACGAACGCACCCCCGTAGCGGCCACGTCGCGACTCGACATACCCCGCGTCGGCGAGCGCGTGGATCGCCTCGCGCACCGTCGCCCGCGCGACCCCCAGCCGCGCGGCCAGTTCGCGTTCGGCCGGCAGCCGGTCGCCGGCAGCCACGACACCCAGCTTGATGGTGCGCAGCAGCCGTTCCACGGTCTCCTCGAACGCGTTGCCGGTGCGCACCGGCTGGAACAGCGCGGCGTCGGCGGCCACACCGGTCGGGAACTCGGCGTCGGCTGCCATCTACAGCGCGGTCACGTAGGCGCCGGAGATACCCCCGTCCACCAGGAACGTCGACGCGGTGATGAACGACGCGTCGTCGCTGGCCA
>DASUJK010000212.1:0-2190 GCA_036279295.1 Pseudonocardiaceae bacterium | reverse complement strand
GAAGCGCGGGCAGCAGCTCCAACGCCTTGCTCTTCCAGTCGGCCACGCGAGCAGACAGTACCCACGACCGCACCCGAGTACCGCATCGCCAGCGCCATCGGTGCCTACCTGTGATCAGTTCGATACACCTGGTGACCGACTCACATGGGGCGTCCCACATACCGGTCGGCTGTGGCATGTTGTCCTGACAGCACTGTCCTGACAGCACGTGTTCGGCCGCACGCGGTGAGGAGGTATCCGACGGATGATCGACGGCACCACCGTGTTGGCCGCGCAGGACGACGGCCAGCTGCTCACGCTGGTCCGGGCCGGGCACGAGGCCGCGTTCGGCGAGCTGTTCGCCCGGCACGCCGGGGCGGTCCGCGGGTACGCGATGCGCTGCTGCACCGACACCGCCGACGCGGAGGACATGGCCGCCGAGGCGTTCTTCCGCGTGTTCCAGGCGGTCCGCCGGGGTGCCGGCCCGCACGACAACGTGCGTGGCTACCTGCTCACGGTCGTCCGCAGGCTGGCCGCCGAGTGGAGTGCGCGCAGGCGCGACGTGCCGATGGCGGACGACGAACTCGGCCGCCAGGTCGACGCCGGGCACGTGGCCCCGGCCAGTCGGGCCGATCTGCAGATGATCGTCGCCGCGTTCAGCACGCTGCCCAGTCGGTGGCGGTCGGTGCTGTGGCGCGTCGAGGTGGAGGGCGAGCGCCCGGCCGTCGTGGGGCCGCACTTCGGGTTGAGCGCGAACGCGACCGCCGCACTGGCCCGGCGGGCCAGGCAGGGACTGCGGGCCGCCTATCTCCAGGCGCATCTGGCCCCGACCGGCGGTGCCAACGGCTGTCGTTCGGTGGTGGCCAAGCTCGGTGGTTTCACCGCGGAGCAGGTGACCGGCGCCGAGGCGGCCCGGATCTCCGAGCACCTGGCCGACTGCGCCTCCTGCCGGGCGCTGCACGCCGAACTGCGGGACGTGTGTGACGGCCTGCGCCGCTACGCGGGCTCCATCACCCCGCCGCTCGGTGGCGCACTGGGCATGCACCACGCCCTGGCCGGGCATCTGGCCTGGGTCGGCGCCCGGCTGAAGCTGGTGGTGGCCGCCGTGTCCATGGCCGCCGTGGGTGGTGCCGGCGTCCTGGCCGGTCCGCTGCTCACCCACATTGCCCCGGCGCCCGACGCGGACCGGGGCGTTGTCGTGGGACCCGCGCCGGTGGCGTCGGCCCAGGTGGTGGCACCGGAGCTGCACCGGATGGCGGGCGCGTTCGAGCCGACGACCACGCCACCGCGTGCCCCGACCGAGCGAGGCCACCGGGAGCACACGATCGTGGCACCGATGGCCGCAACAACACCCTTGATCAGCACGTCGCCAGCGGCATCCAGCCCTGCGACACCCGAGCTGCCCGTGCCGGACGTCCAGCCGGCCGGCGCGATGACACCAGTGCTGACACCAGTGATGACGACGACGCCGACCACGCCGACCACGTTGTCCATGCAGGTCCTGCAGGCCGGCCCGCCATCGACCACCACCGATCCGACGGCGACCACCGATCCGCCGACCGGCCGATCGCTGCCCGCCGACACGTCGGAGCCGAGCGCAGTCCCAAGCGGACCGTGAGCACGATCACATTTCAATTGGTGACTGTGTGCCGCGCCACGCTGTGTAGCCGATCTGCCGAAGACTTCGACCGTGCTGGCCGGTTGATTTCACCCAGTTTGACCAGCGGTTGCTTGGTACCGTAGAGATACGCGGTGTGACCGGTCTGTGGTCCGTATGAAGCGGTCAGCAGTGTTCCAGGAGGCGGACATGACGCGACTGGTAAAAGGGCGGGACGGTCGGATGTGGACCCTCCGCAGCCAGTTGGAATGGGCAAATCCAGCGACCATCGACGACTTCGAGCACGACGTGTCGAGCGGGTACGCCCCCGGCATCGTCATGCTGGCGATGCTCGTCGTGCTGATCGTGGCGCTCGTGCTGTGGACACCGGCCGGCGTGGTCATCCCGGCATGGCTGATCGTGGCGCTCGTCGTGGTGCTGGCGTTCTTCCCGATCCGCTGGGCACTGCGTCGCCCGTGGCAGTTGGTCGCGAACACCCGTGGTGACGGCGACGAGCAGGGCGCCGAGCGCTGGGTCGGCACCGTGCGCGGCATGTTCAACATCCGCACCGCGACCGCCAAGGTGGCCAGGGACATCGAGGTCTACAACATGCC
>DASUJK010000211.1:0-18815 GCA_036279295.1 Pseudonocardiaceae bacterium | reverse complement strand
CACCGAGCAGTGCCGCGTCCTCGGTCGCACCGGCCACCGAGCCGGCCACCGACTGGCCGACCTACCACCACGACAACACCCGGACCGGCACCGCGCCCGGCGTGGCCCCGGTCAGCGCGGATCTGAAGCGCACCTGGCGGGCCACGTTGGACGGCGCCGTCTACGGGCAGCCGCTGGTGGTCGGCGGCAAGATCCTGGCCGCCACCGAGAACGACACGGTCTACGCGCTGTCGCCGACCAACGGGTCGGTGCTCTGGCACACCCACGTCGGCACGCCCCAGCCGCAGAACGGCCTGCCCTGTGGTGACATCGACCCGCTGGGCATCACCGGCACGATGGCCTACGACCAGCCCACCGGCCTGGTGTTCGCGGTCGCCGAGACGACCGGCGGCGCCCACACCCTCTACGGCTTCGACGTGGCCACCGGCAAGGTCGCCGTGCGGGTCAACGTCGACCCGCCCAAGGGCGACGCGATCGCACACCAGCAGCGCAGCGCCCTGACCGTGCTGAACGGCCGGGTCTACGTCGCCTACGGCGGGCTGGCCGGCGACTGCGCCAACTACATCGGCTCCGTCGTCTCGGTCACCACGGCCGGCACCGATCGGCTCAGCTACGCGATTCCCACCACCAGGGAAGCCGGCATCTGGGCGCCCGGCGGCGCGGTCGTGTCCCGAGGCAACCTCCTCTACTCGGCCGGCAACGGCGAGTCGACCAGCGGCTACGACGGCAGCGACTCGGTGATCGCACTGTCGCCGACGCTGCGCAGGGTCGACCTGTTCGCCCCGTCGACCTGGCCCCAGGACAACGCGAGCGACCTGGATCTCGGTTCGTCCAACCCCGCGGTGATCGGCCCCTGGGTGTTCGTGGCCGGCAAGCGCGGCACCGGCTACGCCGTGCGCAGCGACAGGCTGGGTGGCGTCGGCGGCGAGGTGGGCCAGGCGGAGGTGTGCAAGTCGTTCGGTGGCAGCTCGGTGGTCGACGCGGTGGCCTACCTGCCGTGCAGCGACGGGCCGAGGGCGATGACGATCGACGCGAGTGGGCATCCGTCGGTCCGGTGGCACGCGCAGGTCGAGGCCAACGGCGCTCCGGTGGTCGGCGGTGGCGCGGTCTGGGTGCCCGACTACGACGACGGCACGCTCTACGCGCTGGACCAGGCGACCGGCCGGGTCAAGGCCCAGCTGAACGTCGGCGGGCTGCCGCACTTCGCGTCGCCGACGCTGTCCGGGTCCTCGGTCTACCTTGGCACTCTGCACGGCGTGGTCGCGGTGTCCGGCGCGTAGGTACGCTGCCTGGCGTGACGCTGCGGATCATGCTGCTGGTGCTGCTGGTCGCCTACGGGGTGCCGCTGTTCGTCGTCGGTGTGCTCGGCTGGCGGCAGCGGTTGGCTTTCACCGGTCGGCTCGGGGTGCGCACCCCGGCCGCGCTGCGCGACGAGGGCACGTTCGCGCTGGCCAACCGGGTGGCCGGGCTGCCCGGCATGGTGGCCGGTGCGGTGGCCGTGCTCGGCGGCATCGCGGCGGTACTGCTGCCCACGGTCGTGGGCGAGGTGATCGCGGCGGTGATCGGCCTGGTCGGCTCGGTGGTCATCGCCCGGGCCGGTGGGGTACTGGGCACCCGAGCGGCGGCGGCGGTTCCGGCACCAGCGGGTTGCGGCGGCGGCTGCCTCGGCTGCGCAAGCGTTTGCGCAGTACCGAAGGCCCAGCCGCGGAAAGCCTAATTGCGGTGCACGTCACCCGGGTGCGTGGCCATCAGTGACGTCGGCATGCCCTGGCGGCGCAGCACCCGACCCCACAGGTCCACCGTCGGCGGGCTGAGCACGTCGTCGGGCAGGGCGGCCACCACAATCCAGTCCTTGCGCTCGATCTCGGACGCCAGCTGCTTGCTCTCCCAGCCCGCGTAACCGGCGAACACCCGCAGCCCGCGCAGCTTGGGCACCAGCGGCTCCGGATCGGCGTCCAGGTCGACCAGGGCCACCGGGCCGCGCACGCCGATCACCCCGGTCAGGGACGCCGCGTTCTCGCCGGTGCGCAGGGCGCCAAGGCACAGCGCCGTCTTCTGTTCCACGGGTCCGCCCACGAAGACAGCCCTCGGCCTGCTGACGTGGGGACCCCACGCCGGCAGCACGTCATGGACCGCGACCTCGCTCGGTCGGTTCAGCACGACACCGAGGGTGCCCTCCCGACGGTGATCGATGATGTACACCACGGTTCGGCGAAAATTCGGATCCACCAAGCTCGGTGCCGCGACCAACAAGGTCCCGGGTTCGACATCATCGTCCGGTCGCACCTGTACATGATCCCACCCTCCTGGCTGGTCACCACCAGGCGGCCGGTCGCCGGAAATCGATGCCAGCACCGGGAACACAATCGGTACCTGTCGCGTTGAGCGGGAAGGTCGGTGTGTCTCCGTATCCCCCGGGCCCACACTAGAACCGCCTTCGTGGAATACCGTCCGGCTGGAGCCACGCTGCGCGAACCCGCCGAGAGGCGATCGAGAGACACCGGCCGCACGAGCAGCGAGCCGTACTCCCCGCGGGAGTACGGCTCGTTTGCACTATTCGGGACCCCCGCAATGGTGGCATGGCTTCTCGCGCGTGGAGCCGTAGTCTCGACACGTGCCATCCGCAGCCTGTTCACCGACGACCTCCGCCACCGCCGGGTCGGTGTCCCACGCGTCCCGGCTGGGCCCCCGCAGGCTGCTCGGCATGCCGGATTTCCGCAGGCTGCTGCTGTCCCGGTTCGCCGCCCAGTGGGGTGACGGCCTGTTCCAGGCCGGTCTGGCCGGGGCCGTGCTGTTCAACCCGGAGCGGGCCGCCGACCCGGCGGCCATCGCGGCCGGGTTCACCGTGCTGCTGCTGCCGTACTCGATCATCGGCCCGTTCGCCGGTGCGCTGCTGGACCGCTGGGACCGGCGCCGGGTACTGGTCGGTGCGAACCTGCTGCGCGGGGTGTTCATCCTGTTGACGGCGCTGGCGGTGGGCACCGGCGAGACCGGGTTGCCGCTGTTCACGTGTGCGCTGCTGGCCGTCGGCGTGAGCCGGTTCGTCAACTCCGGGCTGTCCGCGTCGCTGCCGCACGTGGTGGACGAGGCCTGTCTCGTCGAGGCGAACGCGCTGGCCACCACACTCGGCTCGGTGGTGTCGGTGCTCGGCGCGGCCTGTGCCGTGGTGCTGCGGGACTTCTTCGGCGCCGACAACCCGGGCTCCGGCGAGGTCACCGCCGTCGCGGTGCTCGGTTCGATCGTCGGCGCCGCGCTGGCCGCCCGGTTCCGCCGTGGTCAACTCGGCCCGGACCGGGTGGACGAGGCGACCCAGACCGTGGTCGCCGTGGCGCACGGCCTGGCCGACGGTGGCCGGGTGGCGCTGCACACGCCCAGCGTGGCGGCCGGGTTCGTGGCACTGCTGGCGCACCGGGCGGCGTTCGGCGCTTCACTGCTGGTCACCGTGTTGCTGCTGCGCTACGACTTCCACAACTGGGGCCCGTTCCGCGCCGGCCTGTCCGGATTGGGTGAGGTGGCCGTGGCCGGTGGCGCCGGCCTGCTCACCGCTGGTCTGCTGACCGCCCGGCTGGTCGCCAGGTTCGGCAGGCGCGGTGCGATCTGCGGTGCGCTCGCCATGGCCGCCGCGGCACAGCTCGGGCTGGGGCTGCCGATGGTGCTGCCCACGATCCTGCTGGCCGCGTTCGTGCTGACGGCGGCAGGCCAGGTGATCAAGCTGTGCGTCGACTCGGCCACCCAGCGCGACGTCGGCGACGAGACCAGAGGCCGGGTGTTCGCCCTCTACGACACGCTGTTCAACATCACGCAGGTGCTGGCCGTCGCCGCGGCGGCCGCCGTGGTGCCGATGGACGGCCGGGCCGGTTGGCTGGTGGTCGTCGCGACCGCCGTGTACCTGGCCGGGATGGCCGGTTACCTGCTGGTCATTCGGGGTCGGCGGCCCTGACCGGCGGCGTGACCCCCCGCTCGCGGGCCCACTCGAACAACGCGGCCACGGCGTCCTCGTGCGCCAGTGGCCCCTGGTCCAGCCGCAGGTCCTTGAGGAACCGCCACGCCTGGCCGATCATCGGGCCGGCCGGCAGGCCGAGCAGCCGCATGATCTCGTTGCCGTCCAGGTCCGGGCGGATCCTGGCCAGGTCCTCCTCGGCCTCGATCTTGGCGATCCGCGCCTCCAGGCTGTCGTAGGAGGTGCGCAGCGCCAGCGCCTTGCGGCGGTTGCGGGTGGTGCAGTCGGCCCGGACCAGCTTGTGCAGCCGGGGCAGCAGCGGACCGGCGTCGGTCACGTACCGGCGGACCGCCGAGTCGGTCCACTCGCCCTTGCCGTAGCCGTGGAACCGCAGGTGCAGATACACCAGCCCGGCGACGTCCTCGATCACTTCCTTCGAGTACCGCAGGGCGTGCAAACGCTTGCGGGCCATCTTCGCGCCGACCACCTCGTGGTGGTGGAAGCTCACCCCGCCACCGGACTCGTACTTGCGGGTCGCCGGTTTGCCGATGTCGTGCAGCAGTGCGGCCAGGCGCAACACCAGATCCGGGCCGTCGGCCTCCTGGTCGATCGCCTGCCGCAGGACAACCAGTGAATGCTGGTAGACGTCCTTGTGCTGATGGTGTTCATCGATCTCCAGCCGCATGGCGGGCACCTCGGGCAGCACCCGATCGGCCAGCCCGGTGTCCACCAGCAGCTCGATGCCCCGCTCCGGCAACCGGCCAAGCAGCAGCTTGGACAGCTCCGCCTGCACCCGCTCCGCGGTGATCCGGTCGATCTGCTCGGCCATCCCGGTCATCGCGGCCACCACCCTGGCCGTCGGCTCGAAGCCGAGCTGGCTGGCGAACCGGGCCGCGCGCAGCATCCGCAGTGGATCGTCGTCGAACGAGGACCGCGGGCTGGCCGGGGTGTCCAGCCTGCGGTCGGCCAGCGCGGCCATCCCGTCGTGCGGATCCACGAACCGGTTCGTCACCACATCCACCGCCATCGCGTTCACGGTGAAGTCCCGGCGCACCAGGTCACCCTCGATGGTGTCGCCGAAGGTCACCTCCGGGTTGCGGCTGACCCGGTCGTAGACATCGGCGCGGAACGTGGTGATCTCGCAGATCTGGTCACCCTTGCGGGCGCCGACGGTGCCGAACGCGATCCCGGTGTCCCACATCGCGTCCGCCCAGCCGGCCAGCAGCCGCTGGATGACCGGTGGCCGGGCATCGGTGGTGAAGTCGAGGTCGCCGAAGACCTTCCTGCCCAGCAGTGCGTCGCGCACGCTGCCGCCGACCAGGTACAGCTCATGGCCGGCCGCCGCGAAGCGTTCGGCCAGCTCGACGGTGACCGGCGACAGCCGCATCAGGGCGCGCACCGCGTTTCGCTGGGCCTGGTCACGGTCGACCGTGCCGGGAACGTCGTTAGGGGTTACGGATCGAGACATGGGACGGTCAGGATATCGGTCGCCGGTGACACCTCGGCCGGTTGGCGGCCGACGGCGATCCGGACTGATCGCACTACCATCGAACCCATGTCTCCGTCGCCAGCTCGCTCCGGCGGTTCCAAGCCGGGCAGGCGGAACCGGAGGCCTGGTCGTCGGCTGCGCACCGTCGAGGAGACCTCGGCGGGCGGACTCGTGGTGGACGGCGCGCAATCCAGTGCCGCGATCATCGGCAGGCTGGACCGGCGTGGCACGCTGCTGTGGTCGCTGCCCAAGGGGCACATCGAGGAGGGCGAGACCGCACAGCAGGCCGCCGAACGCGAGGTGCGTGAGGAAACCGGGATTCGCGGTTCGGTACTGCGCGAACTGGGCAGCATCGACTACTGGTTCGTGGTCGAGAGCCGGCGGGTGCACAAGACCGTGCACCACTTCCTGATGACGGCCCTGGACGGCGAACTGTCCGACGAGGACGTCGAGGTGACCGAGGTGGCATGGGTGCCGCTGACCGAGCTCGACCAGCGCCTCGCGTACGCCGACGAGCGCAGGCTGGTCCGCCGGGCGCTGCGGCTGGTACGCATGGGCGCCCTGAACGGCGGCGCTGCCTCGGCGAACACCGAGCAGCACAGCCTGCCTGTGGACGGAGCGGAACGGTCATGAGGAAACCGGCGGTCTGGGCGCTCGTCGCGGCCCTGGTCGCGCTGGTCGCACCCCTCTCGACCCCGTCCGCGGCCGCGGCGCCCGCCCCGGCACCCGCGCAGCACTGGCTGCGGCTGTCCATCGGCTCGATGCGGCCCAGTGTGGTCACCGCGACCAGCACGAACATCACCCTGACCGGCCGGATCACCAACATCAGCGACCGGGGCATCAAGCAGGTGACCGCCCGGCTCCAGCTGGCCGACTCGCTGGCCAGCGGCGCCGACGTGCGGTCCGCGCTGAACCCGACCGCAACCTACGGCCACAGCGACACCGTGTTCACCCCGTTGATCGACTCGCTGGCTCCGGGGGCGAGCACCACGTTCACCGTGCACGCGCCGCTGCAAGGCCCGGATTCACTGCGGGTGGGGCACCCGGGCGTCTACCCGCTGATGATCAACTTGCAGGGGGTGCCCGACTTCAGCAACGCCTACCGGCTGGTCGCCGGCACGATGCTGCTGCCCGTGCTGGCGGCGCCGGGCGGCCAACCACCGGAGGCCGGCCCGGCCGGTGGCCTGACCGTGCTGTGGCCGCTGGTCGACCAGCGGCCACGGGTGCTGGGCACCAGCGGGCACCAGACGGTGCTGTCCGACGACACGCTGGCCACGTCGCTGGCGCGCGGCGGGCGCCTGTTCGGCCTGCTGGACGCCGTGCGCCAGGCCACCGCCAGCAACCAGCAACTGCTGTCCACGCTGTGTTTCGCCGTCGACCCGGACCTGCTGGACACGGTGCGGGCGATGTCCGCCGGCTACCTGGTGCGCACCGGCGACGGACAGACAACGTCCGGCACGGGCGCCGGTGTGGCCACGCGGTGGCTGGCCACGCTGCGCGACCTGACGGCGGGCCAGTGCGTGCTGCCGCTGCCCTACGCCGACGCCGACCTCACCGCCCTGACCCACGCCGACGGCGGCAGCCTGCTGCGACTCGCGCTGAGCGACTCCACGGCGGTGGCCAACGAGCTGGATGCCAGCCCGCTGACCAACGTGGCGTGGCCCGCCGACGACACGCTGGACACCCCGACCATGACCGCGCTGGCCGGGCAGGGCGTGAACACGGTCCTGCTGGACCCGGGCTCGGTCACCCCGACCGCCGGCACGGCGCCGGTGTCACTGGCCGGGTTCACCGGTGACGCGGCGCCCAGGGTGGTGCCGATCGACCCGGTGGTGAACGGCGCGATGGCGCCCCGGACCGACGAGCCGAACGTGGACGACGCCGGCATCTCGGCCCAGGACGGGCTGGCCGCCACCATCTACCAGACCGTGTTCGGCGGTGGCGGTGGCAAGCCGGTGCTGATCGCGCCGCCCCGCCGTTGGACGCCATCCGAGACGCAGGCCACCGCGTTCCTGGCCGGCACGGCCGAGGTGCTGGCCGGGCACTACGCGACCCCCGCCTCGCTGACCGACGCGGTCGCAGCGTCGCCGGCCGGTGCCCCGGCCCGGCTGAACTACCCGCGGCACGCGGCGCTGGCCGAGGTGGATCACTCCGTGGTGGCGCACGCCGTGCTGTCCGACGGGCAGCAGCGGGACGTGCAGAACGCGATGAACCGCGACCACACCACCCCGACCCCGGTCCTGCCGACCACGCTGATCAACCCGCTGCGGCTGGACCTGCTGCGGGCGGTGTCCAGCGCGTGGCGCGACGGCGACACCGCGGGCGCGACCGGGGCCCTGGCCGAGGCCGACACCCAGTTCCGGGCGCTGACCAGGGAAGTCACCGTCGTCCAGCCCAGCCTGCCGATCCTGTTGGGCTCCAAGGACAGCAAGCTGCCGGTCACGGTGTCCAACGGGCTGCCGGTGGACATCGCGGTGCGGGTCGACCTGACCGGCGACCCCGGCCTGCCATCAGGCAGCAAGGAGAGCGTGATCCCGGCCGGCGCCAGCATCACGGTCTTCATCTCCACGTCCGTCACCCGATCCGGGCGGATCAGCGCGTACGCCACGGTTCGCACGATCGGGGGCACCGAGCTGGGCCAGCAGGCCCGGATCGAACTGGTGTCCAGCGCGTACGGCACGATCATCGTGATCGTCACCGCGATCGCATTCGCCCTGTTGGTGCTGTTGTCCGGTCGACGGATCTACCGTCGGGTCCGGGCGTCCCGACTGCAGGAGGCGAGCAAGGTGGCCGACCAGGAGGCGGTCGGCGCGCTGGTCGCGGTGGGTGAGACCGCCGACCGGCGGCGCAGCGAGCAACAGGAGCCGGACGAGCGTTGACCAACGAGTCGTGGACCGAACCGATGCCCAGGGTCCCGCCGGGCGGCTCGAAACCCGGCGGCGGGCCACCCGCCGGCCGGCCGGGCCCGCCACCGCCGCGCGGTCCGCGCTACCCGCCACCCGGTTTCGTGCCACCTGGTCCGGCCCAGCGGACCGTGCCCGTCGTGCCGCCGCCGTCGCCGACCGAGGCCACCGTTCGGGTGCCGATCGCCAGCGAGGACCCGACCGGCGACACACCGGCCGCCCAGGCGGTCCCGTCGCTGGCCAAGGCCAGCGGCTCGATGATCATCGCGACCGCGGTCAGCCGGATCACCGGGTTCCTGCGGCAGATCCTGCTAGTCGGCGTCGTCGGCATCGGCACGGTCAACGACTCCTACAGCGTGGCCAACAACCTGCCCAACATCGTCTACGAGTTGCTGCTCGGCGGTGTGCTGGCCAGCGTGGTCATCCCGACCCTGGTGCGCGCCCAGCACGAGGACGCCGACGACGGCCAGGCGTTCACCCAGCGGCTGCTCACCGTGTGCTTCGCGCTGCTGGGCATCGGCACGGTGTTCGCCGTGTTCGCGGCGCCACTGCTGACCAGGCTGTACTTCTCCAGCACCGGCGAGGACCACCCGGCGCTGACCACCGCGTTCAGTCGGCTGATCCTGCCGGAGATCCTGTTCTACGGGATCTTCGGGCTGCTCTCGGGCATCCTCAACGCGCGGCACGTGTTCAAGCCGGCCGCGTGGGCACCGGTGCTGAACAACGTGATCATGTTCCTCACGCTCGGCCTGTACGCGGTGTTGCCCGGCCCGATCACCGTCGACCCGGTGCGGATGAGCCAGCCGAAACTGCTGGCCCTTGGTATCGGCACCACGCTGGGTGTGGTCCTCCAGGCGCTGGTGCTGGTCCCGCCGCTGCTGCGGATCGGGTTCCGCTTCAAGTGGCGCTGGGGCTGGGACCGCAGGCTGGGCACGTTCGGCCAGCTCGCGCTGTGGCTGGTGCTGTACACGCTGGTCAGCCAGGTGGCCTACGTCGAACTGACGAAGGTGGCCACCGGCGCCGCCGGCGGCACCTACACGATCTACACGACATCCTGGCTGCTGCTCCAGGTGCCCTACGGCATCCTCGGCGTCTCCCTGCTGACCGCGATCATGCCCCGGCTGAGCAAGTCAGCGGCCGAGGGCAACCTGTCCGGCGTGGTGGCCGACCTGTCCACCGGCAGCCGGATGTCCGCGGTGATGCTGGTTCCGTTGTGCGCCATGATGACCGTGCTCGGCCCGCAGATCGGTGAGGCGCTGTTCGCGCTGCGGCACGGCCAGTCCAGCAGTGCCACCGTGCTGGGCCTGACGTTCACCACATCGGCGTTCGGGCTGGTGTTCTACGCGATCACCATGTTGCAGCTGCGGGTGTTCTACGCGCTCAACGACGCCCGCACCCCCACCATGATCAACGCCGTGATGGTGGTGCTGAAGGTGATCCTCTTCTACCTCAGCGCCCACGTGCTGGACGCGCGCCATGTCGTCTACGGCCTCACGTTCGTCAACGCGTTCGGCTTCGTCGCCGGCGCGATCGTGGGCGAGGTGTGGCTGCGGCGCAAGATCGGCGCGCTGGACACCGGCCGGGTGGTGCGCACGGTGCTGAAGGTGGCCGTCGCGTCGGCGTGGGGTGCCGGTGCCGCGCTGTTGGTGGCCAAGGGAGTGGATCTTGTCGTGCCGGCCTCGGCCGCACTGGCGCGCGCCTGGGTCGTCATGGTGGTCGGCTCGCTTGTCGGCCTCGCGATCACGTTCGGTTTAATGACATTGCTCAGGGTGACCGAGATCCGCCCGGTCGCCCAACGGATCGGCCGACTACTGGCCCGACGCTGACCTGCGAAGATGATCTTCGGCTGCGACGCGTCGGGCGGGATGTGCCGGTTTTCCCGTACGCTTGACCCGGCGTGACCAGCCGGACATCGGCAGGGCTCGGAAGCGCGCGGGACGGGAGAAAGTCGCGGTGAGTGGGCCGATGGATGCAGCGGGGACAGGTGGCGTGAACGCCGGTTACGGCGTGCGTGCCGCCGCTTCGACGATGCGTCCCGGTGGTGTCGTCGGCGACCGCCGCTACCGGTTGTTGGCCCAGTTCGGCGAGGACCAGCGCGCCATCGCCCAGTTCTGGCGGGCCCGCGACGGTCAGCTCAACCGGGACGTCGCGCTGACCGTGTTGATCGGCGACGCGTCCGACGCGAAGTCCGCCGCCGACGCCACCCGCACCCTGGAACGGGCCATGCACGCGGCCACGTTCGTCCACCCCGGTGTCGCCCGCGTGCTCGACGTGCTCAGCCTGGGCAGTGGTGTGGTGCCCAGTGAGGGCATCCTCGGCATCGTGGTCGCCGAATGGACCCACGGCACCGACCTGCTGGACGTGATCAGCGACGGTCCGGTGCCGGCCACCACGGCCTCCCGCCTGCTGGAACCGCTGGCCTCGGCCGTGGAGAGTGCCCACCACGTCGGCCTGGTGCTGGGCGTGGACCACCCGCAGCGGGTCCGGGTCACCCCGGACGGCGCACTGCGGCTGGCGTTCCCCGGCCCGTTGGCGCTGGCCACCCTGCGCGACGACGTCAAAGGCCTCGGCGCCCTGCTCTACCTGCTGCTCACCGGCCGCTGGGCGCTGCCCGACGGCCCGCAGGCCGTGCCCGGTGCGCCGACCGGCCCGGACGGCACCGTGGTCGCGCCGAACATCCTGCGCCCGATGGTGCCGGCCGAACTGTCCAGCGTGGCCGTGCGCAGCATGGAGGACACCGCGGTCGGCGGCATCCGGACCAGCGCCGCGATCCTGCGGGTGCTCGACCGCGTGGCCGAGGCCGAGGCGGCCACCACGATGCTGCCGCCGGTGCCGGACGGCGCCAAACCGCCCAAGAAGGACGACGGCGTCTGGATCACCAAGCGTCCGGTGCAGACCAGCGGGCACAAGCGCAAGCTCGCCGTGTTCGTGGTGCTGTTGAGCGTGGCCACCATCGCGATCGTGGTCTGGCTGGTGACGTCCGTGATCGGGTTCTTCTCCAACTCCACCGACACCGCGGCCGGCGGCCCGGTGCCGACGCCCGCCACCACGGCCCAGGCCACCCACACCACCCCGAAACCGACCACGCCACCACCGCCCGCGACCGGGCCGGCGATCAAGCCGACCGCGCTCACCGAGTTCAACGTGCCCGGCCACAACCCGGACAACCCCAGCAAGGTGGGCCGCGTGCTGGACGGCGACCCGAACACGCTGTGGAACACCGACAAGTACTTCCAGCCGTTCCCGACGCTCAAGCCGGGCATCGGCCTGATCGCCACGTTCGCCCAGCCGACCAAGCTGGCCGAGGTGGACATCGACTCGCCGAGCGCCGGCACGGTGGTGCAGATCCGGACCGCGACATCGGTCAACCCGGACATCAACGCCACCCAGGTGATCGGCCAGGCCACCCTGGTCGACGGGCACACCGAGATCCGGCTG
This sequence comes from Pseudonocardiaceae bacterium, assembly GCA_036279295.1. Classification (GTDB taxonomy): domain Bacteria; phylum Actinomycetota; class Actinomycetes; order Mycobacteriales; family Pseudonocardiaceae; genus DATEPR01. The sequence goes on along the minus strand of DASUJK010000211.1, from coordinate 7,045 downwards.
GCCGGTGTCCCGCCGACGCAGTACGTGATGGTGTGGATCACGAAGCTGGCCGGCGGTGGCAGCGACAACAAGTCGTCCATCGGCGAGATCAAGTACGTGCAGGCGCGGTGACAACTCCACAAGCAGGAATGCGACCGCCACAAAAGTGATGATCGTCACTCTCGATATCCTGCGTCGGTGACCGCCGCCGCCAGTTCGGACGCCGACCTCATCGCGGCCCACGCCGCAGGGGATCCCCGTGCATTCGCGGAACTGGTGCGCAGGCACCGGGACCGCATGTGGGCGGTGGCCCTGCGCACCCTGCGGGACCCGGACGAGGCCGCTGACGCGCTGCAGGACGCCTTCATCTCCGCGTTCCGGGCTGCCGGCTCGTTCCGCGCCGAGGCCCAGGTCACCACGTGGCTGCACCGGATCGTGGTGAACGCGTGCCTGGACCGGATCCGGCGCCGGCAGGCCAGGCCCACCGTGCCGCTGCCGGAGGCCGGTCCCGGTGAACCGGCGGCCGACGGCGACGCCATGGCCGACCGCGAAACCCGGCTCGTGGTCAGCGCAGCGCTGGCTGCGCTGCCCGAGGAGCAGCGGGTACCCATCGTGCTGGTCGACGTGGAGGGCTACTCGGTCGCCGACACCGCCCGCCTGCTGGGCATCGCGGAAGGCACCGTCAAGAGCAGGTGCGCCAGAGGCCGGGCCAAGCTGGCGAAATCTCTCGGCCACCTGCGGAACCCGAGTGCGGATGCGAACGTCCCAGATGAAGCGGTTGACACAGTGCGCAACAGGCCGCGCACCGGTCCGCACATGGGGCCGCCGCAGGGACTGCGCGACAGGCAGGGGACACGTCAGTGGGAGGGCCGATGACGGGCATCGACCGGCGTGGTGACACGCCGATGGGGCCGCCATGGCCGGTGGACGTGCTCGCCGAGCTGCACGCTGGCGCGCTGGACCCGTCCGTGTCCGAAGCGCTCTGGTCGCGGGTGCGGGACGACCCGGACGCCGTGGCGGTGCTGGACGCGTTGGACGCCACCAGGGCCGAACTGGCTGGTCTGACGGCCAAGCAGAGCCCGCTGATGCCCGAGCACGTGGCCGCCCGGCTGGACGCGGCACTGGCCGCCGAAGCCAGGGCGATGCTCCCGGCCCCGGTACGTGCCCCCGTGGTCGACCTGGCCGCCGCCCGCAGGCGCAGGACGCAGCGGTGGGGCTGGGCGGCCGGTGCGCTGGTCGCCGCGGCAGCCGTGGCCGCCGTCGTGATCGCCGTCCCACGTGGTGGCACGCCCGTCCAGGGTGTGGCCGCGCCCCCGCCGCAGCAGCTCACCAGCGGCCGGCTCAACGGCGCCACCCTGGCCGCCGCGCTCGGCCGGTCCGACTACGGCGCCCTGTCCGATCCCGCCGTCCGGGCCGCCTGCCTGACCGCCAACCACCAGGACCCGAACCGCCAGCCGGCCGGCGCCATGCGCGTCACCCTGGACGGCAAGCCAGGAGAACTGTTCGTACTGACCACCGGCCAGACTGCTCAGTACCGGCTGCTCGTGGTTGGCGACGACTGCGCGGCTGGTAGGCCGGATCTGCTGGCCGACACCGTGGTCGGTGGCCTTCCGCAACCCACCCGCTGACCTCACCCCGGTAGCGGTCCAGAGCACACGTACGCGCGGAACAACAGGCACCTACGATCGCGTTGACATGACCAGATGCGAACACGTGAGGTGGAGGTTTCCGTGGCAGCGGGTACGGAGCGGATCAGGGACCTGATCGTCGTGGGTTCGGGCCCGGCCGGCTACACAGCGGCGGTCTATGCGGCCAGGGCTCAGCTGGAACCGTTGGTGTTCGAGGGGAGCCAGTTCGGTGGCGCCCTGATGACCACCACCGATGTGGAGAACTTCCCCGGCTTCTCCGACGGCATCATGGGTCCTGACCTGATGGAGCAGATGCGCGGTCAGGCCGCCAGGTTCGGCGCCGAACTGCGCGCCGAGGACGTCGAATCGGTGGAACTGGACGGTCCGGTCAAGTACGTGACCGTCAACGGCAACCGGTACGGCGCGCGTGCGGTCGTGCTGGCCATGGGTGCCGCTGCGAGGTACCTGGAGGTGCCCGGCGAGCAGACGTTGCTCGGCCGCGGTGTGTCCGCGTGTGCCACGTGTGACGGCTTCTTCTTCCGCGACCAGGACATCGCTGTGGTCGGCGGTGGCGACTCGGCCATGGAGGAAGCCACCTTCCTGACCAGGTTCGCCAAGTCGGTGACGATCATCCATCGGCGTGACGAGTTCCGCGCGTCCCGGATCATGCTGGAACGGGCCAAGGCCAACGAGAAGATCCAGTGGCGCACCAACGCCCAACTGGTCGAGGTGCTCGGCGAGGGCAGCGTCCAGGGCGTTCGCCTGATCGACACCCTGACCGGCGAGGAGTCCGTGCTCCCGGTGACCGGCGTGTTCATGGCCATCGGGCACGACCCGCGCAGCGAACTGGTGCGCGGCCAGATCGACCTGGACGATGCCGGCTACGTGCGGACCGTCGGCCAGACGACCTACACCAACCTCGCCGGCGTGTTCGCGGCCGGTGACCTGGTGGACCACACCTACCGGCAGGCCATCACCGCGGCCGGGTCCGGTTGTTCGGCGGCCATCGACGCCGAACGGTGGCTGGCCGACCAGGACGACGAACGGTCCTCGGCTGCCGCCGAGGACGGCCTCGCGGTCGGCGTCAACTGACCAACCGACAAATCCGATATTCGACAGGAGAGACCATGGCCGGCAACACCGTGACCGTGACTGACAAGACATTCGCAGACGAGGTGCTGACCAGTGAAAAGGCCGTCCTGGTCGACTTCTGGGCCACCTGGTGCGGACCGTGCAAGATGGTCGCGCCCGTGTTGGAGGAGATCGCGGCCGAGAACCCGGACAAGATCACCGTCGCGAAGCTGGACATCGACGCCAACCCGGCCGTGGCCCGGGACTACCAGATCATGTCCATCCCGACCATGATCCTGTTCCAGGGCGGCAAGCCGGTGAAGCAGATCGTCGGTGCGAAGCCGAAGGCAGCACTGCTGAAGGACCTGTCCGACGTGCTTGACTGATTTGCGCACGTCAGTGCGGTGACCAATCGATACGCCCCGCGTCCTTCCGGACGCGGGGCGTATCGCTGCAACCGCCCGATCGGGTACAGGGCACAATGAGGCGTCACGCAACGCGTGGCATCTGACGCGCCGGCCGACCGGTGCCCGAGCCGAGTGAGGGGTTCATGCGGGTGCTCCGCCGCGGTGACGTGGGTCCGGCTGTTGTCGAGATCCGGTCCACGCTCGTCGCGCTGGAACTGCTGCCGGTTGTCGACACACCGCCGGATCAGACCGTCTTCGACCTCGCGGTCGAACAGGCGGTCCGGGCGTTCCAACAGCAGCGGGGACTGCTCACCGACGGCGTCGTCGGGCCCGCCACGTTCCGCACGCTGCGGGACGCGACCTACCGGCTCGGTGGTCGCCCACTGGCCCACCTGGTGTCCCAGCCGATGACCGGCGACGACGTCTCGTCACTGCAGGAACGGCTGCTGGAACTGGGCTACGACGCCGGCCGGCCGGACGGCATGTTCGGCCCGCAGACCGAGTTGGCGCTGCGCAGCTTCCAGCGTGACTACGGCATGGTCGTGGACGGCATCTGCGGCCCGGCCACCATCCGCGCGTTCCGCCAGCTGTCCCCGATGGCCAGGGGCGGGCGGCCGGTGTTCCTGCGGGAACAGGAGCGGGTCCGCGAGGCAGGACCGTTCCTGCGCGGCAAGCGGATCGTCATCGACCCAGGTCACGGCGGTGCCGACAAGGGCCGCACCTTCGGCGACGTCACCGAGGCCGACCTGATGTGGGACCTGGCGCGCCGGCTGGAGGGCCAGATGGTGGCCACCGGCATGGAGGCGCTGCTCACCAGGGGAGCGGACAACAGCCCGGCCGAGGCCGACCGGGCCCGCTTCGCCAACGAGGCTGGCGCGGACATGTTCCTGTCGCTGCACGTCGACGCGAACCACTCGCCGCTGGCCCAGGGTGTGGCGTGCTTCCACTTCGGCAGCGGCAACGGCACCACCACGTCCACCGTCGGCGAGGCGCTGGCCGGGTTCATCCAGCGGGAGCTGGCGGCCAGGACCGGCATGCTGGACGGCCGTACGCACGCCAAGACGTGGGACGGTCTGCGACTGACCAAGTGCACGGCCGTGCGCATCGAGATCGGCTACCTGACCAACGCGGCCGACCGCGCCAAACTCACCGACCCGGCGTTCCGCGACCTGGTCGCCGAGGCGATCCTGATCGCGGTGAAGCGCCTGTACCTGCTGGGCGAGAACGACCAGCCCACCGGCACGTTCACCTACGAGGACATCCTGCGGTACGAGCTGGCGAAGGTGATCGACTAGCGGGGGTTTCACCCGCAGCGGGGCTGGTGCGGTCCCGCTAGCCGCGGGCGGCCACCGGCTGGACGGCCGCCGTCGTGATCGTCACGGTGCCGAACAGCTGCTCCAGCGCCGACTCGACGTCTTCCTTCCAGGACAGCGCGGTCCGCATCTCCAGCCGCAACCGTGGCCACTTCGCGTGCTGCCGCACGGTCTTGAAGCCCACCGAACGCAGGAAGTCAGCCGGAATCACGCACGTGGACTCGGAGTCCGGCGTCGCGTTGCCGAACGCCTCGATGGCCTTCACACCGCGCCGGGTCAGGTCCTTCGCCACGGCCTGCACCAGCGCCCGACCGAGCCCGGAACCGGCGAACTCGGGCAGGATGCGCAGCGACGTGAGCAGCACGGCGTCGGCACTGACGGGTGATGTGGGGAACGCCACCGATCGGGGCACAGCGTTGGGCGGCGCGTACAGCGCGTAACCGGCCGGCACGGAGTCCAGGTAGACGACCCGGCCGCACGAACCCCACTCCAGCAGGACGCTGGACACCCAGGCTTCCTTCTCGAAGTCCGTCTGGCCGAACTGCTCGGCCTCCTCACGCAGGTGCGGGGCCAGTTCCCAGAACACGCAATGACGGCACTTCTTGGGAAGATGCTCAAGATTGTCGAGCGTGACACCGACGATGTGTCGGGACACCAGACCTCCCCACATGCATGGCATGCCTGATTCGGATACCGCGACCATGCTAAGTGCATGTGATCGACGCCGGAAGGCGGCAGTCCCCTCCGAGTGGCCGGTTACACTCGTCCGATCTACCCGGACCGGAGGGAGACGTCCCGTGAGCGAGCCTGGGCGCGTCGGCTCGGTGAATCTACCGGAGGACGCCGAACCCGGCCACCCGCCCGCGAGAGCGGCCGGTCGCAGCCTGGACCCGCACCTACGGCGCTACGCGGCCCGCACCGCCGGCATGACGGCATCCGAGATCCGCGCGCTGTTCGCGGTGGCCAGCAGGCCGGAAGTGGTCTCACTGGCCGGCGGCATGCCCAACCTGGCCGCGCTCCCACTGGATTCCCTGTCCGCCGAGATCGGCGCCCTCGTCGCGTCGGACGGCCTGGTCGCGCTGCAATACGGCTCGGCACACGGCGTGCCGGAGCTGCGTGAGCAGATCTGCCAGATCATGGCGATGGAAGGCATCAAGGCCCACCCGGATGACGTCGTCGTGACGGTCGGCTCGCAGATGGGCCTGGACATGGTCACGCGCATCTTCTGCGACCCGGGGGACGTGGTGCTCGCGGAGGGCCCGTCATATGTGGGCGCGTTGGGGTCCTTCACGGCCTACCAGGCCCGAGTCGTGCATGTGGCGATGGATGAGGCCGGACTGGTGCCGGGGGCGCTGAGGGAGGCGCTGGCGGCCACGGAGCGGGCAGGCGCCAGGGTCAAGTTCCTGTACACGATCCCCAACTTCCACAACCCGGCCGGCGTCACGATGGCAGTGGCGAGGCGGACGGAGATCCTGGAGATCTGCGCGTCCCACGGCGTGCTCGTGGTCGAGGACAACCCCTACGGTCTGCTCGGTTTCGACGGCCAGACCTACCCCGCGCTGCGCTCCTACGACCAGGACAACGTCGTCTACCTCGGCTCCTTCTCCAAGACGTTCGCCGCGGGCCTGCGGGTCGGCTGGGTACTGGCACCACACGCGGTCCGGGAGAAGCTCGTCCTGGCCGCCGAGTCGGCCACGCTCTGCCCACCCACGATCAACCAGCTGATCGTGTCCCGCTACCTGGCCACCCACGACTGGCAGGGCCAGATCAAGCTCTTCCGCGAGACCTACCGCGAACGCCGGGACGCCATGCGGTCGGCACTGGAGCAGTACATGCCGGCCGGCTGCTCATGGACCACCCCGGACGGCGGGTTCTACTACTGGCTCACCGTCCCCGAGGGCGTCGACACCAAGGCGATGCTCCCCAGGGCGGTCACCGCCCGGGTCGCCTACGCTTCCGGCACCGGCTTCTACGCCGACGGCTTCGGCAGCCGCCAGATGCGCCTCTCGTTCTGCTACCCGACACCCGAGCGCATCCGCGAGGGCGTGCGCAGGCTGGCGAACGTACTCACCGACGAGATGGAGCTGTACCGGACGTTCGGCCCCGTGGCACAGCGCACCGTCTCCGGCCCACAGTCGCCGTCGCCCGACACGGCCTGAGGACAACCCCAGTGGCGGCCCGGTGGCCGGCCCCGTCGCAGGCCGTCGGATGGCGCGGATCAGATGGCCCGCGCTGTCTTGCTCTCCAGTTCCTTGCTGCCTGGTTCCTAGCTGTCCAGGTGTTCTTTGCTGCACGGTTCGCCCCGCGCGCACCCAACCTCTCTATCACGCAACGTCAGAATAGTTGAGCCAGTTCCGCTCAATGTCATGATTTGCCCAGTTACACCCAATCGTGGACGTTCACCCGGTGAGCCTCCGTTGACCAGCCATTCGAACTGAAAGGGGCCGCCCGCGTGTCCGACGCCTGGGTCGCCGTGTTGTCCGGCGGGTTGTCCCACGAACGTGAGGTGTCCTTGCGTTCCGGCCGGCGGTTGTCCGCCGCGCTGCGCATCTCCGGTCTGACCGTGGACGAGTGGGACGCGGACGCCAATCTCGTGTCCCGGCTGCGGGACGAGCGCCGCCCGGATGCGGTGATCGTCGCGCTGCAT
>DASUJK010000210.1:0-53230 GCA_036279295.1 Pseudonocardiaceae bacterium | reverse complement strand
GGCCTTCCGCTGGGAAATGGTTGGTTTCGCGATCTCCATTATTCCCGGTCGGGAGGCCATCCCTATCCCGACCCGCAGACGTACACGACAGCTACGCTCCGCAGTCGCCTGCTACGTCAAGTGATCTTGTCGCTGCCCTGCGGTTTCACCGCAGGCGCCATCAGGTTCCAAGCGCGTCTTGGTGATGCCCTTCTCTGCCTTGGTTGGGTTCGGGTGCCGGTACGTCTTCCCGCGATAGCCATACGGCGGCTTACCGATGTTCCACCCCTCACGGACGTGAGTGCACAGTCCCCCCCACGACTGTTCCAGGGTGTTCAACACCTCATATTCAGCGATCGACTGGTTGATCCGTCGTTGCAGGATGCGCTGCGCTCGGCTGCCGGTCGTCGTGATCGGCTCGTTCGCGGCGAACAAAGGCACGTCAGCGCGCTCAAGTGCGCGTTCGATCGACAGTCCCTCGAACGCCCGGCGAGCGACGCGAGACACGCTCTCGCAGATCACCACGTCGAACCGACGGTCCGGCTGGGCAGCCTCTTCGAGCAGGTCAGCGATGCCACCATCGCGCGCGATCGGGATGTCGAACCGCTGGTAGCCCGTACCGTGTCCCCGCGCGTCGAGTTCGAGTCGGCCCGACTCGACATCGTAGAAGTGGGCAACGATCACCCACGAGTCCGGGAGTGCTGTCTTGGCGCCACCGAGCTGGCGCAAGATGGACTGTCGCGGGTCCTGCTGGTCCTCGGTCGACGTTCGGGCCAGGAATGCCACCCGGACCTCGCCGCTCATGAGCGCGATGGGCAGCCCAAGCGGCGACACCGCGTTGTCCGACAAACCCGATGGCCCCGAGACGGGCACCAAGGAACTGTCCCAGCGTGAGCTTGGCAGCGGAGGATTGGTCAGATGATCACGTGTGTTGGTCATTCTGCACGGTCACCTTGCTTCCGTTGCTCATCCGCCGCCCAGGTCAGCAGGTCGGCCACAACCATGGCCAAGTCGCTTCGTACTCGGCCGCCTTCAGTGCCACCCACGAACGCTACCTGTCCAACATATCGCCGATCTGCATTGCCACGACGCGATTGACGGTAACTCCAATCCGACGCTTGGCGGTTGTCAATCTGGCAAGGATCACCCGAACCGGAGACGCTACGGACTTCGACACCGACTCGCGGTGCTGATTCGTCGGGCATCAATCACCCGCCTGCGACAGCAACAGTCGTGCATGATCCTGCGGGAGGTGCTGCTCATGACGGACTCGCCTTTCGATGTTCGGGACGGACGGATCGGAGGATCTGTCGAGTTGGGTGTCTACGGCGTCCCAGGGGACGCCTGGACGGGTTGGCGACCGACCCGTCCACCCGTCCTGATCGGCATTTTCGCAGGTCATCGCCCATGTTGACCCGTCCTGGCAGGGCTGGACACGTGGACGGGTTCTGAGCCGACCGGGGACGGGTTCGCGCACAGCCACAAGCCGCCTACTGGCCATCGTGATCACCCTCGTCGTCGGCCGTGCTGTAGCGGTCGATCGCCGACCGGATCGCGGAGGTGAGGTAGCCGCGCACCCGCCGATCCGCCCCATCCGGTCCCGGTACGTGGTCACGCACCGGCTGACACCCGAGGTCGCGCATCTGTCGCCCGAATGAGGTCGGCTCGACGTTCAGCGCCGCCACCAGCTCACTGGTGGGGATGAACTCCCGCTCATCCGTCCCGTCCAGGTAGTCCGCGACGGAAGCCAGGGGCTCGGGGAGCGCCATCGGCCGCTCGGACTCCTGTTCGTCCACTCGCCCGGCACCCAGTGCCTTCACGACGCTCACCTGATCGACCGCTCGGGTTGCATCGTCGCCGGCCGCGTGACCGGCCAGCGTGCCAGCAGCCTCCCGCAACGCACGGCCACGGGCGCAGATCTCCCGCCATTCCTGGTTGGGCATGTAGTACGTGCGCACCGTCATGGCCAACACGTCAGCTCCGGCGTCGGTGTCGCCGTCCGGCCGCAGAATCCCCACACCCTTGTGGCTGGGCAGGAGGGTGGATGAGTCGTAGCCGCGTGTGTTCATCTGCTCGCCCAACACGATGTTGGAGTCCCGCCAGTCCATCACCCGCAGCGCGAACCGCGATCCCAGGACCGCCCGCAACCGAGACGGGATGGTGTTCGAGTCCGGCCGCTGGGTCGCCAGGATGACCACGATCCCAGCCGCCGGACCCTTACGAACCAGGTAGGCCAACAGGTCCGCGATGTACTCGCCGAGCGTGGTCTTCTTGCCACCAATCTGTTGGCGGGTAACGTTTTCCAGGAACACCTGGACCTCATCGATGATGACCGCGGTGACCGGCATCCCCAGCGCTGGATCACGGGACATGGCCGGTGTGATCTTCGATTCCGGGCACGTCCGGTCGTCCAATGTGGCCATCCGAGTGAACCGAGACTGGACCTCGGCGACCAGCTCGACCAGATGATCTCGGACCGCTTCGGCGTGCTCGATCTCGTCGCCACACACGAACCGGTAGGCAACCTGTTCGGCCGCGTCCCAGTCCTTACCGCCCTTCCCGTCGAACACGTACAGCCGTGCGTACGGATCCAACACCAGACCAGCCGCCGCCAAGCGGGTAGCGAACGTCTTGCCCTGCCTAGGGATCGCGCCCACCAGAAGCGACGTCCACACCAACGGTAGATCAATCCGACGCTGCCGCGCGTCCCGACCGAACGGGACCGGTCGCCAGGCGTCCCAGTGCTCGACATCCAGCAGCGGTGTCCGTAGTGGCGGTCCGGCGTAGGGGTCCTCATCGGCCACCCACAGGAACACACGACCCGCGTGCCCACCTTTGCCGCGCACTCGTTCCACGATGAGCTGTACCTCATCGACCGCCAGCGCCGATGCCAACGCATCCCGGTGCTTGATCACATCGGCGGCCTTGCGGGTGGCCGGCAGGTCCACCGTGATGGCCCAACCGTCACCGACCCGTCCAGCCCGTTCGACCAGGCGCAGTGTCTCGTCCTTGCCGATCAGCTTGGCGTCCCGGAACGCATCCACGAGCACCTGCGGGTCCATCGTCCAGGTGAGCGTGCGAGGACCGGCGAGCACAGCCTTGCGGCCGGGTGAGCCGTCCTTGCGTCGGCCGGTGACTGCCAGCACCACAGCGGCCAGGCTCGCCGCGATCCACCAGGCGCGGGCACCGAACACGAGATCAGCGACCAGCACCAGGACCGCCCCGGCTACCAGGGTGGCGCCGGTGACCTTCCACCGGAACAAGGTCAACGCACGGATCTCCGTGAACTTGTCGGCCAGCTTCTCCGACAGCTCGGCCGCGTCCCGGTAGTCGGCCACCCGCACCCACTGCCGCCAAGCCCGCACGCACACGACCAGGCCGCGCAGCACCGCACCCGTGAACCGCACCGGACAACGCACCAGCCACACCAAGCCATCCCGGCCGGCGAGACGTGCGGCCTGCCGCGACCGGAGAACGGCGGGCACGAGTTGTGAACGCTGCCACCAGTTCATGAACCGGCGTATGCGGCTCCGCCGCGATGTTGTGGGCGGGTCGTCCACCAGTTCGCCGTCATACACCGGCCCGGACCACTCGACATCCCGAGTGGACGCGGCGACGGGTAGCGCGTCAGGAACGGCCGGCCGCGTGCGTTCGTCGGGGGCGTTCATGCGCTCACCCCCGTAGCGTCGGCCCGCAGCGTCGCGGCCAACCGCGAGGACAAGCCACGCGAACAGCCGGTCACCTCACGCACCCATGCCGGTGTCACAGTCACGTCCGGTGTTCGGGCCTCGCGTGCTGTGGCGAGGTAGGCCGCGAACATGGTCCGCCGTGTGACCTCAGCCGGTGGTTGCGGCCTGGTGATCACCTGCCCGAGCGTGTCCCGCAGGTCGGTGACGGCTTCGGCCGCGACGAACACCACCAGGGGCGGTACCGAGTGCAGCACCACCAGCGCAGGCGATCCGGCCGTGAACGCCTGCCACACGTTCATGACATACGTGGCCGCCAACGTGAACCACTTCGCCGCCCGCGACCAGCCGCCAGTCCGCACACCATGCCGCGCGGTGACCTGCTCGGCCCGCAGGATGGCCAGCAGTACCAACGACACCATCGGGTCCAGCAACCAAGCCGACCACCACGGCAGCGACCACGGTCGGGCACCGTTCGCGGCGAACTGCTGAACGTTGGTCATCGTGAACGCCAAACCGAGCAAGATGCCGGCCCAGCACAGCCGGTCGACCTGTGCGGCGACCTGGTCCACCGGTTCGACCCCGGACCGGGCGTTGTGGGGTTCGTTCATCGGCGCCCACCACCCCGGCGACGCGGCACGTCCTGTGTCGTGATCGTGAGTGCCCGGGTCAGCGTGTGGGCGGCGAACAGCGCCGGCAGGCCCAGCACCGCGAGCACCGCCCACCCGCTGATGGCCGGACGGGTGATCATCAACCACTGGACACCCGTGATCGCCACGGCCACGAACGCGACCCGACCGGCCAGCGACATCAGCCGCGCACCCGATCGGGCCGCGTCCGCCGCTGCCCTCGCACGACGCGCACCAGCACGCCACACCCACAGCACGCCGGCCAGCCCGCCGACACCGGCCAGCAGTTCAGCAGCACTCAGGTGCAGGTTCATGACCGCTCACCGCCCTGGTCGGCAGCCTGGTCACGTCGTGCACGCCACGCCGGATACAGCGCCCGCACATCCTCGGCGGGCAGCGCACCCCACACACCCAGCGTGGCAGCGCCGGAGGTGCGCAGTTCCAGTTCCAGACACTCGCGCTGGACCGGGCAGTCGGCGCAGATCCGGGCGGCCAGTTGCCGGTCGGTCATCTCGTCGCCGGACCAGTCCGGTTGCTGGTCGTGCTGGTAGAGCGCCATGCATGAGCCGTCGCGGGTCACCAGTTCCCGTAGTGCGTCGTCGGGCACCGGCTCAAGCGGGTCCAGTTCAGCCGCCCTGGCCTGTAGGTCGTGATCGGGGTTGGGTTGGGCGCCGGTCATCGGGCATCACCCCTCCCGCTCGACCGGGCCGGATCAGCGCTGTCGGCCAGGTGCGCCAGGGCGTGTGCCGGCACCATCAGCCGCCGCCCGCGACGAACGACCGGCACCCTGCTCTGGCGGATAGCGCGACACACCTTCGAGGTGTCGATACCGAGGAGCCAGGCGACCTCGGCGATCGAAAGCAAACGCGATGAACGATCAGAATGAGAGTTATTCATAGTTGTTTGGGTCCTTTACTTGCGGTTGCGGACCGCTGATTGCGGGCCGCTCCCCCAAGTAAGGCCGAAACACCAATGGAGAACTATGCCAACCTGGGCATACGAATATCCGCTACCAGAATTTCGCCAGGTCAAGGGCATGAAACGGCATACGAGCATTCCCAGAAAGAATTATCTCAGAGCACATATTCCTGCGTTGAATGTTGATCTAGTCAGTTCACCTTGGGGCGCCTGAGATCTTGGAGCAACGCCCGGAATTCCGTTCCAGCGTTCGGGCCATAGGTGCGCAGCTCATCGTCCAGTTCAGCGGCGACCATCAGCAGCGAGGGCCGACTATGGCGGCCATCCTGCAACGCCTGCGCGCCGAGCGCGGACGCTCCGTCCGTGTCACCCTGCCGGGCGGCGATGACTGCCAGGGTCAGCTCAGCTTCCGCCTTACGCATGGGGGCGATGACGACACCCTCCGGGGTCGTACTCCGACGGAGCACCTCGTCGGCGTTGCGCCGCGCCAGCTCGTCCTCGCCGACGATCCGGTACGTGTCCATGGCGTAGAAGTCCCACTTATCCGGATCAACCACAAAATGGTTGTCGGGCCGCTCCGGGTACGGCAGGCGATCCAACAGTTCCCGGCCGTGTTCCAGGGCGGCGTGCACCTCTTCAGGACGACCCATCCGGGCATACGCCTTGGCTTGTTGGCCATAGAGTTGTACGGCCACAGATTCTGACGGCGCTGCGAGGATTCCAGCTTCCGCTGCTGGGATGACGGCCCGGTGATTTCCCGTGGTCAGATGGAACCAGGCCAGCATTTCATGCGCCCATCCGACGATGGCGGGATCACCAGAGTCGGCACCAAGGCTCATCGCCATCCGTCGGGTCGCTTCGGCAGCAGACCCCTCGCCCATGTCGTATTCAAGGCACCCGACCAGCAGGGCGAGCATTCCGGCGTTGTTCAGCAAGTCCCGATGCTGAGTCAGCGTGAGCCGGTTCTCAAGTAGTTCGGTTACTCTGCTCAGCCACTGCTTGCCGGTGTCTACGAGTTCGGCAGCATCAGCATGTGCATAGTCACAGCAAAGCTGCTCGACAGTAATATCGAGCGCGTCAATCGTGGCCTGGTTGATCGAGGACGCCCGTACGCGCTGTAGTAGTTCAAGCGTGTCCATACCGGTCGCGGCAATGAGCGAATCGTCCCGAGCTTGCGGCACGGAAAGGCCACTTGCCGACTTATGAAGGTTCCCGCGGAACAGAGTCAGTCGACTCTGCCCGGGCAGGTCAAACCAAAGCAAGTGCTGCGGCAAATGCAGAATGCGCGCATAGTTCCGAAGCGTCTCTAGGTTCTGCTCAGGCTTGCCATTCTCAATCTTGCTCACCTGCGCTTGCGTAAGACCGAGCCAACGGCCGAGCAGTTCTTGATTGAGCGCCTTGCCATGCAACTGGAGATGGCGGGGATGGTTGCGGTACGCCTTGAAGACCTTGCCCATGTGCTGGCTCTCGAAGGCCGACCGAAACTCGTCAGTCTCGAAGAACTCATCTCTGAGCTGGGCGGGTGGCGTGCGGAGCTGGTCGCGCTGCTCCCTGTGACACCTGCTGCACAAGCGCGCCGAGTTGTCAGCCGCGATGACGGTGCCGCAACCCGCACAGCGACGGGCACCACCATGTAGTCCGCCTCCCCGCTGACCGGGCGCGCTCATCTCGATCCCCCGTCAAGGTCCTGAGCTGCTGCTATGCCTCTAGCCAGAGTACCCGCGTGACCGGTCTTCACCACTGGGTGAACAACCTTCGAGGCTGATGGCCCTCGACCAGGCGATATGTCACGGCGGGAATGCAGCTTGCCCAAAGTGACATAGACCGCGTCGCCCTGCGGCCCCACGGTTGAGCAGTTCGTCCAGCCACCCCCGTGGACCAGATTTCAAGGGTAGGTATCCCCACCGATGGCCACGCATCACGAGTACCCCGATCGGCTCATCTTGACGGCTTCACTGACCAGCGGCGTCGCACGAGTAGCGCACGGAATCGGAGAGTCCACGGCACTGATTAACGAGATCCTGAACTTGGAACACATGGACTGGGAGACGACAGTCGCAATCGGAGACGTCGAATTCCATCAGTCGAGCGAGGGGCCGTACCCTGACCACCAAATGCGGGTAAGCGCGCAACCGTCAACCGGATTCGCAGCCCTGAACTACACGGACAACAACGATCCAACGATGTCCATCGCGAACTCATACAACCCAAAGCGCCCGCTACCAGAGGTCTATCTGGTCTTCAATGGCTCTACAGGCTCAGTATTCCCACGCTCCGCAGCCATACCGATCGCGGATGCGCGATCGGCCTTGAGCGAATGGCTTCGGATCCGACGCCGTCCAACCTGTATCGAGTGGCGCCCGTACGACATCTACTGAACAGAGCTATCGAGAACGGCAATGCGCGCAATGGAAGGGCAACGCCAGTGACTATAGAATCATCGATCCGGCGCCGAGAACTGGGTCGCCGGTTGCAACTGGCTCAGAACAGTGCAGGATTCACAGGATACGAACTTGCGGCCAAGATGGATTGGGTACCGTCAACCCTGTCCCGCACCATTACCGGGCTACGTGTCGCGAGCGACGTCGAGATCGCGTCCATGATTGGGCTGTGCGGCATCGCAGGCGCAACACGAACCCGAATGCTGGAACTATGCCGGCCGCACCGGGACATGGCACTGCACTTGTCGGGTGACGAACAGTGGCAGACCTACCTGATTCATGCGCACGACGCGACGAGACTCTTGGAGTTCCAGCCACACATCGTGCCGTGGATGATCCAAACTCCTGACTACGCGCGGGCGCTACTCGGAGGCGAGGGCTCGACGGCGTCGGACGCCGAGTTCGCAGCCCGCCGAGAGGCCGTCAGCTTGCTGCGGCTGCCCAACGTCGAGGTGCTGGTGCACGAGTGGGCGCTGCGGACACCGCTGTGCGACTCGGCGACGATGTCCGACCAGCTCCACCACCTGCTGCGGATGTCGGTCCGCGACGGTCTCTCGCTGCGAGTGATACCGATCGGCCAAGGCGTCGCCGGCAGTAGACACGGAGCCTTCACCCTGCTGGACGTTCCACTCGGCCCGCCGGTCCTCTACCGCGAGGATCACGTGGTCGGTGTCCTGTCCGACCACAAACCCCATGTAGCCGCCTACCGCCGTGTGTGGGCGGCCCTGTGCGCCGTAGCGCTGGACGAACAGACCTCGCGCGAGTTGATCGCCAAGATCGTGGTCGACCTGTACGACTCTGCCGGCGACAACTGGCGCCCGGTGGAGTCCTGGTCGATCGAAGGATGATGGAGTGCCCGTCTCCACCGACGACCTGCGAGCGCGCCAACACCTCGGGCGGCGACTCCGGACCATGCGCGAGAAAAAGGGACTCGCGCTCCGCGTCGCCGCCCGCCAACTGATTGTGCCAATCGATATGCTGAAGGAGATGGAGAACGGCCAGTTTGGCGTGCCCCCGCCACTGGTGCGGGCGATGACGTTGCTCTATGACGACCCCGGATCGGACGTCCTCCCCCTCGCTCAGTTGGTCCGCAACCGAGGGGAAGCAGCCGACTTCGCCGCTTGGCACCATGAACAACTCGCCTGGGAGGCCGCCGCAACCCGGGTCTGCGAGGTTGCGACCACCCACATCCCGGAACTACTGCAAACGTCCGCCTACACCCACGCCGTGCTCACTGCTCGACTCAACACGTACCGTCAGAACCAGACAGACGTCGACAACGGAGTCGCCGCGCTGGCAGAGCGGCAGCACCGACTAACCGGACCGCCCCTGCTGCCGAACCACGTGGTCATCGCCGAGCAGGCGCTCCGCTCACCAGTCGCCGGACCCGCCGTGATGGCCGCACAGTGGGCGCATCTCCTGGCGATGATGGAGCACAGTCCGGTGACCATCCGGGTACTGCCACGATCCCGTTCGCGCCTGGTCGGCAGCCAACACGGATGGCGAATGCTGGACTTCGCCGGCACACCAGAGCCACGGTGGATGTTCCGCCGCTACGGCAGAGTCACCGCACCCACCAACGGCGAAGAGGTCGGCACCGCCTATCGAAAGTTCCTCCGACTGAAGACCGATAGCCTCTCAACCGAAGCGACACGAGCCTACATCCAACAATTACTCACCGAATCATCCATGCGCCGATCAAACGCCGTGAGGTATCCGGACTAAATCGGCCGCAATCGAGAGACCCCTTCAGTCTTCGAATAGCGGCTAAATATACGACGACAATCGGCCAACTAGCGACCCGCGCAACGCTATCCAGACCAAGTCTATGAAGTAATCGTACGCAACATTTCCTTGATCTCTGAAGGAATCCTGTCCTTAGGAATTAGAAGCGCAAGATCCCCACTATCCCTGTCTTTATTGAAACGGAGTCCATACTCCTTCAGAAGGTTGTCAAGTATCTCATGCCCGGGCGCGATCGACATCTTGTGAGACTCCCACATTCCCGATATCTCACTTTCCGAATCGTGCACCATCTCGGAAACTTGAGACTTGAGCGCAGTTATACTTTCCTCTAGATCTGAAATTGCAGAGACTGCAGCATCCATCAATGTCGTTCGATCAGCTTCTTCGAATAGCTTGTTGCGATCAACTCTGTGTACACCACACAATTGCGCAGCTACTCGCTTCATCAGAGTTGTCTCGCGGAGATTCTCTGCAATGATCGGGAGCTTTTCCGCCACCTCGCTAGCACCAACCTCAACGGCACGCAGTCCAGCACGTATGGATTTTTGGCCAATAAAGTCGGCCAACGACACAGGGTCAAGCAAATAGTTTTCGATCTCCCGATTTTTCAATACATGCAAACCAGCTTGACCGCCAAGTTGGCCGAGCAATTTTTCTATCTGAATCTGTTCCCGTTCGTCTCGATCGAGAACGAATAGTGACTTAACCTGTCGCTTAGTGAGAAGTGAGATCGTGGCTTGGGCCGCATAGTGAGTAAAATTTCGAGCGCCGCCCATAACTACAAATCCAACATTCGCTTGACCGAGATTATACCCGAGGCTCTGAGCGAACGCTCGCAAGACGAGTTCGTCTGATATCCCCTCGACGAAAATGAGCCGGTCGAACATGAATATAGAGCTAAGTCGAATACCTAGTTCTTTCGGAATCTCCGACTCGGCATCATCGATATTCAAGTGTCTAACAAGCGTGCTTTCATTCTTCTGGATCATATATATGTTTCGCATGTCGCCAGTGTCCAGAAAGTTAGTGGAGTGCGTTGTCAAGAACACTTGCGTGGACATGCTCACACTTTTCAGGTAGCGCATCATAGCGACCTCAAGGGCCGGGTGAAGGTGAATTTCTGGCTCCTCGACCAAAAGCAAGTCCGGTCGCTGGAATTCCAGGTCGAGCACTAGACGAAGCGCTTCTCGAATTCCAGAACCGTTCACTTGCACAAGGAATTCATCGACGTCCAGTTCTGCGTCCGGCAAGTAGTTCCGACGGCCTTGCAGCCGCTCAGGAGCGTCACTCGCAAAGGCGTCAATTTCGACCCCGAGCAGCGAAGAAACAGTCTGCTGGATAGCCTTAAGCGTCTCGCCACCCCCCCTGCTCATCTTTAGCTGAAGTAGTCTCCCAGCTTCGGCACGCCCGATAGGTTCGCGACGGTCGATCAGGTGGAGCACACGAAATTCGCCAAATTTTTGGAGCAAGTATTTGATGTGCTCTGGAACAGAGTTCACCTCGCCGGCAAAAACTGTTAGCATACCGGGCAACTTTTCCGATTCAAGTTCATCTTGCTGGACACGTAGCCGACTAGTCAGTAGCTCCAATTCGCGAGACGCTTCGGCCGGATCTTCAACCCGCGCAGCAATACCTTGAATCTCTCGTATTCGCGGCTGGGACAGCTCGCGAAGACCATATACAACTGCGCCACGACCCCCCCTTCGCATCAATACCCACTCATCGGGATCCAGCCGAACACCATCTAGAATGGAAGCATCTTCAGCCAAGAGCCGAGATTTCTCAGCCCTTGACGCCAGCGCCCCGGCGATGTCGGTAGGCAATTCGAGCAAAGTGCGAGCGGTTCCAATAGATCGCATTCCCTCGCCATCAATCGGGCGGTGGCGAATCGCCTTAATATACCCGAATCTATCAGGACCTGCCAAGAACTCGAGTTCGATATCGACAACGTCTGACGCCCCAACGACAGGGATTGCCTGCTTCACCTGAGGTGATTCTGCAGCTATAAGGCCGTATACTTCTTGCAGCACTCCTGCGTCGATATTAAGAGTTCCACGCAAAGAAATTGACTCCGCAGGCCCCTGCCGATAGAAGTCCTGCTTTACGCCAAGGGGAGGCCGTTTTATGGCAAGCTCCCGCTTGGCCAGGAAGGAAAAGAATTGTCCGATGGCAGAGAGGAGATTGGATTTTCCGGAATTGTTTTTACCAATCAGGACGTTGAAGTTTCCGCAGTCACCAAGAATTTGGTTATCGATACTGCGTAGGCCTGCAATATCGAGCGATGCTAGACGCACTCGGACTCCCTTACGCCGTGACGGGGCACGTCACCCTGGCTCTGACACTACCGGTGGTACCGGCTAGCAACAGGCGGACGATGTGTCTTTCGCTGACAACAAGCTTGCTGTTACGCCCGGCATGTCGAGGCGGTTAGCCAGCCTCGATGTCGGACGGCTCGTTGGCCGTTCAAATGCGGATACCCTCCAGGTCGCACCGGGCGACAACCCCACTTGGTTGTAGACAAAAGTTGGACATTCCTGCAATCACCGCTACGGTGACCTGTTTGAACAGGGCCTTAGCCGCCACGGCATGGCGAATGCTGGACTTCGCCGGCACACCGGAGACACGGTGGATGTTCCGCCGCTACGGCAGGGTCACGTCGCCCGCTAACGGCGAGGAGTCGGAGCTGCCTACCGCAAGTTCCTCCGACTCCAGACCGCTAGCGTCTCAACCGACGCGACCCGAACCCACATCCGCCAACTCATGGACAGCACACTGCGCCAACAGCACGAACCGTCCTAGCTAGACGTGATAGTGAGGCACCGCCTATATCACAACCGGCCGTCACCCCGGTTCCAGCGCCTGAGCCTGGCAGTCAGGACAGATGTCGCGCTGGTACCACGACAGAAATGGGGCATCCAAATGACATGCTAGAAAATTTCTAGGATCTTGATCCAACAGGCATTTTACCTTCAGATAAACGACATTTGCGCCTACCCGCAGGCCCCAACTAACGACCCCACTGGCCTGAGCAGCATGAACGACCGTCCAAAGTGCTCGTCTCAATGGGCATTTTCGAAAGATTTTTTTTGACGGGCGTCGTTACTCCGGCCAGCCCACCTGCGGCGAGAACGCTCATGACGATCAAGATCAGATGAGGGCCGCTCATCGAGGCCTCCGACACACCGGTCGCCAGAAAGGCGGGACCAGCGGCAGCCAACACCGCCACGACCACCCTACGCACCTGAGCGCGCCTCGACCTCACCAGCAGATCATGCCACATGATGTCGATTTGCCGTTAGCTCCACGAACCGGTGTGCGGTGCGGTGATGCGGGCCGGTGTTGCCGAAGCCACACAGCCGTGTCCTCGGCGGTCAATCAGGCTTGCGGGGCAACTCGCCTACGCCGTTGGATCGTCAACGCTGCGGATATCTGCAGCTCAGACGCTCGTCGGGTTCGTGCGGATGCTGTACGAGCCGTGCCGGGGGCGCGTACTCTGACCAGCACAAAGAACGCCCCTGACCAGGAACGAACCGGGTCGGGGGCGTTACTCGTCTGTGCGGCTGACTATGGCGTTCTGCGGTTGAATCCGGCTCGCCCGGCCAAATACGGGCAAAAGTTTGGAGCTATCGGCACCGGCACTCCACCGTTGCGCCACGTCGACAGCGGCCTCGCCGAGCACACCTTGTTGCCAGACGATCACCGGGAATCGTCGCTTGATACGCCGGATGACGGCAACGAAGTTGGCCAGGCGCAGGTCTGGGCGCACGCTGTCGTCGACCTTGGAAGCGGCCAGCGCCACCTCCGCGGGGTACAGGTCGGCCTGAGCCCGACATAGGGGGAGAGGGCGGGCGGCCATGTAGTGACACGGAAGCCGCCGAGGTGGTCCTTGGACTCCGCGAACGGGCCGTCAGTGATCAGCAGTTCACCGTCGGACACGCGCACGACGGTGGCGGTGTCCGGCTCGTGCACACGACTGGAGAACACCCAGGCGCCCGAGGCCCTTGTTCCGCACAAGGCTGTGCGTACCGGACTCTGACCACGGGCTGTGGTTCGTGAAGGGCGCGCGTCGACGCGGGCACGACACCTGCGGCCGATCATCAGGCAGATCCGGTCGATCCGGTTCCTGGTGCGTGGGCGAATTCCGAACGCCTGGCACCAGGCGCTCGGAATTCGCGACATTGGTGTGGCTGGTGCTGAGCCGTCAGGCGTGTGCGGTCAGGAGCGGCGCCCGGCCAGCCTGGGCAGTGCCACCACGCCGGCTCCGGCGATCAGCAGTAGCACGCCGACCCAGATCAACCAGCCGTCGCCGAATCCGGTGAAGGCCAGCTGCTTCGTGCCCGGCGTGGTCGTGGTGGTCGCCCCGGCGACAGCGGCGCTGGACGTGGTCGTGCCGCCCGACGCGGTACCACCATTCGCACCGGTGGTCGTGGCCGGCGCGCCAGGCGTCGTGGTGGTGGTGGTGGTGGCGCCCGTGGTTGTGGTGGTCACGGTGGTGCCACTGTTGGTAACGCACGCGAACCAGTGGCTGATGGTGGGGATCTGACCGCCGACGTTCAGCGGCGAGTGCAGGTCGGTCCACGCGGTCAGCCCTTGGTACACGTTGTAGCCGGGGCCGCCCTTCACGACAACGGCGACGATGCTGTCGCCGGCTGGGATGTCGCTCGCGGTGATGGTCACCCGGGTTCCGGACGAGTCCTCCAGGCCCGGCAGCGTGATGGTCTTACCCGGCAAGCCGGCGGCCGAGCATGTGGTGACGTTGCCGGCGTGGGCCGTGGCCCGGTTGTCATCGGGGCGGGGGCTCCAGTGCGGTGGTGCCGCCAGGGCAGCCGTGCCGGCCAACAGGGTCGCTCCCAGCGCGAGGGCGGCCGAGATCAGCACTCGGCCGGTGAGTGTGGTGGGCATCGGGGCTCCGGGATGGTCGATGGAAGGTTGGGACGGGGTGGATAGTGCCCCACGCGAGTCGCGCAGGCAGCATCGGGCCGGCCGACGAAACCAAGTCGTCACCTACGTGTGAGGGCTCGGGACCGCCGGTCCATAGTGGTCGGCCGTGGTGGCTCTTTGTGACCGAGACCGAGGTCAGGCCGGCCGCGCGGGCACCTGCGACCAGGTCCGTGGTGGACGGACATGTCAGCGTCGGACCTCGCCTCGACGGCCTAGTTCCTGCCGGGCGGCTCGGGCCGGCGAGTGCGCCCTACCCGGTGCGCATCGCGGGCCCGTGGGGACGGCCGGATCGGGGTGGGCTTTCGCGCGCCGGGAGACTGGGCCATGATGTCGCGGATACCGCGGTGGGGCAGACCGCAGAGGATGGGTGACGTGCTGGAGTCGGTCCCCAAGCGTGCCAACCCACGGCCACCGGTGACACCCGCTGACGGCGATGTCGCTGCCGCGATCGTGCTGGCGCAACGTGGTGACGAACACGCCTTCCGCGTGCTGTACCGGGCGGTGCAGCCCAACCTGCACCGATACCTGCGGGTGTTGGTCGGGCAGGACGCGGAGGACGTCGCGTCCGAGGCATGGCTGCAGATCGCCCGGGACCTACGGTCCTTTTCCGGCGACGCGGACGGTTTCCGTGGCTGGACAGCCACGATCGCGCGGCGCCGCGCCCTGGACCACCTGCGGAAAGCTCGCCGACACCCGGCCGTGGCGGTGCCGACCGAATGGTTTCCCGAGCAGGCCACGGGGCAGGACACCGCGGAGGCGGCGATCGAGATGATGAGCACCGACGCGGCGCTGGCGCTGATCGCGTCGCTACCACCGGACCAGGCCGAAGCGGTCGTGCTGGCCGTGGTGATGGGCATGAACGCCACGGCCGCCGGGGCGATCCTGGGCAAACGACCGGGCGCGGTGCGCACCGCCCTCTACCGGGGACTTCGCACCCTGGCCCGGCGTGTGGATGGGCGGGTGTGACGTTTTTGGGTGCCTCGACGCTGAGGGAGGTGTGATGAGCAAGCACCAACAGCCCCGGATCAACCGGCGTACCGCAGCCCGCATGCTGCGCGGTGCGCCGGTGATCGTGCCGGATACGTTGGTCGGCCTGCTCGCCGCCGCGGCCGCCCCACCGCGCGACGGCGAACTCGTCGGCGAACAGAGGGCCGCGGCGGCGTTCCTGGCGGCGGCTCATCGCGACACCGTCCTCAAACCCAGGAGCCCCTCGATGATCAAAAGTATGCTGGCCAAGCTGCTCACGGTGAAGATCGCGGCCGCCGCGGCCGCGGTCTTCGCCGTGGGTGGGGTTGCCACGGCTGCTGTGGCCGGCCATCTGGCGTCACCGTCGAACAACCCCTCGACGCCGGCCCCGACGTCCAGTTCTGCGGCCGGCGCGGCCGGCGCCCATGGTGGGAGGCCTGGGTCGGGAACGGCTTCCTCGGCGCACCAGGGCTCGCCCTCGCCGTCGTTGGTGGGTCTGTGCCATGCCTACACCGCGGGTGCGGGTTCCGATCACGGCAAGGCTCTGCAGAATCCGGCGTTCACGGCGTTGATCACCGCCGCGGGTGGCAGGACCAAGGTGGATGCTTATTGTGCGGCGCTGGTCAAGGCCACGCACTCCAGGTCGTCTTCCGCTCAGGGTGTCGGCGCGTCCGCGGTGGACACCGCGCCGGGCAATTCGGCGGGTGGCCACGAGGCCAGCACCGGTCACCCCACCGGTGCCCCTGAAACGCACCCTGTCGGTCCGCCGGCCACCCAGCCCACCGGAGCGCCGGTCACGCACCCGACGGGTGCGTCGGCGACCCACGCCCCGCACTGATCCGCGCGGCCACCCGACGTGGCGTTGACCACAACCCCCAGGTTGACGCCGCTGGGACGGGCGGCGGCTTCTGTGCCGTCGCCTGTCCTCCCTTCCCTCGCGGTGTCCGGGTAGGACACGGCGGTTCGATGGGTGGCCGTCAGCGCACGAGTCCATGGTGGACTCTATGACGGCAGGCCTGTCCCAGGGGGTGTTGATCTCCTGTCTCGGTGCTGGCACTGCCGTGTGTCTGGCACCGTCGATGGTGGGCACCGTCGATGGTGGGCAACCTCGCCACGTGTCGACGCGGGGGCTGTCGGGTTCCCTCGCCTTGCCCGGCGGCCATGCCGCCCACCGGAGTCCCGCGTCGCGTCGTCCTTGGCACGCGGCGCGACGCGGGGCGGGGAAGGAGGTGGACATGGGTGGCGGGGTCGTCGAGCCCTTTTCGGGTCCACCGTCCGCGGCCCGTGTGCTTTTGGTCGAGAACGACGCTGAGCTGTCCGCGCTGCTCGTTCGGTTGCTGTCGGGTGATTCCTATGAGGTCGACGTGGCGGCCGAGGGACGACGCGGCCTACGCCTGGGTCTGACGAACGCCTACGACGTGGTTGTGTTGGCCCGTGGGCTTCCGGACATCGACGGCCTGGACCTGCTGGTGTCGTTGCGGCTGAACGGAATGCTCACGCCCACCCTCGTACTGTCCGAACTGGGCGATCCCGCTGATCGGGTCGCCGTACTCGATTCCGGTGCCGATGACTATCTGGCGAGGCCGTTTGACGACGGCGAGTTGCTCGCCCGGTTGCGCGCACTGTGCCGCAGGCACGTCGACACTGATCGATGTCTGCGGGTGCCCGGCGGCGCACTCGACGTCGACCTGCGGCAGGTCACGGTGCCCGACGGGCCGGTGGCACTGTCAGCCCGCGAAACCGCGCTGCTGGCCACCCTGGCCAGGCGGCCCAACAGAGTTTTCTCCCGTGACGAACTGCGGGTGCTGGCGTTCGACGGCGCGGGCGTCCAGATCGTGGACACCTATGTGCACTACCTACGCCGGAAACTCGGCAGGACCGTCATCACCACCGTGCGGGGACACGGCTACCAACTGGGTCCGCTTCGTTGACGCAGGCAACGATTCTGATCCGGGCAGGCGACGGTGGCGCGCCGGGGTAACCCCCTGCACGCCACCGTCGGTGGACCGGTCAGAACGCGCCGATGCCATTCGGTGTGCCCAGTCCGGTCGGGCCGTCGTAGCCGACGGTGCCGGTGCACAGGTAGCTGCCGCACGTGCCGTTGCTGCCGCTGGTCACGTCGTTCAGTGACGCCGTGTGTGAGTACGGGAACGAGCCGTAGGTGACGGTCGAGGCGTTGCCGGCCAACGCGTACACCGACGCGATGATCGGGGACGCGACGCTGGTGCCGCCGAACTCCAGCCAGCCACTCAGGCCCTGGAACGCCGTGCTGTCGAACACCGCGACACCGGTGTTCGGATCGGCGACGGCGCTCACGTCGGCGACGGTGCGGCGGGCACAGCCGGTGTCGTGCTGCCAGGCCGGCTTGGTGATGAACGCCGAACAGCCGCTCCCGGCACCGCTCCACACGGTCTCGCTCCACCCCCGAGCGTTGGTGGCGCGGACCAGGCTGGTGCCACCGACCGCGGTGACGAACTGGGACGCCGCGGGGAATTCCACACCGAAGGCGCCGTCGCCGGAGCTGGCCGTGATCGCGACACCAGGGTGGTTGTAGAACTGGTTCTCCTCGGCCACCTCCCCGGATGCCTCGCCACCACCGTAACTGTTGCTCACCACGGCAGCACCGAGCGCCACCGCCTCGTTGACGGAGCCGCCCAGGTTGGCCAGCGAGTTGGTGTCCGCCTCGACCAGCAGGATGTTGCAGTGCGCGCAGATGGCCGAGGCCATGTCCACGTCCAGCGACTCCTCCTGGGCCCAGGAACCGTTCTTGCGCGGCGGGGTGGTGCCGCCGGTCTGGTTGGACTTCGCGAAACAGGGTGTCGTGGCCGAGCGGATGGTGTTCGGCGTGCAGGACGCCAACGCCGGGATCCCGAACTGGGCGCGGTAGGTGTTGACGTCAGCGAAGGCCGTCGGGTCGTCGAACGCGTCGACGATGCCGATCGTGACCCCGGTTCCGTTGCTCGCCGAGGCGGCCGCGAGGTTGTAGGCCGACTGAAGGTCGGCGGGGCCATAGCCGGTCGGGGTGGTGGCCGCCGGCTTGGCGGACACCTTGGCGTGCACCCACGAGTCACAGGCCGCGAAACCCGCCGACGCCGCGGAACAGACTCGGTGGGTGGTCGATGATGCGGGGGTGGCCGACGCCGGAACGTCGACCATGGTGATGGTGAGCAGAGCGCCTAACGCGCCGGTGACGGCGAGGGCGAGAGCTCGACGCACGACAGCACCTCCGGAGACGAGGTTGGTTCATTCGAAGTGATCGGGACGCTACCTGGAGCGGAACCATCAGCGGGTCCGAAACGTTCGGTTCGTCACTCTGGGTGCCATTCCAATTATTGACCGTGAAATCGGAACCTAGATACGGTTGGTGTGCCTGCAACCTTCGGCGGCGCCGATTTCATGGAGGGTTCATGGCGCATATGCACAGCGTCTCGGTTATTTCTTAGAGATTCTTGGAATCGGCGCCTCATTCAGGTGGTCGCGGCAGCCCTCCGCGGCTCGACGAGCGGTGGATTGCCAGCACGTGCGCCATATGGAACGCGCGGCACCGCCCGCATGGGACCCCCGGGTTCCGTTGTGATGCCGATGTGGACACCTACGCGCGGGACCTACGGAAGAAGCTCGGCCGGGCCGTCATCACTTCGGTCTGCCGGGTGCTTGGGTTGGCCTGTCGGTCTTCCTCGTGCTCCGGTGCCCGGGTGGTTCAGTCGCTCGGGATGTCGATGAGAGCACCGATCTTGACCAGGTTGTGGGCGAAAACGCCATGTCCGCACCAGATTCGAGCCCCGCTGATGCCGGTGAGTTCGGTGCGGTCCCAGCCGTAGCTGCGGCGGGCACCGCTGGGGACACGGTGACCGGTACGTGCTCACGACCCCGACGGTAAACCTTCCAGTCGACTCGAAGGTCAACCGCGCCGCACGTCCGGGACTCCCAGATCGACCGGGCGCTGCGCCGCGCGCCGGGCGGCGGCCCGGCGCCTGCGGTGGACCAGGTATCCGACGAGCGGGGCGGCCACGGCCAACCCGGCCAGGGCCGGGACCCAGATCGCGGCCACCGCGAACAGCGCGGCGAGCCCGCCAGACGCCCCCAGCAGCGGTCCCGCACAGCACGCACCGCAGGCCACGACCGCGGCGGTCCAGCCGACCACCGTCCGCCACGAACGAGTCGGTCGGGGTGGGGGTGAGCTCACGTGGCCCTCCGCGGTCGTCGGGCTGGGGTGGTCAGACCAGTTCGAGTAGCGCGCCGGCCTGGTCGACCAGGCCGGGATCCGAGCCGATCAGCAACACCGTGTGGGTGGCCGGGCCGCAGATCACGGTCAGGCCGTCCACCTCGGTGCGCCAGGCGTCCTCGTCGCCCTCCAGTTCGTGCGCCTCACCGGCTTCGGGGATCGGGTGGGCGCTGCGGTAGATCTCCAGCCTGCTGCCCGAGCCGGCCCGGTAGGCGAACACGGTCACGTCCTCCCCGTGCAGCGTGCCGGCCGCGGCGCCCACCAGCCGCAGGCCCAATGCGCCCAGGTCGGGGGCGCGTTGCGCCGGAATCGCGGTGCCGGGTAGCTGCTCCTGGCGGAATCGGGCCACCGCCTCGGCCACCGTCGACCCCGACGCCGCCGTCGACCCGGGCGCCGCCACGGTGGGGCCGGGGTGCTGCCAGGGCCGCCACAGCGCGAGTGCCCCCAGCAGCACGACCACCACCGCCGCCGCGGTCACCATGCTGGTGCGCCGGCGGCCGCCGCCGGGTTGAGCGTCACCGGCCGCCGCGACCGAGGCGCGGACGGTCTCACGCAGCCCCGCCGGTGCCCGCTCCTGCAGGCTTTCCGCCAGCGCCCGGCCCGCCCGGGCCAAGGAGATCTCCCGCCAGCACGCCTCACAGGTCAGCAGATGCCCCTCGAACCGCACCCGTTCCCGCGCCGGCATGCCTTCCAGGTAGGCGGCGGCCCACTGCTCCGGATCATGGTTCATCGCGCGCCTCCCGTTGGGCCGGCATCGCGCCGTCCCGGTTCAGGCTCAGCGCCAGCCGCTTGCGTCCGCGGTGCACCCGGGCCAGCACCGTGCCCCGAGGGGCGCCGGTGATGACGGCGACCTGCCCGGCTGTGAATCCGCACACGTCCATCAGAGTGATCGCGATCCGCTGAGCCTCGGGCAGCGTCATCAGCAGCACGTGGACCTGGTCGGTGGCCTGGTGGTCCAGCGCCTGCTGCTCGGTGTCCAGCACCGAGGGCAGGTCGGGGACGGGTCCCGGCGCGGTCGGGTGGCGGAGGTGGCGGCGCAGGTGGTCGCGGCCCACGTTCAGGCAGATCGTGGCCAGCCACGCGCCGGTGTCCTCAGGGCGTTGCCGCCGCCAGGCCGCGTAAGCGCGCAGATAGGTCTCCTGCACGATGTCGGCCGCGTCCGCCGGGCGCGGCGCCAACCGCCGGGCCAGGGCGTGCAGCACGTCGGCGTGGCGCAGGGTCGCCTGCAGGAACTGCTCCTGATCGACACCGCGACCGCCCATCCCGTTCACCGACCTCCACGACACGACACACCCTCCACGGACAGGGACGCAACGACACCGGAATTGATTGCACCACCCACCATCACGCACCCGGTGCAATCAAATCGGCACCCCCGGCGTCCTTACCGTCGACAGCCGCCACCGGCGGACGCCCACCCCGCAGGGATGTCATCGTGATCCGCTCACTCGCCCGGCTCGCCGCAGCCGCCCTGGTCCTCGCCGCCACGGCGGCGTTCGCGATCGGAGTGGTGATCGAACACCACTCCGAGGCCACCGAACACGCGGCCGAGCGGCCGCCGGCCGCCACCGGCCCGGCCGCGCCCGGCACCGCTGCCGGACAGGGCGACACGGACGCCGACGACGGACAGGATCAGGATGCCGATCACGGGGGCGGCACGGACGCCGACAGCGGCCACGAGGGCAGCCCGGCAGCCGAAGCGGCGGAACGCTCGGAACTGGTGTTCGGCCTCAACCTCGAATCACCCGCCCTGGTCGCCGCCGCAGTTGTCGTGTCCGTCCTGCTGGCCATCGCGATCCTAACCATCGCCACGCCCTGGCTCGCCGCCCTCACCGCCGCGGTGATGCTGGCCTTCACGGTCCTGGACATCCGCGAGCTCGTCCACCAATTCGGGCAGTCCCACACCGAACTGGCCGCCATCGCCATCGTCGCCGCCCTGCTCCACCTCCTCGCCACCGTCACCGCGGCCCACGTGGCCCGCACCGGACACGCCCACCGCGGCCGCACGACCGCCACCCCGACATGACGGGTCCAGCCGCCGTCCCCCTGTGAACCCGCCCGGCGGAAAGGAGCGCCCGGAAGCAATGGCTGACACCGAGGTGCAGATCGAGTACCGCGTGCCCTGCGGCCTGCTGCCCGCAGCGGAGATGACCGCACACGCCCTGCTGTCCACCTACGGCCGGCGTCTGGCCGGCCTCCGGCTGATCCCCGGCCACGGCGGCGTGTTCCGCGTCGATGTCGGCGCCACGACGGTGTTCGACAAGGCATCCGGTGATGGGTTCGACCTCGACACGATCGTCGAACGCGCCGGCGCGCGGTTGCCCGCCTCCTCGATGCTGGAGTTGTGACCCGGTGGGCGGTACGGCCAAGGCCCCACGCCGGACCCGGACCCGGCGAGGCCGGTGCGACCTGCCCCGCAGCGACACCACCGGCAAGGTTTCCACAGTGATCCGGCCGAACGAGCGGGCGTGAACCACCACGAACCCCCCGCCGCCCAGTGATCACCGATGCCGCCGCGACCTCACGACGAATTGCGCGGATTGTCGCGGGTCGGTCTCCTGCCGGGGGCGCAGCTCAGAAGGTCTCGCCGGAGTGGTCATGCTGCTCCAGCGAGACCGTTCTGTTCTGGGGGAATGGGGTCACGGCGACCGCCGAACGCAATCGGTAGAACCGTTGGGAACCACACCCCTCGACAATTGTTGCCCGACCCTGAGCATCGTGCGGCGAATTGTGGCTTCGGAGCGTGACCGAACTGGCACGCCGGTCAGACGAAACGGGCAGCTGGCTTCATCACCGAGCTGTGACGATTACGTGATGTGACTTTGCGACCGCTGGTTCGAGTGGCAGGATTCAACAAAGCTTCGCCATCACTAGGCCGAACGGACGGACACCTGACTCCGAACGGGCGGCAGTGCTACTTACCGAGGAGTGTCGTCATGGTCCTTCGTCACCGTGTGTCATCGCTCTCTGTGGGTGTGGTGACGGCAGCGGTCGCGGCGCTGGTTCTGGCCGCGTGCGGTGCCTCTACGTCGCCGCCACCAGCCCAGGCCGGCGGTGGGAGCGGTGGTGGCTGCACCGTGGGCCAGATCAGCCAGAAGCCCGATCCGGCACCGATGGCCGTCAACGCGCAGGTCGACCAGGCATCGGCGGCACAGGTGCCCGCCAACTTCAAGTCCAAGGGCACGCTGACGGTCGCCACCGACGCCTCGTACGCGCCCAACGAGTTCACCGCGACCGGGTCCGGCGCCATCATCGGCATGGATGTCGACCTGGGCACCGCCATCGGCCAGACGCTCGGCCTGAAGGTCAAGTTCGTCAACGCCAGCTTCGACGGCATCCTCGCCGGCATCCAGGCTGGCCGCTACGACCTGGGCATGTCGTCGTTCACCGACACCAAGGAACGCGAGCAGACCGTCGACTTCGTCAACTACTTCAGCGCGGGCACGTCGACGATGGTGACCTCGTGCAACCCGAAGAACATCGCGTCGACGCAGGACCTGTGCGGCAAGACCGTCGGCGCCGAGCAGGGCACCACCCAGCTCGACCAGCTGTCCAAGCCCGACGTGGACGGTTCCGTGGTCAAAGCGTGCCAGGACGCGAGCAAGCCGGCGCCGGTGGCCAAGGGCTTCCCGAAGCAGACCGACGTGAACTCGGCACTCCAGGCCGGCCGCATCGACGCCGACCGGGCGGACAGCCCGGTGGTGGACTACGCGCTGGCGCAGACCGGTGGCGTGTTCAAGAAGGTCGGCGGCGACCTGGCCACCGCGCCGTACGGCATCGCGGTGCCCAAGGACGGCGGCACGCTGAAGAACGCCGTCCAGGCCGCCCTGCAGAAGCTCATGGACGACGGCACCTACCAGCAGATCCTGACGCACTGGG
Organism: Pseudonocardiaceae bacterium; assembly: GCA_036279295.1. Lineage (GTDB taxonomy): Bacteria > Actinomycetota > Actinomycetes > Mycobacteriales > Pseudonocardiaceae > DATEPR01. The sequence continues at coordinate 29,820 of DASUJK010000210.1, read as the reverse complement.
GGGTCAGCTCCGGCGCCATCCAGAAGGCGGGGCTCAACGGCGCACAGAGCTAGGGGCCGGACGTGTCGGTTTCCACATCCGAGCCGCTGGACCGGGGTTCCGAACCCGGCGAGCGGACTCCGTCCGAGCAGATCGTCGCCATCCCCGTCCGCCACCCAGGGCGGTGGGTGGCGGCGGTGATCCTGCTGGTGCTCGCGGCGATGTTCGTGCACGGCCTGGTCACCAACAAGGCGTGGCAGTGGAGCGTCGTCTGGCACTACGCGTTCGACCAGCAGATCCTGCAGGGTCTGCTGGTCACGATCGAGCTGACCGTGCTGGCCATGGTGATCGGCGTCGTGCTCGGCGTGATCATCGCCGTGATGCGCCTGTCGCCGAACCCAGTGGTGTCCGGCATCGCGTGGCTGTACACGTGGTTCTTCCGTGGCACCCCGGTGCTGGTGCAGATCGTGTTCTGGTCGTTCATCGGCCTGCTGTACCGGTTCCCGTCGCTGGGCATCCCGTTCGGTCCGTCCTATGTGTACTTCGACGCGAACGTGCTGATCCCGGTGTTCGTCGGCGCCACGCTGGGCCTCGGCCTCAACGAGGCGGCCTACATGTCGGAGATCATCAGGGCGGGCATCCTGTCGGTGGACCCCGGTCAGACCGAGGCCGCCGAGGCGCTGGGCATGTCCCGGCTGATGGTGCTGCGTCGCATCGTGCTGCCGCAGGCGATGCGCGTGATCATCCCGCCGACCGGCAACGAGACCATCTCGATGCTGAAAACGACGTCGCTGGTCACCATCGTGGCGCTGCACGACCTGTTCGGCGTCGCACAGTTCATCTACGGCAACAACTTCAAGCAGATCCCGCTGCTCGTCGTGGCCAGCCTGTGGTATCTGGTGCTGACGTCGGTGCTGTCCATCGGCCAGTACTACATCGAACGCCGCTACTCCCGGGGCACGCTCCGGGTCCGACGCAGACTGGGTTTCCGGCGCCAGGAGGGGGTACGCGCGTGACCGAGGCCAACGGCACGCCGATGGTCAAGGCCGACGGCGTGCACAAGCGGTTCGGCAAGCTGGAAGTGCTCAAGGGCATCACGCTGGAGGTCCGGCCGCGCGAGGTGATGTGCGTGATCGGCCCGTCCGGTTCCGGCAAGTCCACGTTCCTGCGCTGCATCAACCACCTGGAGAAGATCGACGCCGGCAGGCTGTGGGTGGACGGTGAGCTGGTCGGCTACCGGCAGCGCGGCGACCGCCTGCACGAGTTGCACGACCGCGAAGTGGCCCACAAGCGCCAGGAGATCGGCATGGTCTTCCAGCGCTTCAACCTGTTCCCGCACATGACTGCGCTACAGAACGTGGTGGAAGCACCGGAACGGGTGAAGCGGGAGCCCAAGGCCCAGGTTCGCGAGCGGGCACGGGAACTGCTCGACCTGGTCGGCCTGGCCGACAAGGCGAAGGCGTACCCGCGCGAGTTGTCCGGTGGCCAGCAGCAGCGGGTCGCCATCGCCAGGGCTCTGGCGATGCGCCCGAAGCTGATGCTGTTCGACGAGCCGACGTCCGCCCTGGACCCGGAGCTGGTCGGCGACGTGCTGGCGGTGATGCGCAGGCTGGCCGACGACGGCATGACCATGGTCGTGGTCACCCACGAAATGGGCTTCGCCCGCGAGGTCGGCGACTCACTGGTGTTCATGGACGACGGTGTGATCGTCGAACAGGGCGCCCCACGCGACGTCATCGCAGCACCGCAACACGAACGCACGAAGTCGTTCCTGGCCAAGGTCCTCTGACGATCAGTCCACGTTCGACAGTGCGGCCAGCCGGGTTCGGTGTTGGTCACGTTCGCGGCAGGCTGGTCGTCGGGCGATTCGATGACGTCGCGGACCATCGCCTGACGCTTCGCGCGTTCGGCCAGTACCTCGTCCAGCGGTGGCTGGACCGAGCGGTCCCACGGGATGCCGTCCCAGCCGGGCGCCTCGTCCCACGGCATGTCCCAGGGATGCCACGGCGACGCGTTGCCCAGGATCATCCTGGCCATCGACGCCGCGGTGCAGGTCAGCTGCCGGGAACGTCCGCGCCCGTGCGACCGTGTCCGTCCACAGTCCTTCCAGGATCGTCCAGGCCGTCCGGAACCCCGCGCTGTCGGTCGGTTTCATCTTCGCCCGGTCGGGCATGCGCCGGTTCAGTTCGGCCTCCACGAGCGGGCCGATGTCCACGCCGTTCACGACGACGTTCACCAGTTCACCGCCGATCCGGAGGTCCACCAGTTCGGCACCGCGCAGCCTGCCGCCTTCGATCAGGGTGCCGCGCACGTCGATAAGTGAGGGCCGTAAGCGGCCTTTACGCCCACGTAGGTCCATGGGGATGTCCGAGGGATCAGCAGGCCAGGATGCGATTCAACTCATCATCCGAAAACGTTCCGAGACCGAACCCCGACCAATCTTCCACCTCCCGGAGCCTCGGAACAGGAAGTTTGAAAGCGGCACTCTCTCCTTCCGCGGCCTTCGCACGCAACTGCGACACAACGTCATCCTGCCCGGTCATTTGGTAATCAACTGACGCCGTTGTGGGTCAGGGTTTGCGGCCGACGACCGCGAGCATTGAGTCCTGTGGTGGGTCGTCCCGTTCATCGGGGTCCGGATGCCACAGGGTGACCGTCGTGATGCCCGGCTCGACGAGCTCGAAGCCGTCGAACATGCGGCGCACGTGGTTTTCGTCGCGCAGGTGGAACGAGGTCGGGGTGGACTCGTAGAGCTTGGCCACCTTCTCCTGTTCCTGCGCGGTGTCCGGCGCCTCCCTGCCATGTGTCATCACGAGGTAGCTGCCGGCCACCAGCGGCTCCCGGAACCCGCCCATGATGCCGACCGGATCGTCGGAGTCGGGCACGAAGTGCATCACGGCGTTCATCAGCACCGCGACCGGCTGGGAGAAGTCCAGCAGTGCCAGGACATCCGGGTAGTACAGGATGTCTGAGGGCTGCCGCAGGTCGGCCTGGATGGCCACGGCCAGGTCGTTGCCGGCCAGCAGCGCCTGGCTGTGCGCGACGGCCACCGGGTCGATGTCGACGTAGATCACCCGCGAGTCCGGTGCCGCGTGCTGGGCGACCTCGTGCACGTTGCCCAGTGTGGGAATGCCGGAGCCGATGTCCAGGAACTGCCGGATGCCCTTGTCGACCAGCCAGCGCACCGACCGGCCGACGAATGCCCGGTTCGCGTGGGCCAGCGGGACGATGCCGGGCATCGCCTGTTCCGCCTTTTCGATGTACTCCCGGTCCACGGCGAAGTTGTGGTAGCCGCCCAGCGTGTAGTCGTACATACGGGCCGCGTTCGGCACGGTCACCTCGACACCCGCGGGCACCCAGTCAGGTAGTTCCATGGCACACGCCCTTCATCCGCCACGATGATGGGCAACAGGTTAGCCGCCGCTACTCGGTGCGCAGCGCGGACAGCCGGGTAGCGCTGCGCAGCGACGGCAGCGTCGCCGCCGTCACCAGCGGGACCAGCACGGCCGCTGCCGCGCTGTAGGTGCCGATGGTCGGCCAGTCCAGCATCATGCGCGTGTCGCTGAGCCGCAGCACCAGTGCCGTTCCCGCACCTGTTCCACGCCAGTACCAGCATGCTGATCCCGGCCAGCGAGAGCGTGAACAGCGAGCCGATCAGCAGGCCGGTCCGGACCGCGTCGAACGACCGCTCGTCGGAGTCCGGCGGCTCTGCCACGTCGAGCGCGACCACTGTCGCCCGCAGTGGTCGCACCGCGGCGGCCGCCCGCAACCGGTCGTGCCCAGCAAGGTGCGGTTGACCGGCGGAATCGGCCGGACCCGGACCGGTATCTGCCAGCGACCGTACAACGGCGGGCCGACCCGATAGTCGGACGAGACACCCGTGATGCGTAGCCGCTCACCCGGCCCGGCCTCCTGGCCCGCGTACACGAACACGTCGGCGTCACGGCAGTTCGAGATCCCGATCATCCGATCGATCGCTGCACACGACGTGATCCCGACGGAGTCGGACGAACAGTCCGTGGCCGGCTGGGACAGCGGCGTCCACTTGGGACTGCACTGCCTTGTCGGTGTACACGTAGGTGAAACCGGTCGGCGGCCTAGTCGATCTCGAACGACAACCCGCCGAGCAAGGCAGTGCTCAACCTGACCTTCTCGGGTGCGGTGTTCGGTCCCGACGCGGTGGTGGCCGTCACGTACCACGCGCCGCTGAGCAGCTCCGACCCGCAGTTGCAGGGCCTGGGGAGTCTGACGACCGCGGGCTTCGGCCCGGTCACGGTTCCGATCGTCTGAGTGCCATCCCCCACCAACGGGCCGCCTGCATCGGGCGGCCCGTTGGCCTGTCCGCGCTTGTCAGCCCGCCGCGCGGCGCCGGATCAGGTCTGCCATCAGGCTTTCCAGGTTGGCCACCGCAGCCGGCTCGCGCAGTTCACGGAATCCCGTGATGGAGCGCTGGTAGTAGGCCGCTGCCGTGTTCCAGTCAGCCAGGTCGCGGTGGATCAGCCCCAGGTAGGAGAAGGTCGTCGCGACGCCATAGGCGTTGTCGATCTCCTCGTTGATCACCAGCGCTCGGCGCTGCGTCTCCTCCGCTTCGACCAGTTTGTCGGTCTGCCAGTAGACGATGCCGAGATTGAGCAGTGCCTGGCCTTCGCGGAACTGGTCGCCGACGTCCTGCCACCGCGTCACCGCCGTCGACAACGCCGCCTCGGCATCCGCAGGGCGCCCGTAGGCCGACGCCGACTCACCCAGCCGCATCAGCGCTCTGGCCGCGACCTCGCCGTCGTCCAGCTCCTCGATCACGGCGAGCGCCGCCGCATGCCACTGGTGGGCCTGCTCGTCGTGACCGAGCACTGCGTGGCCGAGGCTGAGGTGGATCAGCGTGAGCAGTTCGGCGTGCTGGTTGCCGGCCTCGCGATGCGGTGCCAGCGCGCGCTCGGTCGCCTCGATCCACTCGGTCCAGTAGCCACGCAGGTCGAAATACGCCTGGAGCGCGGTCACCAGGTCGGCCGCCACCTCGTCGGCGCCGACCTGAACGGCCAGCTCCACCGCGGCGACCAGATTCGGGCGCTGCGCGTCCAGCCAGGCAAGCGCCGTGGCACGATCGGTGAACCGACCGGGTTGTCCGTCCACAGCGGCCGCTGCCTCCGCCGTGGCCCGCGCGTAGTGGTCCAGCAGGCGCTCGACCGCGCCGTCGTCGTCGACGCGGCGTTCGTCGGCGTACAACGTCAACAGATCGTGCAGGTGATAGCCGGCGGCACCGGGCGACCGCTCCACCAGCTGTGCCCGACGCAGCCCGTCCAACTGCCGCCGCGCCACATCGGTGGCCACGCCGGCGAGCGCGCCGGCCGCATCGTGATCCACGAACGGCCCGGGATTGAGCGGCAGCAGGCCGAACAGCCGCGCCTGGTCGGTGGTCAGGTTCTGGTAGGCGGCGTCGAACGCGAGCCGGACCGCGATCGAGTCGCCGTCGGCCAGTTCGGTCATCCGGTCGTGATCTTGAGTCAGCGCTGCCACCAACTCGGCCAACGACCGCGTTGGTTGGCCGGCCAGCAGTTCCGCCGCGATCCGCAGGGCAAGGGGCCGGCAGCCGCACAGCCCGACCAGTTGTGCGGCGGCATCGGGTTCGGCCGCGATCCGGGTGTCGTCCGGATCGGTCACCGCCAACGCCGTGGCCACGACCGTGATCGCGGCGTCGGTGGACAACACGTCCAGTTGGATCCGTCGCGCGTCGAGGATCGGCACTGCGTCCCGGCTGATCACCACCAGCCGGTGGACCGATGTCCCCAGCCGCAGCGGAAGTACCCGCTCGGGTGTCACCGCGTTGTCGGCGATCACCAGGACCGGCAGGTCGGTCGCGGCCAGCGTCGACCGGTACAGCTCCTCCCGATCGGCCTGTTCGCCCGGTGCGACGCCCAGCTCGCGCAACAGCGTGGCCAGTGGATCGGGGGCGTGCAGGTCGACGAACAGGACACCGCCCGGGAACGAGTCGATCGACTCCCGCGCGGCCCGCAGCACGAGCGCCGTCTTGCCGACACCGGCCGGTCCGGCCACCGTGGCCACGGCCGAGCCGGCGGGTGCCAGGATCTCCGCCAGCGTCGCGAGCTCGGCCGTCCGACCGGTGAAGACCTCGTCGGCCGGCAGCTCGGTCATCGCCCGGAACGCCGGTGACCGGTCGAAGTGCGCATCACCCACAGGGTGAGTGTCGCCTGGCTACCCAGCGGGGTCAAAGGTCAACAGGCGGTGCGGTGGTGCGGCGCACCACCCGGCTCGGCGTCATCGTGGTCCGCATCGGCTGTTCACGACGGCCTTCCAGGCGCTCGATCAGCATCCGGGCGGCCGTGCTGCCCATCGCGTGACCGGCTTGATCGACGCTGGTCGGCTGCACGGGGGTCAGCGCGGCCACCGCCGTGTTGTTGTAGCCGACCAGCGACAGGTCCTGCGGAATGCGCAGGCCGAGTTCGTGTGCCGCGCGGTAGACGCCAAGGGCTGCCACGTCGGCACCGGTCAGGATCGCGGTCGGCGGTTCGGCGGCGCCCAGCAGCTGCCGGCCGGCCTGGTAGCCGCCGTCGTCGGAATAGCCTGCGGTGACGACCTTGGCCAGGTCCTGCAGGCCGTGCCGGCGCATGGCGTCCCGGTAGCCCCTGGTCAGCACGACCTCGGGCGTCCGGGCCCACTTGCTGGTCCGCGTGCCCGGCGCGGACACCAGCGCGATCCGCCGGTGGCCGAGCCCGACCAGATGGTCGACCCCCAGGCCTGCGCCCGCGCTGTCGTCGTCGACGACCGAGTCGTGCTCCCGCGCCGGGTCGTGGTGGCCGATCACCACGGTCGGCGTGCTGGCCGCGGCCGCGAGCACCTCGGCCCTCGGGATGGCGGGTGCGATCAGGATCAGGCCGTCCCGATCCGGCCGCTGCGGGCCGCGCAGGCCATCGACACGATCACGCTGGCCGTGGCCCGACGACCTGGGAGCCCCGGTTCACCCTGCACGGCTTCCGCTACGCCGAGGTCACCGGCTGGCCGGGTGTGCTGTCCGACGGTGCTGTGACCGCTCGCGTGCACCACACGGACCTGCGTAGGACCGGCTGGTTCGAGTGTGCCGATCCGCTGGTCAACCGCCTGCACGAGAACGTGGTGTGGAGCATGCGGGGCAACTTCGTGGACATCCCGACCGACTGCCCGGCCCGCGACGAACACCTCGGCTGGACCGGTGACCTCCAGATCTTCGCGCCCACCGCGAGCTTTCTGTACGACTGTGTCGGCATGCTCGACTCGTGGCTGGACGACGTGGCCGCCGAGCAGCTGCCCGACGGCACGGTCCCGTGGTACGTGCCGGTGATCCCGGGTGGTCCGATGTGGACACCGATCCGGCCGGGCGCGGCGTGGGGCGACGGTGGTGGCGCTGACGCCGTGGCCGGCCACGCTGCGCCGGCACTGCGAGTTGAGCCTGCGTGCGTTGGGCGTCGGAACGATCGATCTCTACCATCTGCACCGGCCCGACCCGATGGTGCCGATCGAGGAGAGTGTCGGCGCACTGGCCGAGCTGCGCCAGGCCGGCAAGATCGGTGAGATCGGCGTGTCCAATGTGGATCTCATTCAGCTGTGTGCCGCCGAGCGGGTCGCGCCGATCACCAGTGCGCAGAACAGGTTCTCACTGTTCGACCAGGCCGGTCGCGACGTGCTCGACCACTGCACGGCGGACGGCATCGCGTTCCTGGCGTACTCGCCGCTGCGCGGTGTGCCGTCGCCAGCGTTGGCCAGGGTGCTCGGTGCGACCGCCGAGGCCCATCAGGTGACCACGGCGCACATCGCGCTGGCCTGGCTGCTGGCCAGTCCGCCATGGTGATCCCGGTCGTCGGGGCCACCAGACCGGCCACCGCGGCCGACATCCGCACGGCAGCTCGGGTGTCGTTGACCGAGGACGAATTGGCCGCCGTTCAGGTGGCGTCGGCGTCGAACGGGGCGCTCTCCCCGACCGCGAGCGGACGCTGCACAACGTGAACCGGCCGGGTGTCCGGCATGTCGATCCGCAGGTCGTCGCGTGGGTCGTAGCCGCCGGTCGCGTCCAGCAGGTGTTTGGTGATCATGCTGCGCGGATCGGCGTTGCGCAGCTTCCGCAGGTCCCGCAATGGTTTGCGGAGCTCGTCGAAGTCGGTACCGACCTCAGAGCGCAGCTTGTCCTGGGCGCCGCTGGCGTAGTCGCGGACCTGGCGCACGGTGCTGCCGAGCCACGAAGCCGCACCGGGTAGCCGTTCCGGGCCCAGGATGAACAGGGCGGCCAGGACGAGCACCAGGAAATCGCCCCAGCCAATGTCCAACATGCTGTGCCTCCGAAGTCACTTCACGGTCAGGGTGCCCTGCATGAACTGGTGGATCGTGCAGATGTACTTGTAGGTGCCCGGCTTCGTCGGCGCGGTGAACGTCGTGGTGGCGTTCGTGTCGATGTCGCCGGTGTCGAAGGACTTGTCGGACGCGGTCACCGTGTGGGCGGCCGAGTCGGTGTTCTTGACCGTGACCTTCGCGCCTGGCGTCACCGTCAGCGTGCTCGGTGAGAACGCGAAGTTGCTGATCGTGAGCGTGTCCGGTGCGACCAACGTCGCGTTCGTGGACGATGATCCGCCGCCGCTCGATCCACACCCTGCCACGACAAGGCCGATGGTGAACAGGGCTAGCAGCAGTGCGACGGCGCGGCGCATGGTCGGCTCGCTTTCGGAGAGGTCTGGATGGGGTCGCGACGACGGGGAGGTTGGCCGACCCCATCCAGGCCGATCGCGGAATCGATCCTGTCAGACGGTCAACTGGCTGGGGTTCGCGGCCATGTCGGTGGCCAGGAAGTTGTCCGGCACCGGGTACTGACCCAGCACGAACTGCAGGACAGCAGCATGCATCGCTTCGACGGGCGCGATGCTCGCCGCCGTGGCGATCCCGCCCGGGCTGGTGACGTTGAATGCGGCGAACAGGTAGGTCTGTGCCGCCTGATTCTCCAACTGCAACGCCAACTTCGCCACATCACCGACGGTCTTCACCGAACCGAGCGCCTGCGCCACGGCCGGCTGGCCGGACAGCGGCACACCCGAAATCGTCGGCTTGCCGGCCGAGGACAACACCGCGTTCCACGCCTTCGCGTGGTCGGCGTGCTGGGCCATGGCCGTCTTGGCGAACGTGCCGACAGCGGGCGGCACCGCGCCCAGCTTGCCGGCGGTGGCCGCGGCGAGCGCCGCCGTGTAGGCCGCGATCGCCTGGTTCTCCAGTGCGGTGGCCAGGGCCACCACCTTGAAGTCACCGGTGTACTTGCTGCCCGGCGCCCCTGAACTCTTCGCGGTGGAGATGGGTGCGGAACCGGACGTGGTGCCGCTGCCACAGGCCGCCAGCGCCAGCGCGGCACCGGCCGCGCCCGCGCCGAGCAGGAACCGACGACGAGCCAACGACCTCGGTGTGCCCTGCTGTTCTGCGATCTGCTCGGCGAACTCACCGGCCTTCGCGTACATCGTGGGGATCGTCTCGCGGTGCGCCTCGTCCAGATCCCGGGTCATGCTGGTCAGCTCGGCTTCGCTGACCTGCAACTCCCACTGCTTCCTGCCGTTCACCTGACGGCTCCTTCACTGACCGGGGACGCGCTGCTGGTGGGATAGAACGAAGCGGGGAAGCCGACGCTGCCCGCGGCCGCCGGCAGTTTCGCGGGCTGCGTCGGGATGGCGATCAGGCTCGCGCCACCACCGGCCAGCAGTGCCCGCACGGCGAGCAGTACGGAGCGGTGCTGCGCCTCGACGGGTGCCACACTGCCGAACAGCTTGCGCAATGCCGGATCACTGACCTCGCTGACGTTCTTGGTGTACGTCTGCGCGGCGACATCCTCCAGCGTGATGGCCAGTTTCACCACGTCGGCAGGGCCCTTGATGGTGGGCAGCGCTGATTTCACGACGGCCGCGTATTTCGGGTCCGGCGCGTTCTGCGCCTTGCCACCGGCCTGCGTGATGGCGGCGTTGAATGCCTGCGCGTGCGCGGTGTGCTGCATTGTGGTCTTCGCGATGAATGCGGCGACCGTGGCGTTGCCGGACTTGATGAACGGCAGGCCGGCAGCGGTCGTGTAGACACTCACGGCGAGGTTTTCGATGGAGGCCGCGGTCTGCAACGCCATGATGTCGTTGCTGGCGGTGGCCGCGGAAGCTTGGGTGGCACCGAGTGCGGTACCGGCGCCGACCAGGCCGGCGAGTATGCCAAGTGGACCCCACCGGTGCTTCGCGGCGTTTTCCTTCTGCTGGTCGGCGAATTCGCCCAGTGCGTCACGAGTGATGCGTACCGCGTCGCTGTTCAAGTCCTGCGACTGCACGGTCAACTCGTTGAGCAGCCGGGTGTCGAGATGCTCGTCACCCATGTGTGTCCCTCCTGAGGGGTTGCTGTGCTCTCACCGTCCGTTCGGTACCGGGTACACAGCGGATTGGTCGGCTTGGTCATCCGTCCGAGGGGCGAATTGGCGGGAAAATTCGAGAAGTCACCAATCCGTTAGCCACATCGGTGGCAAGGGTGGCAACTCCGGCAACGACGGTGCGGCCACCAGCACCCACACGGCCACCAGCGGTAGGTTCGGCAACTCGGGCGACTCCGGTTCGACCGGCGGCAACGCCAACGCCTGGGCCACGGGTGGCAACACCGCGAAGGCGTAGCCAACTGGTCCTGGAGCGGGGCGCCTACATCGTCGGCGCCCCGCTTCCGTGCCCGCCAATCCGCTCAGGACCAGCCAAAACCAATCCGTACCTACCGCCGTGGCGAATTCAGCTTGGCATGGACCACCTACAACAGGGAGGGGCGGCGGATGAAAGCAGCGATCCGCTCGCTGTCGCTCGGCCAGGCCCCGGGTCCGCCACCGACGCCCGAGGACCTGCTGACACAGGTGGCCCACGGCAGCGAAGCGGCGTTCGAGAAGTTGTACGACATCGTCGCGGGCCCGGTGTTCGGCCTGGTGCGCAAGGTCCTCCGCGATGTCGCCCAATCGGAGGAGGTGACCCAGGAGGTGCTGCTCGAACTGTGGCGCACCGCACCCCGCTACCGCCCTGGCCAGGGCAGCGCGCTGGGCTGGACGCTCACCCTGGCGCACCGCCGCGCCGTCGACCGTGTCCGCTCGGCGCAGGCGCGCACCGACCGGGAGCGCAAGGTCGGCACGTCGTCCTCGGAGCGCGAGTTCGACGAGGTGTCGGAGACGGTGATCACGCGCCTGGAACACGAACAGGTCCGCAGGTGCCTCGGCTCGCTCACCGACCTGCAACGCGAGGCGGTGACACTCGCCTACTACGGCGGCCACACCTATCCGGAGGTCGCCGAACTACTGGGCGTACCGCTGGGCACCATCAAGACACGGCTGCGGGACGGCTTGATCCGCCTGCGGGACTGCATGGGGGTGGACCAGTGAGCCTGGACGTGCACACGCTGACCGGCGCCTACGCACTCGACGCTGTCGAGGACGTCGAACGCCGCCGGTTCGAGGATCACCTGCTCGGGTGTCCGGACTGTGCCCAGGAAGTCCGGGAACTACGCGCCACGGCGGCCCGGCTCGGCCTAGCTGTCACCGAACAACCGCCCACCCGGCTGCACCACAGGGTGCTCACGGAGATCAGTGGTATCCGGCAGGAACGTCCTGGTCGAACAGCCCACCGAATCCGACGGCCGGTGCAGGTCGGCGCGGTGGCCGCCGCCATCGCACTCGCCGGAGCCGCGGCACTCGGGGTACTGGTCGCGCGGGCCGATCACCAGTTGGCCGGCACCCGCGCGCAGCTGGCACAGGTACAGGCTGCCGGCGGGCCGCTGGGTCAGGTGTTGGCCGCGCCGGACGCCCACACGATCTCCGCCACCACCGACCACGACGGCGGTGCCACGCTCGTCGTGTCGAACGAACTGGGCGCCGGCATCCTCACCGTGTCCGGCATGCCACGGCAGCCCGAGGGCCGCATCTACGAGGCATGGGTGATCGGGTTGAACGGGCCACGCCCGGCCGGACTGCTCGGTTCGTCCGGCGCCAGCGCGCCTCGCCTGGTGCGGGGCCTGCACGACGGCACCACGATTGCCGTCACCGTGGAACCGGCAGGCGGCTCGGCGATGCCGACCAGCATTCCCGTGCTGCAACTCGACCTGGCGAGCTGACCCGGTGACCGAACCCAGCCTCCAGGTGTGGCCTGCTGTCGGCGTGACCGACGCCGTTGTCCTGATGCTGCACGGTGGTCGCGCCAACAGCACGGAACCGACGAGCGCCCGGCAGCTCGCGTACCGCCGGATGGTGCCCATCGTCAGGAGCGTGCACCGCGCGGTCGGCGAGTCGGGCACCGCGGTCTGGCTGTTGCGCAACCGGGTGCGCGGCTGGAACGAACCGGCAGGGGACGCACTGCTGGACACGCACTGGGCGCTGGATCGGGCGCGCAGCCAGTACCCGCAGGCGCTCGTCGTGCTGGTCGGCCACTCCATGGGTGGGCGGGCCGCGTCGTTGTGTGCCGGCACCGACGGTGTGCTCGCGGTATATGCGCTGGCACCCTGGCTGGAGCCGGACGACCCGGTCACCCAACTGGCCGGCAGGCGGGTGCTGATCGCACATGGCGACCGGGATCGCTGGACCAGCCCGGCCCGCTCCTACGAGTACGCGGTCCGGTCCCGCTCGGTCACGCCGTCGGTGTGCCGGTTCGAGCTGCGCGGAGCAGGGCATCCGATGCTGCGGCACGCCACCGCGTGGACCGGGCTGGTGCGGGCGTTCGTCGCGGGTGTGGTCGGCCCGGCGCCGTCGCACCCGGCGATCCAGGCAGCGCTGGCGGCACCGACACCGGACGGCCTGCGGCGGCCGCTGATCTCCCTGTAGCTGATGTGCCCTGTAGATGTGGGAACGGGCTGCCCAGCGGAGGAACAGCGCTGGGCAGCCCGTGGTCTTGTGGATGCCGCCAGAACAAAGCGTCGCCCCGATACCTTCGAAAAATCTTGGAAAGCGCTGAGCGGTCGAACGGCGAATCGGGCAGAAACGCGTTGACCTGCGGGAGAATAGTCGGCCCGAGATGGCAATCCCCCACATTGGGCGTCGTAATCCCCCTCACCTGTCGTTGTCCTCGGGACAAAGCCGTGCACAGCGCGGGGTCGCCGGCGGACAGCGGCTGGTGGTACGTGACCGCCACCGTCTGACCCGACCTGCGTACGTTCCCGCTGAAGGTCACGTCGACGACAGCCCTGGCCGGCGGGCGTCATTTGCGGGCCGCGTGGCCGCCCCCTCGAATTGGGTGTCCTACGACCCCTAAACCGGTCGACAGCCGTTCCGGGTTTGTCGGACCACCCCAGGACGGACGAGTGGGGCGTGATCGACTTGTTCAGTCGGTCACGCCCTGCACCGATGTCGATTCGGTGGACCACAGAACCGTCTTGATCCAATCGGTGAAACGCGCGTCATTGCCACCGATGCCTACAATGACGACATTCGCGTCCTCGACCGCGTCACGTTGCGCGGGCGCAGTGTAGGGGCCGCGCTCGACCGGTGCGCCGGGTCGACCTTGAACACCTGCTCACCGTTCGTCCCACCGGGAACCGGCACCATCTGGTAGGTGGCCGGGTCGGCCCCCCTCGCCGCTGGTGAACGGATCGCCGATGACGGTCACCTTGACCGTCGGTCGTGTCTGGGTCGCCACGGGAGCGACCGGATCTGGACCCGCCGTGGTGGCAAACGCGGCGGTGGCCGGCGCCAACTGACAATTGGCGCACGTTTTGTCGGCGGTGGTGCTCCGCCCGGTGGACTGCCCCGCCGGAGCGGCGTCGGGCGCCACCGTTCCGGATGTGAGGGGGATTTGGTTCTGGTCACACTCGTGGCCTCCTTTTGCGTGTGACGGCCTGGCGAGCGCGGCCAGCACCGAACTACTCGGCAGCCCCGCTGTTAACGTGTGAATAGGCCGGCTCGCCGGAGCGGACCCTGCCACGAAATGAGCACTCAAGCACGGCACAAATAGCTCACACATCTCGACCAACGCATTAGGCCGGACGGCCGCTTGATCGAGACACATCAGCCGACCTCTTGACACCTCCGGCACCGGCGTCCATTGTCGACTTGACACTCACGACGAGCATGTCAAGCTGATGGGCCTCGAAGGAGGCGTCCATGACCGCTCAGACCAGGGAGTCCCTACTCGACGCAGCAGGCCAGCTGATCACGGCCGGCCGGCCGGTCAACCTGTCCGATGTGGCCGGCCTGGCCGGTGTGTCCCGGCAGACGGTCTACAACGAGTTCGGCGGGCGCGATCGGCTGCTGGCCGAGTTGTCGCTGCGGGAGGGCCAGCGGGTGCTGGCCGAGGTGGTGCGCGCGGCCAGGGAGGCGCCCGGCGATCTCGGTGACGCCGTGTGTGCCTCGACCATTGTCGGACTCCGCGCCGCTGCCGATGATCCGCTGGTCAAGGCGGGTGTGGTCGGCTCGTCGGCCCCGCTGCTGCCCTACGTCACGACGGGTGCCGGTGCCCTGCTCACGCTGCTGCGGGACGGCTGCGTCGAGGTCCTGTTGGAGCGCTGGCCGCGGTTGGATCCCGCGGAGACCAGATGGGCCATGGAGATGGGTGTGCGACTGTCGCTGTCCCACATCGTCCTGCAGACCGAACCCATCGAGGTGACAGCGGCGCACACCGCGATCGTGATGCGCCGACTGCTGGGCCCCACCGAGAAACAAGCCGCCCGGACGAGCCCCTGAAACCATAGGGAGTACGACGATGTCGACCCACGAGTTGTACGCCATCCCCGCCGAACACGCGACGTGGGACGTGGAGATGGCAGGCGCCACCCGGTTCAACTGGGAGTACGACGACGGCAGGGACCGACTGCTCGCCCTGTACCAGAAGGGCAAGGACAAGCAGTGGGACCAGACGAAGCGGATCGAGTGGGACATCGAGGTCGACCCGCTGGACCCGCTTGGCCTGCCGGACACCTTCAACGGCATCTACGGCACGCCGACGTGGGACAAGCTCGGCCCCAAGGAGCGCGGTGTGCTGCGGCAGCACCAGACGTCGTGGCAGTTCTCCCAGTTCCTGCACGGTGAACAGGGCGCCATGGTGTGTGCCGCGCGGATCGTGGAGTCCGTGCCGGACGTGGACGCGAAGTTCTACGCCGCCACCCAGGTGATGGACGAGGCACGGCACGCCGAGACGTACTCGCGGTTCCTCCAGGAGAAGATCGGCCTGCTGTACCCGATCAACGAGAACCTGAAGGCGCTGCTGGACGACACACTCACCGACTCCCGTTGGGACATGCCGTATCTGGGCATGCAGGTGCTCATCGAGGGCCTGGCGCTGGCCGCGTTCGGCATGCTCCGCGAGACGACGACGAAGCCGCTGCCGAGGCAGATCCTGGCCTACGTGATGCAGGACGAGGCCCGGCACGTCGCGTTCGGCCGGATGGCGTTGCGCGACTACTACCGGCAGCTGACCGAGGCCGAGCGCCGCGAGCGGGAAGACTTCGTGATCGAGGGCTGCTACCTGATGCGGGACCGGTTCCGTGGCCAGGAAGTGTTCGAAACCATGGGATTCGACGTCGCGGAGTGTCTGGAGGCGACCGAGCACTCGGAGTCGATGCGTCTGTTCCGCACACTGCTGTTCAGCCGGATCGTCCCGTGTGTCAAGGATGTCGGGCTGTGGGGCGAGCGGCTGCGCGACGCCTACGCCGACATGGGTGTGCTCGCGATGGCCGACACGAACCTGGACGCGCTGATGAGCGCGGACGAGGACGTCGCAGAAGCTGTCGACGCGGAGCGGTTCGCCGCCGAGGAGGCCAGCCGCAAGGAAGAGGTCGACGAGGTGATCGCGCAGGCGTGAGGTCAGGCAGCCTCGGTCGGCGGCCCGGCAGCGGGTCGCCAGCCGAGTGCCGGCCCGAGCCGGGTGGCGATGTCGGTGAGGATCTGCACGTAGTCGTCGTGGTCGAAGGTGAACGGCAGCGCGAACGCGACCTCGTCGATCTCCTGGAACGCGGGATGGTCGTGCAGCTGTTCGGCGATCCCGGCCGAGGTACCCGTGTAGTCGCGCGAGAACAGCAGGCGGCCGGGGCCCTGTGGTTGGTGCGTGCGCGGTAGCCGCGACTGGACGTACTCGGTGTACCTCGCCCGCTGCTCCGGCGTCGCGGTGTCGGTGGGAATGACCACCAGTCCCTGGGACACGCGGGCGCGGGCGCCGTCCGGGTGCCGCTCCCGGAACGCCCGCACGTGCGACAGCTGGATCTCGCCGAAGTCGACGGCGTCCCCGTCCGCCCGCACGACGCTGCTGGTGAGGAGGTTCATCCCATTCTGCCCGGCCCACTGGGCGGAGTTCCGGCTCGCCGCGCCGTACCAGAGCCGGCTGGCCAGGCCGGGCGAGTGCGGCTGGACGCGATCGGAGAACACCTCGAAGCCCTCGGTGCCGTGGAAGTCGGTGACCGGTCGGCCGCTGATGTGGTCGAGCAGGCGGCGGACGCGCTGGTAGCCGAAGTCCTCGACATCGGCCGCGTCCGGGTACAGCGCGCCCTTGACCCGGTCGTAGTCGCGGGGTGGCCCGACGCTGACACCCGGGTTGAGCCTGCCGCCGGACAACAGGTCGACGGTGGCCAGGTCCTCGGCGAGGCGGAGCGGGTTCTCCCAGCCGAGTGGGATGACAGCGGTGCCCAACTGGATGGTGCGGGTCCGCTGGGACGCGGCGGCCAGCACCGCGACCGGCGACGAGATGCCGTACTGGAGGTGGCGGTGGCGGACCCACGCGCTGTCGAAACCCAGTTGTTCGCCCAGTTCGATGATGGCCAGCGTCGACTCGTGCCCACTCGCCGGGTCATGTTCGTCGAACAACCCGATGGTGAGGAACCCGAGCGACCGCAGTGGTTCACCGGCGCGCGGCATGACACCTGCCCTTCTGTCCACAGCGGACTATGTGTGCCGGACGAGTACCGCTCTGGTGTAGAGCAGGTCGAAGCCCTGCCGTTGCGCGTTCTGCTGGGACACCGAGCCCGGCTGGGTCGTGATGACGGCGACGTCGCAGCCCGCGTCGACAGCGGCGGCGAGCCGGGTGGCCAGCAACGCGGTCTGCACACCCCGTCGGCGGTGCTCGGGCGCGGTCGCGGCACCGGCCAACTGTGCTACACCGGCCGCCATCCGGATGCCGCCACCACCGGCCAGCACGCCGTCGCGCAGTGCCGCGTACCGCACCACACCGGCCGCAGCCATGTCCCGCTCGGCCCGCAGGTAGACGTCCCGCGGGAACTCCTCGTGCCACGGCACACCCTGCGTGTCCGGGTGCGCGACGCCGTCGGCCACGACGTCGAGCCACGCGTCGAACTCGTCGTCACCGCTGGGCCGCACCTCGATGCCAGCCGGCGGCAGCGGGTCGGGTAGGTCATCCAGGACACGCCCGAGCACGTTCTCGAAGGACTCCAGCCGATAGCCGCGGTCGGTCAGCAGCATGCCGATCTCGGGGTCGGCGATGTGCGCCAGTTCCACCTGCACCGGAGCGCCGACCGCCGCGAACGCCTGCTCGACGGCGGCCAGTTCGGCCTCGCTCGGCACGCCGGCGAAACCCAGCCCGGCGACCTTGTTGAACGGTGAGTCCCGCTCGGCGAAACTCGCCACCCCACCGGCGATCGGCAGCGCGAACCCACGCGGGTCGCGTGGCCGGGCGGCCGCACCGGCCAGGGCGATCAGTTCCGCCTCGACGCCCTCGATGCGTCCGGCCAGGCCTGTGTCGCAGAACATCAGATGCTCTCGCCGAGCGGGCCGCCCGCCAGTTCCACGACGATGTCCAGGTGACCGAGGTGCCGCGCGTACTCCTGCATGACGTGGAACAGGACACGCTCCAGCGTGGCGGGCCGCTGGCCGTCCCACCGGGGACCTGGCGTGCCGCGCCGCTCCAGATCGGTGGAGCTGACCAGGAACCTGGTGTAGTCGGCCTGCTTCTCCAACGCCCCGACCAGGTCGGCCAGTGTCTCGTCCGGAGCGACGTACCAGCGGCCGTCCTTGTCGTCACCCCACGGATCGGCGCACTCCTGGCCGGCGAAACCCCACTCGAACCAGCGCAGCTCGACGTACGTCAGGTGCTTGAGCAGCTCCAGCGGGGTCCACCCGCTGGGCAGCCTGCTGGTGCGCCGCTCGGTCTCCGACAGACTCTCCACCTTCTGCACCAGGCCGCCGCGGAAGAAGTCGAGATACGTGAGGAACACGTCGGCGCGGGTGGAGCCGCCGCCCGTCGACGGATCGGGAAATGGATCAGTCATCCACCGAGTATCACCCATCGGTCGGACCGGATGGCAGACTCGGCACCGTGACACGGTCCGGCACGCTGGTGGGTCTGGTGCGCGCTTGCCATCCGGACGCGTGCGTCACGGTGACCGCGATCGCGGTGCTGCTCGGCGTGGCCGTCGGCCGGGGTGCCGGTGGATTGGTGCTGGTCGGGACGGCTGTGTTGGCCGGGCAGCTGTGCATCGGCTGGACCAACGACTACCTGGACGCGGTCCGCGACGCCGACACCGGGCGCACCGACAAACCGGTGGCGTCCGGCTCGGTCCCACGGCGCACGGTGTTGGTCACGGCGATCGCGGCCGGGGTGGCTTGTGTGCCGCTGTCGCTCGCGGTCGGCCTGCTGCCCGGTGTGCTGCACCTGATCGCGGTGCTGTCGGCGCTGGCCTACGACGCGTGGCTCAAGGCCACCGTGGCCTCGGTGCTGCCGTATCTGGTGTCCTTCGGCCTGCTGCCGCTGTTCGTCGTGCTCGGCCTGCCGGGCGCCCATCCACCGTGGTGGCTGCCGGTGGCCGGGGCACTGCTCGGCGGCGGTGCGCACTTCACCAACGTGCTGCCGGACCTGGCTGACGACAAGGCGAGCGGTGTCGTTGGGCTGCCGCATCGGCTGGGCGCCACCGGCAGCCGATGGGCGGCCGTCGTGCTGCTGCTCGGGGCGTCCGGCGTGTTGGCGCTCGGGCCGACCGGTCACGCCCTGCCGCGTGCCCTGCTGGCCGCGGCGTCGGTCCCTGTGTTGGCAGCGGGCCTGGTACTCGGCCGCAGACCCGGTTCCCGGCTCGCGTTCCAGGCCGTGCTCGTGGTGGCGCTGCTGGCCGTGTGCCAGTTGGTGCTGGCCGGCGCGTCCCTGCGTTAGAGCAGCCGCAGCTGCGCCGGTTTCCTGGCCCTGCCCTGCGATGTGACCCGGTCGGCCAGCTCATCGTCCAGCACGGCCAGGAACGGCGACGCGGGCAGCTGCGGACAGCTCACGTAGAGGTGCGACTGCGCCCTGGTGATGCCGACGAAGAACAGCCGCCGCTCCTCGGCTTCCGCGTCCGCCGACCGCTCACCCGGCCAGCGCAGCGGGAGCAGGCCGTCCGAGCAGCCGACGATGAACACCACCGGGAACTCCAGGCCCTTGGCCGCGTGCAGGGTGAGCAGCGAGATCCGGTTCGCCCTCGGGTCCCACGTGTCCACCTCGCTGCCCAACGCCAGTTCGGCGAGCAACCCCGCCGGGGTGTGCACCGCGGCGAGCGGGTTGAGCAGTTCCAACGCGGCACGCAGCTCGTCCTCGGCATCCGGCTGGTCGGCCATGGCCCGCCGGCCTGCCGAGCGCAGCAGCGGCACGGTCGCGTCCTCGCCCGGTGCGGCAGCACGGAGGTAGGGCAGCAGCGCCCGCACGCCGGCGTGGTCGCGCAACCGGTCGTGCGACCGGCGCTGGAACGGCAGGCCTGCCCTGCCCAACGCGGCCATCAGCGGGCGCGCCTGGGCGCCGGTCCGGTAGAGGACGGCGATGTCGTCAAAACTGAGGCCGCCGCCGACACCGTCGGACCGGACCCGGTCGGAGTCGCGGGCGTGGAACGAGGAACCGCCGAGCAGTTCCTCGATGGCCTGCACGACGAAACCCGCCTCGGCGTCGGCGTCCGAAGTGGATCTGATGGTGATCCTCGCACCATCGCTTGCCTTGTCCCGCATGGCGTGCAGCGCACGGTCGGGTACCAGGCTGGTCGGCTTGATGGCGGCCAGCGCACCGGCCACGATCACCGGGCTGGACCGGTAGTTCCGGGTCAGGGACACGATCCTGGCCGTCGGGTAGTCCTCCTGGAACCGCAGGAAGAACCCGACATCGGCACCCCGGAACGAGTAGATCGCCTGGTCCGGATCGCCGATGGCACACAGGTTCGAGTCGCCGTCCGGGCAGAGCAGCCGCAACAACCGGTACTGGAGTTCGTCCACGTCCTGGTACTCGTCGACGCACACGAACCGGAAGCGCTCCCGGCACGCCGCCACGATGTCGGGGTGGTCGGCGAGCAGCCGGACCGGCAGCACCAGCAGGTCGTCGAAGTCGACAAGGCCGGCCGCGTGCAGCGACTTGTCGTAGCGCTCGGCCAGCTCGACGTCGTCGGCGCCGGTCCGTTTGGCCCTGGACACCCGCTCCAGCGTCCGACGCAGCTCGCTCGCCGACGCGTCCGGCAGCAGTTCCCGCAGCACGGCGACCCGAGCGGGTTCGTCGGCCACCGCGAAGTCGGCCGGTAACCCGGCCGCTGTCGGGTACTCGCGCAGCAGGTCCAGGCCCAGCCGGTGGAACGTGGCCACGGTGAGCCCGGCCGCGTGGTCGCCGAGCAGCGCAGTCAACCGCTCCGCCATCTCCTCGGCGGCCCGCCGGGTGAACGTGATGGCGAGGCAGTTGGCGGCCGGAATGCCGTGTTCGGTGATGATGCCGGCCAGCCGATGGGTCAGCGTCCTGGTCTTGCCGGTGCCAGGACCGGCAACGATCAACAGCGGCCCGGTGACCACCGATGCTGCCGCGGCCTGGTCCGGATCGAGCCCGACCACGGCCGCCACGGCCGGTTCCAGAGCGGGCACGGCGACCGGCGCCGGCGCCTCCCGGGGCACAGCAACGGGTCGCGCTGCCGGTGTCACGTCGAACAGGCCGAGTGCGGACGCGTTCAGCTCGCCGGGCTCGAACAGCGAGATCGTGCCGTACTCACCGTCGTAGCCGGGATCGCGGTGCACCCGACCGGACCGCAACCGCTCGATGGCCTCGGTGAGCAGCGGCGACTTGGCCCTCGCCACCTCGTCGATCGGCAGTTCCAGCAGCACGGCCAGTTCCGGTCCGAGCGTGTTGACGATGTCGTCCACGGCCGCCCGCACGGTTTTGGTCTTCGGGCCGACCCCCAGGATCTCGCCCATGATCTCCGGCAGCGGCACGATCGGGTACCCGGTACCGGCGGTCGCAGGCCGGGCGTCGGCACCCCGGTCGGCCAGGTCGGCGATCCGGTGCAGCACACCCACGGTCAACGGCTTGCGGCACTCCGGGCAGAGTCCTTGGTGTGCCTTGGTTTCCGCGGGCACCATCCGCACACCGCACTTGCGGTGCCCGTCGTGGTGGTACTTGCCCTCCTCGGGAAACATGTCGACCGTGCCGACATAGCCGGCGCCGGTGGCCAGCGCGTCCCGGATCCGGGTGAAGCCGAACTCGGTGTCCAGCACCGTGGCGTTGCGGCCGAGCGCGGGCGGCGAGTGCGCGTCCGAGTTGCTCACCAGGTGATACTTGTCCAGGCCGCTGACCAGCCAGTTCATCTCCGGGTTGGACGACAGCCCGGTCTCCAGCGCGAAGACGTGCTCGGCCAGGTCGACGTAGCAGTCCTCGACGGCGTCGAAGCCGGACTTCGAGCCCAACGCGGCGAACCACGGTGTCCACACGTGCGCGGGCACCAGGTAGGCGCCGTCGCCGGACTCCAGCGTGATCTCCAGCAGATCCCGCGAGTCCAGGCCGAGGATCGGCCTGCCGTCCGAACCGAGATTGCCGATCTTCGCCAGTTTCGCGGTGAACGCGGCCATGGCGTCGAAGTCGGGCAGGTGGCACAGGTGGTGCACCTTGCGGGTGCGGTCACCGCGCTTGTAGATGGTGGAGATCTCCACTTCCAACTGGAACCGCACCGGGCCGTGGCAGCTGGGTGGCAGCGTCCGCAGGACCTCGCGGTCCAGGTCGTCGCGCAGCCGGTAGAGCCCGTCCTCGGCCGGCACGAGCGACGTACGCAGTTCCTCCGCCCACGCGGGGTGCGTCACGTCGCCCGTGCCCAGCACGGTGATCCCCTTGCGCCTCGCCCACCAGGCCAGGTGGACGAGATCGCAGTCCTTGCTACACGCCCTGCTGTAGCGCGAATGCACGTGCAGATCCGCGTAGTAACGCACGGACCGGCATCCTGCCACGCACCGGATCAGGCGGTCGCGGCCGGTTCCCCCAGGATCGCGGTGGCCGAGGTGTTCTCCGGGAAGTGGCAGGCCACCTGGTGTCCGGTGGCCAGTTCGGCCAGCGGCGGTTCTTCCGTCCGGCAGATGTCCTGCGCCTTCCAGCACCGGGTGTTGAACCGGCACGCGGGCGGCGGGTTCAGCGGGCTGGGCACGTCACCGGAGAGCCGGATGCGCTCCCGCTTGGTCCGCCGACCGGGGTCGGGCAGTGGCACCGCGGACATCAGGGCCACCGTGTACGGGTGCCTCGGCGTGGTGTACACCTGCGCCGCGTCCCCGAACTCCACGATCTTGCCCAGGTACATCACGGCGACGCGGTCGGACACGTGCCGCACGATGGACAGGTCGTGCGCGATCATCACGTACGTCAGGCCCAGTTCCTCCTGGAGGTCCTCCAGCAGGTTGATCACCTGGGCCTGGATGGACACGTCCAGTGCGGACACCGGCTCGTCGGCGACGATCAGCTTGGGCCGCAGCGCCAGCGTCCTGGCGATGCCGATGCGCTGCCGCTGGCCGCCGGAGAACTCGTGCGGATAGCGGTTGTAGTGCTCAGGGCTCAGGCCGACCAGTTCCAGCAGGTCCTGTACGGCCTTCTTGATGCCGTTGGGCGTCTTCACGTCCTGCAGGTGGAACGGCGCGCCGACGATGGTGCCCACGGTGTGCCTCGGGTTCAGCGACCCGTACGGGTCCTGGAACACCATCTGGATGTCCTTGCGCAGCGGACGCATCTGCCCCATCGACAGGTGGCTGATGTCCCTGTCGTCGAACATGATCTTTCCGGCCGTCGGCTCCAGCAGCCTGGTCAGCAGGCGGCCGGTGGTGGTCTTGCCGCAGCCGGACTCGCCGACCAGGGACAGCGTCTCGCCCCGACGGACGTTGAAGTCCAGCCCGTCCACCGCCTGCACCGCGCCGGCCTTGAGCCGGAGCAGTCCCCTGCGGACCGGAAAGTACTTCTGCAGCCCGGTGACTTCGAGCAGGTTGGTGGTTGACTCAGTCATCTCGTTCCCTTGCTGCCCGGTCACAGGTTCGGCTTGATCTCGGTGTCCCACAACCGCAACCGCTGTTCGGCGGTCAGGTGACAGGCCACCCTGTGGGTACCGTCCACCTCGCGCAGTTCCGGCACCTCGTCGAAGCTGCGGCCGCCGGTCAGTTCGGCGTAACCGCATCGAGGATGGAACGCGCAGCCGGACGGCACGTTGATCAGGCTGGGCGGGGTGCCCTTGATCGGCAGCAGTCGGTCGCTGCGTTCCCGGTCCAACCGGGGCATCGACCCGAGCAGCCCCCACGTGTACGGGTGCTGCGGCGAATGGAAGATGTCGGCGGCCGGACCGTACTCCGCGGTCCGGCCCGCGTACATCACCATGATGTCGTCGGCCAGTTCAGCGACCACACCGAGGTCGTGGGTGATGATGATGACCGCGGAGTTGAACTCCTGCTGGAGATCCCGGATCAGGTCCAGGATCTGCGCCTGCACGGTCACGTCCAGCGCCGTGGTCGGCTCGTCCGCGATCAGCAGTTCGGGGTCGCAGGACAGCGCCATCGCGATCATGGCGCGCTGCCGCATACCACCGGAGAACTGGTGCGGGTAATCGTCCACCCGGGACGACGGCTGCGGAATGCCCACCCGGTCCAGCATCTCGATGGCGTGCCGGCGGGCGGCCGCCTTGCTGACCTTGTTGTGGATCCGGTACGCCTCGATGATCTGCGCGCCGATCGTGTAGTACGGGTGCATTGCGGACAGCGGGTCCTGGAAGATCATGGCCATCTTCTTGCCCCGCAACGACCGCACCCGGTCGTCGGACGCCTTGACCAGTTCCTCGCCGTCCAGCCAGATCTCACCGGTGATGTTGGCCCGCGTGGTCCGGTGCAGACCCATCACCGCGAGGCTGGTCACGCTCTTGCCGGACCCGGACTCGCCGACGATGCCCAGCGTCTTGCCGCGCTCCAACGCGAAGGACAGGCCGTCGGCACTCTTCACCAGACCGTCGTCGGTGGGGAAGTGCACCCGCAGGTCCCGCAGTTCCAGGAACGCGCCGGACGCCTTGGGTTCGGTGTCCACGAACTCATCGGTACCGGTCAGCGGCGGACGGATGTCCACGAACCCGTCCGTGCTGTCCTGGCCGACCGTGTTGCCGCTCATCAGTACCGCACCCTCGGATCGATGACCGCGTACAGGATGTCCACGATCAGGTTGGCGAAGACCACGAAGAACCCGGCGAGCATGGTCACGCCGAGGATCTCGGGCAGGTCCTGGTCGGAGATCGCCGTGATGGCGAAGCGACCGAGACCCGGCAGTGAGAACGCGGTCTCGGTGAGCACGGCACCACCGATCAGCAGACCGAGGTCCAGGCCGAAAATGGTCACGATGGGCGTCAGCGTGGCCCGGAGGCCGTGTTTGACCACCACTTTGCGCTCCGGCAGGCCCTTCGCCCTCGCGGTGCGGATGAAGTCCTCACCCATGGTCTCCAGCATGCCAGCCCTGGTCAGCCGCGCGTACAGCGCCGCGTACAGGAAGGCGAGCGTCACCCAGGGCAGGACCAGCGCCTCGGCCCATTTCGCCGGATTCTCGGCGAAGGGTATGTAGTTGCCCGCGTCCGGGAACAGCGGGATGGTGTCTCGGAAGATCGCCAGTGACAACAACGCGGTGAAGAAGATCGGTAGCGAGACACCGGCCAACGCGCCGGTCATCGCGGCCCGGTCGAAGAACGAGCCTCTGCGCAGCGCGGACAGGACGCCGATACCGATACCCGCCACCAGCCAGAGCACCGCGGCCCCGATGGCCAGTGACCCGGTCACCGGCAGCGCGTCGAGCATCTGCGGCCAGACCGGCTGCTGGTTCTTGAAGGAGAAGCCGAAGCACGGCGCGGGACAGTGCGAGATGTCCGGCCCCGAGTCGTAGTCGGCACCGGCCACGATCCCCTTCAGGAAGTGGCCGTACTGCACATAGACCGGTTGGTCCAGGCCGAGCTTGACCTCCATGGCGTGGATCTGCGCCGGGTTCGGGTTGCGACCCACGTACTGCGCGGCCAACTGGTCGGTGGTCTGCCCGGCGAGCCGAGGCACGAGAAAGAACACGGCGAACGTCGCCATGCTGACGACTATGAGCATCAGCACGGCGGAGAACAACCGCCGAATAATGAATGCGATCACAGCGTACGGCGGCGGTGGCCGGCGGGTTCGCCGCCGGCCACCGGTGCCTTCACCTGCCTCGGGTCGTGGTGGAAACTAGGAAGACAGGCCCATCTGCGTGTAGTCGTACATGCCGTAGGCCTTCGTGACGAACACGTTGGTGACCTTCGGGTTCCGGTACAGCAGAGCCTTCGCGTAGACCTCGGGCAGAATCTCGGCCTGGCTCATGATCTTCTGGTCGATCTGGGTGTAGATGGAGTTGCGGGCGTTGGCGTCCGGGTTCTTGGCCGCCGCGTCCAGCATCGCGTTGATCTGCGGGTCGTTGGTCTCCTGCAGGTTGGTGTTACCAGCAGGCTTGATCGTCCGACCGTCGACGACCTGGGACAGGAAGCCGAAGCCCGACGGCCAGTCAGCACCCCAACCACCGGCGATGATGCCCAGGTCGTGCGAGTGCACGTAGGCGGGCGAACCGGCGAAGTTGGTGTAGTACTGGCCACTCTGGAACTGGTCGATCTGGACCTTGATGCCGACCTGGGACAGCGCCTCCTGGATACCCTGCCCGGTGGCGACCTCCTTCGGACGGTCACCACGAACCGACATGTTGACGCTGAAGCCGTTCGGCTTGCCGCACTTCTGCAGTTCTTCCTTGGCCTTGGCCTGGTCACCGTGCGGCTTGCCGAGGAAGTTGTAGATGTCCGACTTGACGTAGCCGGTGTCGTTCGGCGTCAGCATCGTGGTGGCGATGTCACCACCGGCGATCGGGCCACCCTCAGCGGTCTGCTGGGTCACGTGGTCCACCGCGTACTCGATCGCCTTGCGGCAGTCGACGTTGTTCAGCGGGGCGACCTGCGTGTTCAGCGCCGCGTAGGTGAGGAAGCCGGTCACCGGGTCGTCGGACAGCTTCAGCAGCGACTTGCTGTTCAGGATCTTCGCCCGGGCAGCGGTCTGCACGCCGGTGCCGTCCAGGTCGATGTCCAGCGAGCCGTTGAGCAGCCGGCTGTCGATGTCAGCGGCCTCGACGTTGTACGTGACGTTGATCTTGTCCACGTTCTGCTTGGTGAAGTTGTCGGTGGAAGCCGACCAGTTCGGGTTCTTCACCAGCGAGAAGCCGGTGTTCGGGTTGAAGCTGGAGAACATGTACGGACCGCTGGAGATCGGGTGCGTCTGGTAGTTCGCACCGGTGTCCTTGTCCGGGGGAACCGGAGCGGTCTGCGGCAGCGTGGCCAGGTAGTCGAACTCGGCGAACGGCTGCGACAGGTGGAACACGATCGTCGTGTCGTTCGGCGTGTCGATGGACGTCAGGCCCATCTTGTTCGCCGTCTTGTCCTTGTACGCGCCCGGGTAGCTCGGGTCGGCCAGGTACTGCTTGAAGTACGTCGGGCCGTTGGGCAGCACATCGGGGGCGTAGCTGGTGCTGCGCTCGATGGCGTACTTGACGTCCTGCGTGGTGATCGGCTCACCGTTCTCGAACTTCAGGCCCGAGTGGATGGTGTAGGTGTAGGTCAGGCCGTTGTCGCTGACCTTGCCCAGACCGGTCGCCAGGTCGGGCACCAGGGTCAGACCCGCGTTGCCCGGCACTGCCTTGTAGGTCAGCAGCGGACGGGCGTACAGCCGGCTGAAGTCCCAGTTGAAGGCGTAGTACGTGTTGCCGGGGTCCGTCGAGTCACCGGTGTTGGTCAGCGCGAGGTTGAGCGTGCCACCCTTGTGCGTCGACGGGTTGACGATGCTGGTGAGAGCAGCGTTCTGAGCAGCCGCGGTACCGCCGCTGGAGCCGGTTGTGCCACCGGACCCGCTGCTACCGCAGGCCGCCAGCATGCTGAGTCCGGCACAGACGGCGGCAAACAGCGCCACTGTGTTTCTGCGTTTCATACGACTGACACGCCTCCTCGTTGGAAATTTGGTCGAGCGAGCGGGTGTTGAAAGTTCGGTCTAGTGGGATCGCGGATCCAGCGCGTCCCGCAGTCCGTCGCCGAGCAGGTTGAACGCCATCACCGCGATGAAGATCGCCAAGCCCGGCACCAGCACATACTCTGGGTCGACCGAGTAGTACTGGTTGTTGACAGCGTCCGCGAGCAGTGCACCCCAACTCGGGGTGGGCAGCCGCAGGCCGACACCGAGAAAGTCCAGGGCGGCCTCGAACAGGATGTTCGTGGGGATCAACAAAGTGGAGTAGACCAGGATCGGACCGATCAGGTTGGGCAGCAGTTCGTGCCAGAGCACGTAGAAACCGCGAGCCCCGACGCTGCGGGACGCGTCCACGAACTCGCGTTCGCGGAGGGACAGCGTCTGCCCCCTGATGATGCGGCCGATGTAGGGCCAGTTGAAGAACCCGATGACGAAGACCAGGACGAACACGTGCAACGTGTTGCCGGACAACCCGAACGCGACGCCACCGGCGCTGTTCTGCACGACACCGGTCAACGCGATGGCGAACAGCAGCAGGGGGAACGCCAGGAACACGTTCATCAGCCAGTTGATGACCGTGTCCACCCAGCCACCGAAGTAGCCCGCGACGACACCCATGATCGTGCCGATGATGACGGACAACACGGTCGCGGTGGATGCGATGAGCAGCGAGTACTGCGAGCCGACCAGGATCCGCGACAGCATGTCGCGCCCGAACTGTGGGTCCACGCCCAGCGGGTGCGACCAGCTGATGCCGCCGAAGAAGCCAAGCGGCTTGTCGGTGTTCGGATCGATCAGGCTGGTGTGGTAGGTGGAGACGTCGAGAATCCCGGCGTTCTCCAGGAACACCGAGGCAATGGCGAGTAGGACCAGGACGATGATGACGACACCGCCGGTCAGCGCCCACTTGTCCCGCTTCAGGCGCGTCCAGGCGATCCGTCCGAGCGATCGTCCCTGGATGGCCTTGGCGTCCGGCGCTGTGTTCGGGTCCAACCCCGCCGTGACACCGGACAAGTCGACCGGGTCCAACGGCTCCAACGGCGCTGCCAACGCTATGGCCCCTTTCCGCCGGGTAGGCAGGTTTGCTACGGCTCCCCACCGGCTTCTGACCGTGCGGGCTGTACGCGACTTTCCAATCTCAGACCGCGAGAAGGCTAGGCTCCCCGGCCGTCCGTGGCGTGATTGTGATTCAACTGCCCTCCAAATGGGGTACAGAGTACATACACCTGAGGGGCCCCTTATGTGACGAACGCGACATAGTACACCTACCGGTCACCGTAAGGCACGGCCTAGCACACCTGACTCGCCCTGTTTGGAGCAAGATTCTTACCCCGAACAGGCTAACTCCTCAGGGTGGCCGTCCCCACACCCACTGTGGTTCCGGACCATCTGGACAATCCGGTCGGTCAACAACCTGACCCCGGTCCGGATGTTGCCTCTCCACACGATAGCTCCTCCAGACCGGTGGACCCAGTCGACTGCTCGTTCTTCAACATTTCGGTTCGGTATTCAACACTGCGTGTCGCCGAACGGTTGCGAACCGCATTCAGTCTCGTATGGACCGTCTGCGGCCAGGGCCGGCGGGTTGGGTCCGCTCGGCCGTCGGGGCCGTGGCGTTCGGACGAATTTTCGTGACATGTTCTCACCTTCCGGCAACGGTGAAAATGTGGTCATCATTCTGACCCCACCCGCGCGAAGGTCGCTGACGTGCACATTTAGCCGGTGCCCGGATTTGCCGCACGGGAGAAGTGGTAGGGATCGCCCGTAACCAATTCGGCGACGCACTGGCGGGACAGGTAACTTCGCCGACCATAGTGGCGATCCGACGCCTACGCTGCTGACGCGAGACACGTTGTCGTGCACCGCAACTTGAGGGCGCGTGACCACTTGACAGAGCCGAACCATGACAAGATTGGCGGATCAGCATTTCCGTATCCACCGAGTCCATATCAACGAGGACGCCCATGACTGGCACGGCGCCAGCGGCACGCCGGGATTACGGCGGCCGAACAGCCACACAACGCAGGGCCGAACGGCGGCAGCGGCTACTGACCGCGGCGCTCGAACTGTTCGGTACCGAGGGATATCCGGCCACCTCCATCGAACGGTTGTGCGCCAGGGCCAATGTCTCGACGCGCAACTTCTACGAAGAGTTCGCCAGCCGCGAGGCGCTGCTCATCGCGCTGCACGACCACATCACCCAGCAGGCCTTCGACGCCGTGATGACCGCGGTCGGCGAGGTCATCGACGAACCGACGGCGATCCGCCTGGACCGGGCGGTCGATGCGTACATCGGCACGACCTCCAGTGATCCGCGCTGGACCAGGATCGCGTACGTCGAGGTCGTCGGCGTGAGTGCGGCGGTGGAACGGCACCGCCTGGCGTGGCGCGCGAAACTGGCGCAGCTGATCGAGGCGGAAGCGGCGCTGGCCGCGCAGCGCGGCGAAGCGGTGGCGCGGGACTACAGCCTGACGGCAACCGCATTCATCGGGGCGGTGAACGAACTGGTCTACCACTGGTCGATCCATGGCCGGCAGGTCCCGTTGGACACGATCCGGGGTGAGCTGACCCGGCTCGCGCTGGCCGCCTTGGCGATAACACCGTCAGCCCCTACGAAGTAA
>DASUJK010000209.1:0-2606 GCA_036279295.1 Pseudonocardiaceae bacterium | reverse complement strand
CCACGGCGCTGCCGATCTGGCGGGCGGTGTTGATGATGCCGGTGCCGGTGGCGTAGCGGTGGGCCGGCAGGGTGGCAGCGCCCGCGCCGATGATGGACGCCTGCGAGAAGCCGACGCCGACACCGGCCAGCAGCACCCCGGGCAGGTAGTCCTGGACGTAGCCGACGTGTTGGTTCAGCGCGCTGAACCACAGCAGTCCGCCGGCCGTGAACGCCAGGCAGCCGAC
This sequence comes from Pseudonocardiaceae bacterium, assembly GCA_036279295.1. Classification (GTDB taxonomy): domain Bacteria; phylum Actinomycetota; class Actinomycetes; order Mycobacteriales; family Pseudonocardiaceae; genus DATEPR01. Next base: position 2,380 of record DASUJK010000209.1, on the reverse strand, counting down.
GACGGCCAGCCAGCGGCGGGACACCGGCAGGCGCCCGCCGAGCAGTGCGCACACCGTGGCGGCCACGGGTCCCGGCGCGAACAGCAGGCCCGCTGCGACGCCGCCGAAGTGCCACGCCTGGGTCAGATACAGCGTGCCGCCCAGCAGCATCGCGGCGAAACCGGCATAGAAGCAGCTCATCGACGCGGTGGCGAACGCGAACCGCGGCACCCGGAACAGGTGCAGGTCGATGACCGGGCGGGGATGCCGCGCACACCGGTAGCCGAACGCGACCAGCAGCCCGACCGCGATCACGACGCAGCCCCACAGCCCGGCGCTGGCCGCTCCCCACGCGCTGGCGTTGGCCAGGGCCGCGATGCCGGCCGCGATGCCGGCGGCGAGCATGGCGGCACCCAACAGGTCGGGCAGCCCGCCGCTGGTCTCCGCACGGCGGTGTTCGACCAGCCTGCGGCCCAACACCACGGCCGGCACCGCGACCGGCAGGTTCACCAGGAAGATCCACCGCCAGTCGGCCTGTACCAGCCGGCCGCCGACCGGTGGCCCGCACGCGGCGGCGACCGACCCGATGGCCGCCCACAGCGCGACGACCCCGCGGTGCCGGTCGGCCGGGAACGCGGCGAGCAGCAGGCCGAGGCTGGTCGGCACCATCAGCGCGGCGCCCGCCGCCTGCACGGCGCGGCACGCCACCAGCAAGCCGACCGACGGAGCGGCTGCGCAACCGGCGCTGGCGATCGCGAACAGCGCCATGCCCAACCGGAACAGCCTGCGCCTGCCGAACAGGTCGGCCAGTCGGCCCGCGGGCACCAGCAGTGCGGCGAACACGATGCCGTAGGCGTTGAGCACCCAGGACAGCGCCATGTTCGTGGTGCCGGGAAAGTCGGCGCGGATGTCCGGGAACGCGATGTTGACGATGAACAGGTCCAGGGTGGCCAGGAACGCGCCCGCGCCGACCAGCACGAGCGTGGCCACGCCGTCGAACCGGGCCGGCGCCGCCTGGCTTTCCTGAACGTAGTTAGGTATGCGGCGACGGTACGGTCTAGGCTTTCGTCAAGCAAGTGTGATGGGAGGCGCAAGTATGCCGCTGCGTTCGGACTGGTCGGCCAGCACGTGCCCGATCGCCAGGTCGCTGGACGTGCTCGGGGACCCGTGGCTGGTGCTCGTGCTGCGCGACGCCATGACCGGCGCCCGGCGTTACGAGCAGTTCCGCGCCTCACTCGGCGTCGCGGACAACGTGCTGGCCAGGCGGTTGCGCACCATGGTGGACGCAGGCCTGCTGCGCAAGGTGCCGTACCGGGCGGACAACCGCACCCACGACGAGTACCACCTGACCGAGGCGGGCGCCGACCTGCTGCCGGTGCTCAACGCGCTGGCCCTGTGGGGCGAGAAACACACCACGGCGCCCCGCCCGGACGCGCACCTGACGATCGTGCACCGCGAGTGCGGCCACGAGACCACGCTGTCGGACAGTTGCAGTCACTGCGGCGCGGTGCTGAGCCAGGCCGACACGGCGTGGCGCCGGCCGTGGCTGGCCGACGAGCCGGTGTCGCTGACCGGTATGGGCCTGATCAACCACGGGTCACCACCGGCACCCCACAGGGGCGTCTCGACCGGGTGATCGACCAGCGGTAACGGCGCAGGTCAACGGCATTCTGCTCGCCGATTGGGCGCTTTGCTCCGATCGGGTGACACCCGACTTTCCGCCCTGCCATCCGGTCTGGTCAGCGAGGTTGGCAAGATACGGCAGCCGGTTCATGTCGGCGACGGTCAACCCGACGCGGATGGAGGACGGACCCCTGTGAACCCAGAGACCACCCAGGTTGATGACATTCGACTTGTTGCGCTGCCCACCGCCATCAACTGCGCCGAGTTGTTCGTCAGATTCGCGCTGACCGAGTGGTCTCTCCGGGCGATGATGGACGAAGCCTCCGACGTGGCGCGCGAGCTGACCGCCGCGGCCGTCGAGGCGGCCGACCCGAAGTTCCCGTACCTGATCACGGTGCGCGCCAGGGTGCACAGCGACCGGCTCGTGGTCGAGGTGGAGAGCGCCCGCCCGACCCGCCCGCCGACGGCGCTGAACGGCCCCAACGGCTGGCGTGCCGGCGTCGTGGCGCTGCGCGGGCAGGCCCAGCTCGCCTGGTGCGAACTGCCGCTGCCGACCGGCATGGACGCGTCCTCGGTACCACTGCCCCGCCGCCACCACCGCCGTCCCGCCGGTGCGCCGGCCCCGGTCGAGGAGCCGCTGGCCGACCTGCGGCACACGTCCGATGTGGACGAGGACGTGATGCGGCGCATCCTGTTCGGGCTGGGCGGAGCGAACAACGGGACGTCCGAGTAACCGATGGCCGCCGGATACACCGTCGTGGCCGTGCCGTGGGACCAC
>DASUJK010000208.1:0-4125 GCA_036279295.1 Pseudonocardiaceae bacterium | reverse complement strand
GTGCCCCGTTCGTGTCGTTCACGGACGGGGCACCATGCTGCCGTCACGAGCGGTGCCGGCGAACCGGCCGGGTAGCACCGTCAGCATCAGTATCGACCAGGTGAGGTGGGTCAGGATCGGCGCCCATACGTCGCCGCTGGTGCGGCGTTGCCAGGCGAACAGCGTGCCCATCACCAGCGAGGCCAGGACGAGGGCCGGGTTACGGGTCGCGGCGGTGACCGAGACGTAGACGGCGGTCGATGTCGCGACGGCGTGGTCGCCTGCGAGGTCGTAGACGGCGCCGCGGAAGAAGACCTCCTCGGCGACGCCGTTGAGCAGGGTGGTGGCCAACACCAGTGGGGTCCGGCCGTGGTGGGCGTACCCGAGTGCGCCGGCAACGGCCCGGCCCAGCACGGGTATCCGCCGGGCGACCGGCGCGGCCGTGTAGAACGCGGCGAAGGCGGCGACCCCGAGCGCGATCGGACCGGCGACGGACCGCCCATCCGGCGTGTCGTGCGCCGGGCGTGCCGCGGTGCCTGCGACCAGCCAGGTCGTGGCGACGCCCGCGGTCAGGCCGTAGAACCGGGGTGAGTCGGGCCTGCTGGCCAGCGACAGGCCCAGTTGGGTTCCCCCGGCGACGGAGGCGATGGCGACGAGCAGGCGTGCTCCCGTGTCCCTCACGACTCGCGCCGTGCCGCGGCGGCCCGTTCGCCGAGTGCCGCGAGTACGGCCTGGTCGTAGTCCATCGGCCGCAGCGGCACCAGGTGCTCGATGTCGTGGTCGCGTACCACCACTTCGTTGTACATGGAGGCGACCAGCGAGCGGCCGGTACGGGTGTCGATGTCGGTGACCAGGGACAGCCAGTGCGAGGACAGCGAGGGGGACAGCACCGGCAACGGGAGCAGCACCAGCCTGCGGCCCTCGATCAGCGCCACCCGACGCATCATGCCCTCGTAGGTCAACACCTCGGGACCGCCGATGTCGAACGACCTACCGGTGGCTGCCGGCAGGTCGTGCACCCCGACCAGGTAAGCCACGACATCGGCGATCGCGATCGGCTGGGTCCTGGTCCGCACCCAGCGGGGCGTGACCATCACCGGCAACCGCTCGACCAGCTGCCGGGTCATCTCCCACGAGATCCCGCCGTGCCCGACGATGATCCCCGCCCGCAGTGTCGTGACCGGCACACCGGCCGTGGCCAGCAGTTTCTCCGCCTGCCGGCGGCTGCGCAGATGCTCGGACAGCCGGTCGTCGTCGGCGCCGAGCCCGCCAAGGTAGACGATCCGCTCGACACCTGCCCGCGCACACGCGGTGCCGAAGTTACGAGCGGCCAGGGCATCGCGGGTGGCGAAGTCATCATGGTCCAACGAATGCACGAGGTAGTACGCGGTGTCGCAGCCGGCCAACGCGGTCAGCAGGGACGACGGGTCCTGGGTGTCGCCGCCGACGGGCTGGCCGGCACCCTGGTGATCCTCCGGTCTGCGGGTCATCGCGCGCACGGTGTGCCCGGCCTCGTCCAGCGCCTGGCACAACCGCCGCCCGACGAACCCGGAAGCCCCGGCCACCAGCGTCTTCATGATCCGATCGTCACCCATCACCGGCCAGGACGCGAATCGACGCCGGCCTCGTCGCGTCCCTCGGCCGGCAGCACCGAGCGCACCGACTCCGGTGTGCGGCCGACGACCGTGGTCCCGTCGTCGGCGGTGATGATCGGCCGTTGGATCAGGATCGGATGTGCGACCAGCGCGTCGATCCAACGGTCGCGCTCGGCCGGTGTCCGGGGCCACGAGGTCAGGCCGAGTTCCGTGGCGACGGACTCGCCGGTGCGGGTGATGTCCCAGGGGTCGAGCCCGAGCCGGCCCAGCACTTCGGCCAGTTCGCTCTTGGTCGGCGGGTCGTCCAGGTACCGGCGCACCGTGTACTGGGCCCCGGCATCGTCGAGCATCGACACCGCCGACCGGCACTTCGAACACCGTGGGTTGACCCAGATCTCCATCCGACGACTCTAGATGCCGCGAACCTCGACCTGACTGACCGCTACGCCGGCACGGCACCCGCTCGGCACTCGCGTCGGGCGGCGAGCGCGTCCTCGTCGTCCGGCGCCCACCAGGCCGGCACAGCCGAACTGCGTGAACGGCTGCGTCGATTCGCGGACGACGGCCCCGGGATCGATCCGTCCTCCTCGGATCCGACGATCTCGACGACCGTCCGGTAGCACAGCTTGCTTTCCGCGCCACCGGTGTCGGAGGTTGGTGGTCGAGCAGGGCCGCGATGCTGGCCAGGATCAACCCTGCGGCCCCGAACAGCCCGACTGGAGCGTCTTCAGGAACGCGACAGCGCGGCTGCCGCCGCATGGCGGCCGCCTTCCGCAAGGGCCACGGCGGCGGGTCCGGTCTGTCTGGCCGCGTCGCCCGGCAACCGGAAGCTGCCATCCGAGCGCTGCTGGGTCTCCAGCCAGTCCAGCGCCCGCTGGACCGCCGCGTGATAGCCGCCGACCGCCAGCAATGCCTTGATGGCCAGGGGAGTGGTCAGCACGTCGCTTCTCGGACACGGCGCCGGACCAGAGTCGGGCGGAGTCCGGGCCGGCAAGCCATGCCGTCGCGTTGCGGGCGTAGTCCCGTGCGACACCGGCGGCGTCGACGCAAGACAAAAGTGGACACCCCGCGTTGAAATCATGTGCGTGCGGGTTCGTCGTTCGGGATTACCGGTGCCCAACTCGGGCGCCGGATGAGACAGAACGGGTGCCCGGCCGGGTCGGCGTAGATGTCCTCGCCGTCCAGGCGCCGCGCTCCGAGCGCGAGCACGAGAGGTCCGGCCGCGGCCGGGTCCTCGACCATGATGTCCAGATGGAACTGTTGTGGCACAGCGGGTTCCGGCCAGGTCGGCGGCTGGTGGTCGGGGGCGAGTTGGAACGCCAGGCCGGATGAGGTGTCGTCAGCGGCGACCACGACCCAGTCGTCGCTGGTGTAGGTGACCGGCTGGCCCAGCAGTGTCGAGTAGAACCTGGCCAGCCCGGCAGGGTCGGGGCAGTCGAGAACCACGTGGTGCAGTCGTCCGATCATGGCGGTGATGATGGGGGACAGCGCCGCAGGATGCCAGACGTCAGCGAGCCCCAGCGATTGACCTGGTCACGGTGGAGCAGGCAGGCCAAGCCGACAGGACGCTTACCGCCCCACGCCGAGCGCAGTGAGCAGGACCAGCACCACCGTGACGACCGCGAGCACACCGTGTGCGCCCACGACCACGACCGGGAAGTGCTGTTCGGCCGGCGCCTGGCTACCGGCCGCGGTGGCATCTGGCCCACCACCACTACCGGCGGTGACCGTGGTGCGGGAGCGATAGACCGGAATCCACCGGGCAAGCATGGTGAAGCCCAGCAACGCGACCGGCACCAGGAGCACGAACGCGATCCAGGCCAGCACGGTCTGATTCGCGAACAGGTAGATGATCCACACCACCAGGCCGGCGGCAGCCAGCGCGAAGTGCCCGAAGATGAGCGCCGGGGGAAAGTGGCTGGTGCGCGGGGCACGGGTGCCGCCCCGAGTCAGCCACGTGCCGAGCAGGACGAAGCCACCTGCGGCAGTGATGACCCAGGCGATCAGTGCGGCAATGCTCATGATCGGCCTCCTAGCGGAACAGGGATGCGGTGTTGTGTGAGTTGGTGAGCCGGGCGGGTCAGTGGGCGGGGCCGGCCTGGCCGGTCATCGGGCGGTGGTCTGGTAGCCCTCGGCCTGCGTGGTCTCCTCGGCGACCCGCACGCCGTAGCGGTAGGCCAACTTCCCGCCCAGGTAGCCGGATGCGGCCAGTACGGCAAGACTGACCGCGGACAGCACCAGCGGGCCGATCGCCACCGGACCGGGATTGCCGTAACTGGCGTGTCGCCAGAGGAAGTTGCCGACATAGGCAACCGTGACCACCAGGTTGAGGGTCATGTGCAGCAGGCCGGTGCGAAACGCCCGGGTGCCGGTCGGGATGGCCACCAGGTCGAGGAACCCGACCATCGCCGCCAGTAGCGCGCCGACCACGCCGATCGCGATCAGCCACACCGATCCCTGGGTCAAGAACCCGGGGTTGCCGACGATGCGGGAGGCGATGTCGAACACCAGGCCGGCGACCCACGCACCGATCGGCACCGTGACCAGGATC
>DASUJK010000207.1:0-8620 GCA_036279295.1 Pseudonocardiaceae bacterium | reverse complement strand
CCGGCAGGTGCGCTACATCGCGTCGCTGAACGCCGATACGGAGGCCGCCGCCCAGCCCGGCATCGACGCGATGACCACGCAGGCACACGCGGTGGACGACCTGACTCCCATGTCCGACACACCGCTCACCGACCTGCCGTTCGGTGTGCCCGCGCCGTACTGGCTGGACCTGCGCGAGTACCACCAGGTCGACGTCGCCGCGACGCTGGACATCCCGATCCTGGTGCTACAGGGCGGCCGGGACTACCAGGTGACGGTCGCCGACGACCTGGTGCACTGGCAGGCCGGGCTCGCTGCTCGTCCCCGGGTGACTTTCCAGGTCTACGACGCGGACGACCACCTGTTCCTGCCCGGCTCCGGCCCGTCGAAACCGACGGACTACGAGACGCCCCAACACGTCGACCCCGAAGTCATCAACGACCTCACCGGGTGGCTGACGGCTGACCGGCCCTGACCCGACGCGCGGCCACCACCGTCGCAGCGACGATGACGGCGAACACCGGCCCGGTCGCGATGTGCGCTGCCGCCAGCACATAAGTGTTGTCCGCCAGGTAGAACACCGCCTGCGGAGTCGCGTTGGCAATGTTGCCCGCGACACACACCAGGGTCGCGACCGTGTGCACGTGGCGGCCGAAAGCCGGTTGCCCAGGCTGGCGTTCCGTTCGATGCTGCGGGTCGCGTCGGTGGTGCCACCGGTGAAACGGGCGATGTTCGGCTCGGCAAAATAATACTGTAGCTTCAGTGGTGATTGAATTCTAGAATCCGTAACCAAAATCTGTCCGGTTGACCGGTGCCCCCGACCCTGCCTCGATGGCACGATGACGTGTCCGCAATGAGGCGTGTCGAGGATGGGCGGTGCAGTCAATGCCGATCGAGCCGTTCGACCAGTCCGGTGTCCAGCGTGGTGCGGACGGCGTGCGCCGCTACACGCAGCTGCCCGATTCCGTGGTCGCGATGCTCAGGGCGTCGGTGGAGCGGAGCCCGGCCGCCGAGGCCGTGGTCGAACTCGACGGCCGCAGGCTGTCCTTCCAGGAGCTGTGGGACTCCTCGGCGCGGGTGGCCGGTGGTCTGCGCGACGGCGGCGTGGCGCGGGGCGACCGGGTCGCGATCCGGCTGGGCAACGGCGTGGACTGGGTGCTCGCGTTCTTCGGCACCCTGCTGGCCGGTGCGGTTGCGGTACCGGTGAACACGCGGTTCACCGATTCGGAGGCCCAGTACGTCATCGACGACAGTGGCGCGACCTTCACCTTCACACCGGGTGCCGCGCTACCGGACGGTGCCGCGTACGCCGAGGAGGGCCTCGGCCGCGCCGATCTGGCGGCGATCTTCTACACGTCGGGCACGACCGGCTTCCCCAAGGGAGCGATGACGACGCACGAGAACTTCCTGACGAACTCGGAGAACGCGCGACGGGTGGCCGGGCTGCCGTCGTTCGATCCGACGCTGCGGAACTTGATCTCGGTGCCGTTGTTCCATGTGACCGGCTGCAACAGCCAGTTGCTGCCGCCGCTGGAGGGCGGCGCGGCCGTCGTGATCATGCCGGTGTTCCAGGTCGACCGGTTCCTGCGGGCGATCCCGGAGGAGAACGTCGCGATCGTCACCAGCGTGCCGGCCATCTACTGGCTGGCGATCAGCCAGCCGTCGTTCGCCGACACCGACGTGAGCCGGGTGCGGTACACGACGTACGGCGGTGCGCCGATCGCGCCCGCGCTGGTGCACCAGATCATGGCGTCGTTCCCGAATGCCAGGGTGGGCAACGGTTTCGGGTTGTCCGAGACGTCGTCCATCTCGACGTTCCTGCCGCACGAGTACGCGGACACGCATGCTGATTCGGTCGGCTTTCCGGCGCCGGTCGTCGATCTGCGGCTGGTCGATGTCGACCCGGCGACCGGGGTCGGTGAGTTGCTCATCCGCGGTGGGCACATCGTGGCCGGTTACTGGGGCAAGCCGGAGGCGACTGCGGAGGCGTTCCGGGACGGGTGGCTGCGCACCGGCGACCTGGCCAGGATCGACGACGACGGGTTCACCTACATTGTCGATCGCCTGAAGGACATGATCAATCGCGGTGGCGAGAACGTGTATTCGGTGGAAGTGGAGAACGTGTTGACGGCGGCGCCGGGTGTTTTCGAGGTGTCCGTCGTGGGTGTGCGGGACGAGATGATGGGGGAGAAGGTCGGCGCGGTAATCGTGCCGAAACCGGACGGCTCGTTCGATCTGGACACTTTTCTTGGTTATGCGACGGAGCGTCTCGCCGGTTTCAAGGTGCCGCAGTACGTATCGGTGCGGACCGGGCCGCTGCCTCGCAACCCGGCGGGCAAGGTGCTGAAGCCGGTGCTCCGTAAGGAGACTGAGTGGGGAGCGCCGCTGCGCTGAGCGGCCGTGACTCGATAGGCCGAATGGTCTATCGAATTGTTCGGCCCTATCAGAAGGGCTGAAAAATGGAACCCGGCGTTCGTCGGTCGGTGATAGTACTTTCGTTGGATTGCGTACCTTGACGACTGACGACTTAACTTCGGGTTGTATACACCGGGACACACCCCCGGCTGATCCCATCGTGCGTATCGCCACGACGAAAGTAGGGCTCAGTGAGCAGACGCGGTTTAACCACTTTAGCAACGGCGCTGACGTTGGGCGCCGCGCTTGTGATGATGGGGGACGGCTCCGCCTCAGCCGCCACCCCCACTTCGATGGCGCCCGCGGTGGACGGTGCCGCCTCCGGCGGCCCGGTGATCGTGGTGTTGAAGGATCAGCACGCGAACATGTCGCTGCGGGGCGCTGCGCGTACCGCCATGACTCGGTCCGACCAGAGTTCGATCGTGTCGGACATCAAGGCCAGCGGTGGCACGCACGTCACCCAGCTGGTGAGCGTCAACGCCGTCGCGGCCAACCTGTCCGCGAGCGCGGTGGCGGCACTGCAAGCCAACCCGGCCGTGCAGAGCATCACGCCGGACGCGCCGATCGAGACCCAGGTGCCGGTGACCGTGCCGCAGGGCCCGCCTGCCCGGCTGAGCTCGGCGCTGTGCCCGAGCGACCCGGCCAAGCCGCTGCTGGAGCCCGAGGCGCTGTCGGTGACGCACACCGAGACCGATGTCAAGGGTGACAACCAGCAGGCCTCCCTGGTCGCGACGGGCAAGGGTGTCATCGTCGCGAACGACGGGATCAACCAGCTCGCCGGGAACCCGAACTTCGTCCGCGCAGACGGTTCGCCCGTCGTGCTGGACGCCCCGGACCCGACCGAGGACGACAGTGACGGCGAGTTCTACGGTGACGCGTCGTCGATCGCCGGTCAGGGCCTGGTGACTTACGACTTCTCGCAGGAGCTGCCGTTCTCCGGTCTGCCGGCCGGTTGCACGTTCCGGATCAAGGGCGTCGCGCCGGACGCCTCGCTGGTGGACAGCTCGCTGATCGACACGCCGCCCAGCGGCGCCAATGGTGCGCCGCAGTTCCAGTCGGAGTCGCAGGTCGTCGCCGGCCTGGACAACGCCGTGACCAACCTGCACGCCGACGTGATCTCCGAGTCCTTCGGCTTCCGCCAGCGCCCCGGCCGGTACGCGGTGTTCTACGCGGCCAACGACGCGGCCATCGCCGCCGGTGTGACCGTTGTCGTGTCCTCCGGTGACAGCGGCTCGTCCGGCACGGTGTCCTCGCCTGCGACCGACCCGCTGGCCATCGCGGTCGGTGCGACGAACACGCTGCGTCTGGTGAGCCAGGCCTACGGCTTCACCAAGTGGACCAACAACAACATCACACCGCTGTCCTCCGGTGGCACCGCGCCCAACAACCGCGTGGTCGACCTGGTGGCACCTGGTTACGGTGGTGAGGCGGCCTGTAGTCCGACGGGTAGTGACTGCCCGTTGAACACGCAGACCGAGGCCTTCGGCGGTACGAGTGAGTCGTGCCCGCTGGTGGCCGGTGCGGTGGCCGACGTCATCCAGGCGTACGCGGACACCCACCACGGCGTGAAGCCGACCCCCGCGCTGATCAAGCAGATCCTCACCGGCACCGCTCAGGACCTGGGCGCCCCGGCCGATGAGCAGGGCGCCGGCCTGTTGAACACGTACGCAGCTGTGCGTGCCGCGCAGGAGGAGCCGGGCAGCACGCTGGGCAACAAGGGCAAGCAGGACTCGCAGAGCCTGATCCCGTCGCCATCGCAGCTGGACATCACCGCTGCGGCCGGTCACACTTCGCAGAGCGTGACGCTGTTCAACACCGGCCGCAACGACGCCCTGGTGACCGGTTCGTACCGGTCGCTGAGCGCGGCACGCCAGATCGGTCAGACGGTCACCGAGCCGGTCAGCGCGCCGGATCCGAGCCTGCCGCTGCCGGCCATCGGAGCGCAGGCGGCCGCACCGGTCACGTTCAACGTGCCGGTCGGCTTGGCCAAACTTGACGCTGACATGATCATTCCGGATCCGACGAACTCGACGATCCTGTCGTTCGTGCTCACCGATCCGGCCGGTCGGCTGACCCAGATCTCCTACGACTTCGGTACCGGCCCGACCAGGCCGGGTGCGTTGGGGACCGTGTCGAACATCCAGCACGTCGAGGTGACGACACCGGTACCGGGCAAGTGGAAGGCCCAGATCCTGTGGGCCAACGGCAGGGCGCACCTCCAGTCCCCGCCGAACATCCCTGGCACGTTCACCGGCGACATCTCGTTCCGCGTGACCGGTCAGCACTTCGTCACGTCGCCCGCGGTGCGTCCGGTGAAGATCAAGGCGCACTCCAGCGTCTCGATCCCGCTGAACGTGTTGATGCCGGCGGCACCTGGTGACCACCCGCAGTCGGTGCAGTTCGTGTCCGACACGGGTGCCCAGACGTCGTTGCCGCTGGCCAGGCGGACGCTGATCCCGAGTGCGGGTGGTGCGTTCGACACGACGATCACCAGCAGCGTCGGTCGCCAGGTCGGGCAGATCAGCACGTTCAACATCGACGTGCCGGCGGGCCAGCAGGACGTCGACGTGAACTTCACGACTCCGGACACCAGTGCGGACAACAGGTTCACGTACTTCCTGCTGGACCCGAACAACAACGTGGTCGCCCAGGCCTCGGCCCCGACGACCGTTGCCGGTGTGCCGGTCGACAACGTCACGTTGGTCGCGCCGAACCCGGCCGCCGGACGGTGGGAGATCGACGTCGAACTGGTCCTGACCACGAGTGGCAAGGAGTTCACCCAGGTGGTCAACGGCCATGTTGCATACAATCAGGCGACACCCGCGGCGACCGCGCTCGGCCGTCTGACGAACAACTAAAAGTTACGGATCGGTCGTACCCTCGCCCGAGGAGCCGGTGCACGCCGGTTCCTCGGGCGAGGCCCTGGCCGGGCCGGAACGGGAAGGTGCGGTTGTGACTCCAGTTGGCGGGTTGCCCGACGATATTCGGCACCGGTTTCCCATCTTCGGCCACCGGGTGTATCTGAACAGCTGCTCGCAGGGCGCGGTGTCGGACGTCGTGCGGGCCGCGTACGAGTCCTACTTGGGCACGCTGGAGGCGGAAGGCTCGCTGTGGAGCCACTGGACGGATCGCGCGGAGCGGTTGCGTGGCGCCTACGCCCGGCTGCTGCATGCCGATCCGAGCAGCATCGCGGTGACCACGTCGGCATCGGCGGGCGCCGCGTCGGTCGCGTCGGCGTTGGACTTCGGTGTGCGGGACACGGTGGTCACCACTGACCTGGAGTTCCCCACCATCGGTCAGATCTGGCACGCCCAGGAGCGGCACGGCGCGCGGGTAGTGCACGTAGAGTCCACGGAGGACAATCTGCTACCGCTCGATCGCCTGGCAGCGGCCATCGACGACCGGACGGCGATCGTGTCGGTCACGCATGTGTGTTACCGCAACGGCAGTCTCACCGATGTCGAGGCGGTGGTGCGGCTCGCGCACGAGCGTGGTGCGCTGGTGCTGCTGGACTCCTACCAGGCTGCCGGCGCCGTGCCGATCGACGTCGGTGCGCTCGGCGTGGACTTCGTGGTCGGTGGTGCGTTGAAGTACCTGCTCGCGTCGCCCGGGGTTGGCTACCTGTATGCGAATCCGGCCACCACGGGGCACCTGGTGCCGACGTCGACCGGGTGGTTCGCCGACGAGGACATCTTCGCGATGCGGATCGACGCGTACCGGCCTGCTGCCACCGCACGCCGCTTCGAGTCGGGCACGCCGCCGATCCCGTCGGTGTACGCGGCCACGGCCGGTGTCGAGCTGATGCTGGAGATCGGGGTGGAGCGGACCGCCGTGCACGTGGCGGCGCTGAACGACCGGCTGATCGACGAGGTCGCCGCGCTGGGCGGTGTGATCGCGACGCCGAAGGACAGCGCGCGGCGTGGCCCGTTGGTGGCGGTGGCGGCGACCGATGCCGAGCAGTTGGTGGACCGGTTGGCCGAGGACGGCATCGTCACGTCGTCGCGGGACGGGAATCTGCGGATCTCGCCGCACTGCTACAACAACGATGAGGACATCGACCGGCTGCTGATCGCGCTGCGGGTGAACCGGGACCTGCTGCGGATGCGGTGACTTCTGGCAGTGTGGGCCGCATGGCTTCGGAAACCAGACACCTGAGCGTGTCGATCGACCGACCGGCGGGTGTTGTCTACGAGTTTGCCGCTGACCCGGCCAACGTGCCGAGTTGGGCACCCGGGCTGGCCAAGTCGGTCGAGCAGGTGGCTGGCGGGTGGGTGGCGGACTCACCGATGGGCCAGATCAGCTTCGCGTTCGCACCACGCAACGACTTCGGCGTGCTCGACCACGACGTCACCATGCCGACGGGCGAGGTCGTCCACAACCCGATGCGGGTGATCGCCGACGGCGCCGGCAGCGAGGTGGTGTTCACGTTGCGCAGACGGTTGGAGATGAGCGACGAGGAGTTCGAACGGGACGCGGCGGCGGTCAGCGCGGACCTGGCAACGCTGAAGCGAGTGGTCGAGGCGGGCTAGCGGCCGGGGCGGGAGTGCTCGCCACAGGCTGAGCATTTGGTCGGCGAGTCGACCGCTGGGCGTGCTGGTGTTCGCTGTTGGCTGAGCAGTTGGCTGGCGAGTCGACTGTTGGGCGAGGTGTTGTTTGCTGCTGGCCGACCGATCCGCCGGCGAGTCGACCGTTCAGCGAGTCCCAACCGATCACCCGTCAGTACGTGGCCGGCATGCCGCACCGGATGGCCAGCTCCGGGTCTCGGTAGGAGGTGATCTCCGTGATCAGTGGGGACCCGTCGACCATCGCCAACCGCAGGACCTGAATACCGCCGATCACCAGGGCGCCGTTCTCGTCCGGCTGGTACGTCCCCACCGCGAACTGACCGTTGCACGAACCCGCCCGCACCGCGACACCATGCGGTCGGGCCGGGCCGAAGATCGCCGTCTCGATGAACTCCAGCGTGGCGACCCGGCCTGCGAACGCCAGCGTCCCGGGTGGCATCGCGAAGTTGACGTCCTCCGTGACCAGACCGACCAGCGCGTTCACATCGGCCAACTGCCACGCCCGCAGGTACCGCCCCAACAACTGCCGCACCCGGGGATCGCTGATCGACGGCTGCGGCTTGCCCGCGTTCACCCGCACCGATTCGCGCGCCCGGGACAACAAGGAGTTGACCGCCGTCGGACCGATGTCGAGCACCTCGGCCACCTCGGCGTGCGTGAAGCCGAGCACGTCGTGCAACAGCAGCGCCGCCCGCTGCCTTGGCGCCAACCGCTGCAACGCCGCGACGAACGCGAGACTGACCTCCTCGCGCCGGACCAGCTCGTCCTGCGGGTCGGTCGGGTCTAGCAGCACGTCGTCGCTGATCGGCTCGACCGTCACGAGGCCGGGCCGCGTTCGCCGCGCCCGGTGCGCGTCCAGGCACACGTTGGTCGCGATCCGGTGCAACCACGCCCCGAACGTGCCCACACCGTCGTAACCACCCAGCCCACGCCACGCCTTCTCCAGCGTGTCCTGCGTGGCGTCCTCGGCATCACCACCGGAGCCGAGCATCCGGTAGCAGTGCCGGAACACCGGCCGCCGGTATTCAGCGACCAACTGGGCGAACGCGGACTCGTCGCCCGCGACCGCCCGCGCCACCAACCCTGGCTCGGTCACCTGACAGACCTCCTCGACACGGTGACGCGGACGGTGCGACATCACGCCTGCGGTGCTGCCAGGCCGACGACCTGGCCGTGTGGGTCGGCGAACACGCCGAACGTGACTCCGGGTACCGAGGTGGCCGGTTGCACAACCCGCCCACCCTGCGCAACCACCGCGTCCAGCGTTGCCGCGACGTCCTGCACGCCGACGAAGAACGTGACAGCGGGATCGCCGCCCTGCAGCGGGCTGATCCCACCGGGCAGCGCACCCTCCGCGCCGGTGTCCACGTACGTGTAGCCCGGCATCCCACCATCCGGGAACGCCCAGCCGAACAGTTTGCCGTAGAACACGCGCGACGCGTCCGGGTCGGGCGACCTGATCTCGAAATGAACCACCGGGTGAGCCATGGTGACCACCACTCCTGTCCAAAACGTCAATGGCGATGTGCTCTGTCATCCCCGTATGACGGTCGGATCGGCCAGATCTCTCGGTGTTCGCGACTGAGTTTCCGGCATAGCAGGCCCGCCCGCCGTGTTGGAGCCGAAAGAGCGGCGGACAACCGACGAGGGAGCTGACGACA
>DASUJK010000206.1:0-7887 GCA_036279295.1 Pseudonocardiaceae bacterium | reverse complement strand
CCCGG
This sequence comes from Pseudonocardiaceae bacterium, assembly GCA_036279295.1. Classification (GTDB taxonomy): domain Bacteria; phylum Actinomycetota; class Actinomycetes; order Mycobacteriales; family Pseudonocardiaceae; genus DATEPR01. The sequence continues at coordinate 7,882 of DASUJK010000206.1, read as the reverse complement.
CCCGCCGGTTTGTGCCCTACTACTGGCAGCGCTCGATGATCAGCTCTCGGACCCGTTGCGGATCCGCCTGACCGCGAGTCGCCTTCATCACTGCCCCGACGATGGCACCCGCCGCCGCCACCTTGCCGCCACGGATCTTCTCCGCCACGTCCGGTTGCGCCGCCAGGGCCTCGTCCACGGCCGTGACCAGCGCCGAGTCGTCCGACTTCTTCAGGCCACGCGCCGCGACGACCTCGTCCGGCTCGCCTTCGCCGGCCAGCACGCCGTCCACGACCTGGCGGGCCATGTTGGATGTCAGGTCCTTCGAACCGACCAGCGCGACGACCCTGGCCACCTGGGCGGGCGTGATCGGCAGCTCGGCCAGCTCGACGCCACGGCTGTTGGCCTGCTGCGCCAGGTACGACACCCACCACGACCGTGCCTCGGACGACGAAGCACCAGCGTCCACAGTGGACGCGATCAGGTCGATGGCGCCGATGTTGACCAGGTCGCGCAGCTCGGCGTCGGACAGGTCCCACTCCTGCTGGACCCGCTTCCGCCGCTCCCACGGCAGCTCCGGCAGTGTCGCCCGCAGCTCCTCGACCCACTCCCGGGACGGCGCCACCGGCACGAGATCGGGCTCCGGGAAGTACCGGTAGTCCTCCGCGGTCTCCTTGGTCCGGCCCGACGACGTGGTCTGCGTGGACTCGTCGTAGTGCCTGGTCTCCTGGGTCACCGAACCGCCGCCGGCCAGCACAGCGCCCTGCCGGCACATCTCGTACCGGACGGCCCGCTCGACGCTGCGCAGCGAGTTCACGTTCTTCGTCTCGGTCCGCGTACCGAGCACCGTCGAACCGATCGGCATCAGCGAGATGTTCGCGTCACACCGCAGCGAACCCTGGTCCATCCGCACGTCCGACACGTCCAGCGAGCGCAGCAGGTCGCGCAGCGCGGTCACGTAGGCCCGCGCCACCTCGGGTGCCCGCCTGCCGGTGCCGCTGACCGTCTTGGTGACGATCTCGATCAGCGGCACGCCCGCGCGGTTGTAGTCCAGCAGCGAGTACTCGGCACCGTGGATACGCCCGGTCGCGCCGCCGACGTGCAGCGACTTGCCGGTGTCCTCCTCCATGTGCGCGCGCTCGATCTCGACCCGCACGATCTCGCCGTCGTCCAGCTCGACATCGAGGTAACCGTTGTACGCGATCGGCTCGTCGTACTGCGATGTCTGGAAGTTCTTGGGCATGTCCGGGTAGAAGTAGTTCTTCCGCGCGAACCGGCACCACTCGGCGATCTCGCAGTGCAGCGCGAGCCCGATCCGGATGGCCGACTCGATCGCGATCGCGTTGACCACCGGCAGCGCGCCGGGCAGACCGAGACACGTCGGGCACACCTGGGTGTTCTGCTCGGCGCCGAACCCGGTCGAGCAGCCGCAGAACATCTTGGTGTTGGTGGACAGCTCGGTGTGCACCTCAAGCCCGAGCACCGGCTCGAACCGCGCGAGGACATCCTCGTAGTCCATCAGTTCAGCGGCCACGGTCACGACTCGGCACCGTCCTCGCGCATCGACCGGATCACCAGCGCGGCACCCGTCAGCACAGCGGCGGCGTTCACCGCGGCGTTGACCAGCAGCAACTTGTCCTGCTTGCCTTGTGCCTCACGCAGTTCCCGGATCGCGCCCAGCGCCCCGAACACGAGGCCGACCAGACCGAAGACACCACGCGCCTTCTTCATCCCACTCACCGTGCCTCCACCCCAAGTTCCGGAATCCGGCGGATCAGCGGCCCACCATCGGCCGCGTCGCGGGCCACCTCGAACGCCGCCGCCACCCGGTACATCCGGTGGTCGGCCAACGCGGGAGCCATGATCTGCAGGCCGACCGGCAGACCGTCGTCCGGCGCGAGTCCACTCGGGACACTCATCGCCGGGACACCGGCCAGGCTGGCCGGGATCGTGCACAGGTCGGCGAGGTACATCGCCATCGGGTTGTCGGTGCGCTCCCCGAGCTTGAACGCCGTGGTCGGCGTCGTCGGCGAGATGAGCACGTCGACCGTTGCGAAGGCCCGCTCGAAGTCCCGCTTGATGAGCGTGCGGACCTTCTGTGCCTGCCCGTAGTAGGCGTCGTAGTAACCCGACGACAGCGCGTAGGTGCCGAGCATGATGCGCCGCTTCACCTCGGGGCCGAAGCCGAGCTCCCGGGTGGCCGACATGACCTCCTCGGCGCTGGCACCCTCGTCGTCGCCGACCCGCAGGCCGTAGCGCATCGCGTCGAACCTGGCCAGGTTGGACGAGCACTCGCTGGGCGCGATCAGGTAGTACGCCGGCAGGCCGTACCGGAAGTGCGGGCACGTGACCTCGACGATCTCGGCGCCCAACTCCTTCAGCATGCCGACGGCGCTGTGGAACGACTCCAGCACGCCGGGCTGGTAGCCCTCGCCGGACAGGTCGGACACGATGCCGATCCGCACCCCGGTGAGATCGCCCGCCATGCCCTCGCGGGTGGCCGCGAGCACGGCGGGCACCGGCTCGTTGATCGACGTGGAGTCCATCGGGTCGTGGCCCGCGATGACCTCGTGCAGCAGAGCGGCGTCCAGCACCGTCCGCGCGCACGGGCCCGCCTGGTCCAGCGACGACGAGAACGCGACCAGCCCGTACCGCGAGACACCGCCGTAGGTCGGCTTCACGCCCACCGTGCCGGTCACCGCACCCGGCTGCCGGATCGAGCCGCCGGTGTCGGTGCCGATCGCCAGCGGCGCCTCGAAAGCGGCCAGCGACGCCGACGAGCCACCGCCCGAACCACCGGGCACGCGGTCCAGATCCCACGGGTTGTGGGTGGCGCCGTAGTAGGAGTTCTCGGTGGACGAACCCATGGCGAACTCGTCCATGTTGGTCTTGCCGAGGATCACCACACCCGCGTCGCGCAGCCTGCTGGTGACCGTCGCGTCGTACGGCGGTATCCAGTCGCGCAGCATCCGGGAGCCGACAGTGGTCGGCATGCCCTCGGTGACGACGACGTCCTTGAGCGCCAGCGGAACACCGGCCAGCGGCGAGGCGACGGGACGCCCGGCGGCCACCGCATCGTCGACGGCGGCGGCATCGGCCAGCGCGCGGTCGGTCGCCACGTGCAGGAAGGCGTGCACCTGCTCGTCCACCTCGGCGATACGGCCGAGATGCGCCTGGGTGACCTCGACGGAGGTCACCTCCCCGGAGTGGATCTTCGCGGCGAGTTCGACGGCGGTGAGTCGAGTGAGATCCGGGGTCATCACGCCTCCCCAAGGATTCGGGGCACGCGGAACCGGCCGCCCTCAGCGGCTGGTGCGCCGGACAACGCCTGTTCCTGGGTGAGGCACGGCCGCACCTCGTCCGGACGGAACACGTTGACCAACGGCACGGCGTGCGATGTCGGCGGAATGTCGTCGGCCGCTACTTCACCAACGGTGGCCACGGACTGCAGAATCACGTCCAGCTGTCCGGCGAATGTGGTCAGCTCGTCCTCCGTGACCGCCAGCCGGGCCAAGCTGGCGAGGTGGGCGACCTCTGCTCGGGAGATGTTGGGCACTGGGAAGGACTCCTGATTTTGTGTGGTACGACCCATGAAGTCTATGGCGAACTGGGCAGCGGCCTCGACCGGGTGGCCCCGTGACCGGCGCGCATGCGACACACGGTGTCCCGCCACCCGGACATCGGATGCCTGGCCCCGTGGCTTCTGCCACAATCGACGGCCGGTAACAGCACAAATGTGGTTGGGGCCGGTCTGGTCGGGGCAGTCTGCATCCAGTTCAATGGTGGAGTCGACTGCTGCCCGCCACTACAGCGCGGACGCAGAGGCTCCGCGCGCGAGGCTGGAGGCGTTCGCGTTGTCCTTCCTGATCCGGGTGCAACTCCCGGACAAGCCAGGAACCCTGGGCGCTGTGGCGACCGCGCTGGGTCATATCGGCGCCGACATCCTCAGCGTCGACGTCGTGGAGCGGGGTGGCGGCAGCGCGGTCGACGACCTGGTGGTCGAGCTGCCGTCCGGCCGGCTGCCGGACGTGCTGATCACGGCCGCCGAGTCGGTGGACGGCGTCGAGGTGGACGCGGTCCGGCCCTATGCCGGCGTGCTGGACACCCATCGCGAGCTGGAGTTGGTGGAGGCGGTCGCGGAGGACCCGCGTACCGGCCTGGCCGTGTTCACCGAGGGCGTACCGAAGATCGTCCGGGCGGGTTGGGCGATGACGCTCAGTACCGGCGGGCACGGTGTCACCCGGTTAGCGGCCAGCACCGCCGCACCGCAGGCGGTGGACCTGGACATGCCGTGGCTGCCGCTACAGCGCGCCACCGTGCTGGACGGTGAGGCGCCGTGGGTGCCGGAGACGTGGCAGCAGCTGGGCACCGAACTCGCGGCCACACCGATCGGCAAACCCGATCGGTGCCTGCTTGTCGCCCGTCCGGGTGGTCCGATGTTCCGCGCCGCCGAGGTGGCCAGACTGGCCCACCTGGCCGGCATCGTCGCGGTCGTGCTGGACGGCTAGGGCGCCTCTTGTTCCCCGATGGTGGCCACCTCGACAGCGGCGTCGGGGCCGGACGCCAGCAGCACCCGGAACCCGTCCTCGTCCAGGATCGGCACCTTCAGCTGCGCCGCCTTCTCGGCCTTGGTGCCCGGTGCATCGCCGACCACCACGAACGCGGTCTTCCTGGACACCGACGACGCCGCTTTGCCGCCCCGCTCGGTGATCGCCTCCTTCGCCTCGTCCCTGGAGAACCCGGGCAGCGACCCGGTCACCACGACGGACAGCCCCTCCAGCACCCTCGGCACCCCGCCGGACCGGTCCTCGACCAGCCGCACACCGGCGTCCCGCCACTTGCGGACCACCTCGCGGTGCCAGTCCACCTCGAACCACTCGCGCACGGCGGCCGCGATGGTCGGGCCGACACCGTCCACATCGGCGAGCTCGTCCTGCTCGGCGGCTTCGATGGCCGCCAGCGACCCGAAGCCGCGGGCCAGCGCCTGCGCCGCCGTCGGGCCGACGTGCCGGATGGACAGCGCCACCAGCGCACGCCACAGTGGACGGTCCTTGGCCGCGTCCAGGTTCGTGAGCAGCTTCGCGCCGTTCGCGGACAGCGTGCCTGCCTTGGTACGGAACAGTTCCACGTCGATCAGCTGCTCGGCGGTGAGGCCGAACACGTCGCCCTCGTCGGTCAGCGCACCGGAGGTGAGCAGGGCGGCTGCCGCCTCGTAGCCGAGCCCTTCGATGTCGAAACCGCCACGGCCGGCCAGGTGGAACAGCCGTTCTCGCAGCTGCGCGGGACACGATCGCGCGTTCGGGCACCGGATGTCGACATCGCTCTCCTTCTCCCGGTGCAGCGGGGTGCCGCACTCGGGGCAGATGTCGGGCATCACGAACTTCGTCAGCTTGCGGCCGTCCTCGCGGGCCGCGGCGACCGGGCCGAGCACCTCGGGGATCACGTCACCGGCCTTGCGGATGACCACCACGTCACCGATCAGGACGCCCTTGCGTTCGACCTCGTCGGCGTTGTGCAGCGTGGCCATGGCGACCGTGGAACCGGCCACCTTCACCGGTTCCATCACCGCGAACGGCGTGACCCGGCCGGTCCGGCCGACGTTGACCTGGATGTCCAGCAGTGTGGTGGTGACCTCTTCCGGCGGGTACTTGTACGCGATCGCCCAGCGCGGCGCCCTGGACGTGGTGCCGAGCCTGCGCTGCTCGCTGACCTCGTCCACCTTGAGCACGATGCCGTCGATCTCGTGCTCGACGTCGTGCCGGTGCTCGCCCCAGTACTCGATCCGCGCGATCGCCGCATCGATGCCGTCGACCAGTGTGGTCTGCGGCGACACCGGCAGGCCCCACACGCTCAGCGCCCGGTAGGCGTCCGACTGGCGGGTTGGCTCGAAGCCGTCGCGTTTGCCGATGCCGTGGCAGATCACCCGCAGCGGTCGGCTCGCCGTGACCTTCGGGTCCTTCTGCCGCAACGAACCGGCAGCCGCGTTGCGCGGGTTGGCGAAGGGCGGTTTGCCTGCCTCGACCAGCGTCGCGTTCAGCTCGGCGAAGCCCGCGACCAGGAAGAACACCTCGCCACGGACCTCGATCAGCGCCGGCACGGGGAACTCGTCGGTGCCGGTGAGCCGTTCCGGCACGTCCCGCATGGTCCGGACGTTCAGCGTGACGTCCTCGCCGGTTCGACCATCGCCCCTGGTCAACGCGCGGACCAGCTTGCCGTCCTGGTACAGCAGGTTGATCGCGAGGCCGTCCACCTTGAGCTCGCACAGGAAGTGGTACGCGCCGCCGGCCGCCTTCTGCACGCGGTCCGCCCAGGCGCGCAGCTCGTCCGTGTCGAACACGTCGTCCAGGCTGAGCATGCGTTCCAGGTGGTCGTGCGTCGTGAAGTCGGTGGAGAAGGTGCCGCCCACCTGCTGCGTCGGCGAATCGGGGGTGACCAGCGCCGGATGCGCGGCCTCGATCTCCTGCAACCGCACCAGCTGTTTGTCGAACTCGGCGTCCGAGACGGTCGGCGAGTCCAGCACGTAGTAGCGGAACTGGTGGCCACGCAGTTGTTCGGCGAGCACGGCATGCTCCTCGCGGACGTCGGCCGGCACGTCCTCGGCACCCTCGGCGGTCACGGCGCCACTCGTGTCGGCCGTGCGCGGCAGGTCTTCGTCGTCGCTGGTCACAGGGGCAGGGTAGCCAACAGGACCGACAATCGGGTCAGCCGCTCGGCGGCTCCTGGCCGGTTTCGGAGTCCGGATCGGGTGCCGCCGGTACCCCGGCCAGGCGACGCACCAGGTCGCGCAGCTCACGCAGGGTGATGGCGTTCTCCGGCTGGTGCAACGCGGTCTCCACCCGCCGCAGCCGCTCGCCCGCCAGCCGTTCGCCGAGTGTCGCGTCCAGCGGCAGGAACGTCATCGCGGAGCGACCGGGTTCGTCCAGTTCGGACAGTTGCGGGTGATAGACGGCGACGTCGACGACACCGGCTTCCTCGTCCACCTGTGCGGCCACGAGGAAATCGGCGAGGCTGATCCGGTAACCCGACAGGTTGACGGTGACCCCGTTCGGGTCCGGCACGGCAGGCACCGAGTCGTGGTACTCCCACAGCACGTCGTTGTCCGGTGCGGCCGCCTTCCACGCGTCGGTGTAGGGCCGCAGGTCGGGGTCCTCCTGGCCGCTGACCACCAGCGCGTAGATCGCCTGTTGGCCCCGGTCCAGCGAAAAGTTCAGTTCAGGGTGGATCGCGGCGACGGCTTCACCCAGTTCGCGCTCGACGCGGCCCAGTTCCCGTTCACCGAGCGCGGAGCTGATGCTGGGCAGCAGTTCGTCCCACCTGGCCCAGAAGCGCAGGGCGGCCGCTGCCGGATCGGCGAGTTCGGCGGCCGGATCGGCGTCGGCGGCCGGGTCGGCGTGCGCATCCGAACCGCTCACCGCGTCCTGCTCGACCGCCTTCCGCGTGCGCCGGCGAAACCACCTCATGTGGGCCATTGTGCGCCTGTCCCACCGGGTTGCACGCCCCATCGAACGGATTGCGCTGTCCGACCAGGTCAGCGCGACCGGCCGGCGACGGCCAACAGGGTGGCGGCTGGTCCGACCAGCCGTCGACCGGCCGGCCACACGGCCCGCAGCGTTCGGTCGAACGTCAGTCCGGCCACGTCGATCCGGACCAACCTGCCTTCGGCCAACTCGGTGGCGACCGCGAGTTCGCTGATCACGGCCGGTCCCGTCGCCGCCATCACGGCACCCCGTACCGCAGCCGTGGAGCCGAGTTCGACCAGCGGCACTGCGAGCGACACGCCCGCGTCGGCGAACGCGCGTTCTACCGTGCCGCGCGTGCCGGATCCCTGTTCCCGCACCACGAGCGGTGTCGCGGCGAGTTCGGCCGCCACCAGCGGACGCCGACGCCGTGCCCACGGATGGCT
>DASUJK010000205.1:0-8295 GCA_036279295.1 Pseudonocardiaceae bacterium | reverse complement strand
CGGCCACGGAAGCGACAAAATTTTCTGTGACGAAGCGCAGTGCGCTGACCCGGCGCAACTCGATCTGGGGTGTCGGCCGGCGCCCATCCTTTTCGTAGATCGTCAGCAGGCCCGTGATGGACACATGACGCCCATGCAAATCCGACTGACTGAGAAACTTTCGCCGCAATTCAGTACCGGCGCGGCCAAAGACGACGATAGTGAAGGCGCCGCGCCGGAAGTCACCGAAGTTTATGAACGAGATCTTCCGCCGTGTAACCTCGATCGTCCGATAACTTGTGACCGTCCCCACCACAGTGACCTCGTTGCCCTGGTTAGCTATTAATCGGTCGCGTTCTGAGGCAAGAAGGATTGGCGGGACGCTGACAGCCTGCCGGTTCCCGGAGGCGGCACTGGAGAAATGTGTCGACGTTCTGACCGTCTCGCCCGCCAGTACCTGCGGTACGGCGCTGAACCGGGTATGGCAGGCGTCAATCAGGACGCGTGTGCGCTTGGTAAGTCCGGTCTGGCGCATCAGCCGGGCGAACAGCACGGACCCCCTTGGATCAGCGAAGTCGGTGTCGGTGAAGATCAGATTGTCGCCGGTGTGAAACTCGTTCCACAGCTCGGGCGCCTCGGCCAGGGCCGTTAATGACACGTCGATGACGTGCGCCGAGAACAGGTCCAAGGTGGCGTCATAGGAACTACCTCGGTCCGGATGCTGGTAGTTCCGGTGTCCGTACTCGGCCGCGCCCAGTGGGCGCAGGTTTGGCACGAACATGCCATCGTAGTCAACCAGGCGGATATCGCCCTTGGTGTCGACCAGGATATTCCCGTGCTGCAGGTCGCCGTGTGCCACCCCCATGCCCTTCATGGCTATCACTACCTGCCACAACCGCTGGCGCAGTGCCATGAGGTTTTCTGGTGAGCCCAGATTGTCCTCGACCCAGTCACTCATCGGAAGGCCGTCGACCCACTCCATCCGGACGATCGGGAAGACCACCCCATTGACCCGGATACCCTGTGCACGGTAGTCTACGTTGGCGAGAAATTCCAGGTTGGGATTTACTTGGATGAATCTGGAAATCTCCGAATACCGCTCCTGGAGATGGTTGCCCGGCTTGTGGAAGCAGCGCACCGCGTACCTCGAACCGGACACCGTGATGTCGAAGGTGAGCGCGAATCCGCCGGAGGCCACTGCCGGCATACCGAGCGGCGTAAGACGCGGCGTACCCCGCCGCAGGTCACTGTCGCAGAACGCGACCTGTGGCAACTGGACCGCATGCTGGTAGTCCAGCAACGCAGGCAGTCTCATGCCCACACCACGCACAGGGTGACGTCATCGTTGTCGAGATAGCCGCGCTGCCGGTAGCTCGCGACCTTCCGCGAGAAGTCATCTCGCGAGCGGGTCATCATGTCCAAGGGTAGGATGCGCTGGTGGGTTTCGAATACCCGCAACAGGGACTTGGCCATCGCATCGGTTGCCAGGACGAGAACATCCTCGTCACGAAGCTGTCCGATCCGCTCTACCGGCTCCTTTGGGTCGTCCCCGGAACGGCTGCTGAGCAACTCTGGGAACCGGGAGAACTGGTCGGACCGATCGAGCGGAGACGCGGAGAGCAACTGCCCTCGTCGTATATGGAACAGACAACAGTCCCCCACCATGATTGCATGGAAGGCTCTCTGGTCGGGATCGATAGTCACACCGAGAAATGCGGCTGCACTGCCCTCCTCGATCTTGCGCAGCGCGAACCAGGGCAGGTCCGGGGACATCACGAGTTCCCGCCAGCGTCGCCGAAGTTGGGCCAGTACATCCGCCGCGAATGGATTCGATCCCTGGACGTAGGCATCGACCAGAAGTTGGCTCCACATCTCCGACCGGGCTGAGGTGGACGCTCCATCGGCCACCGCGAATCGCCCGGTCCGCACATCGCCACCCACGCTGTCCTCGTTCTCCGTGCTGACTCTGCCGGCCTTCTGGGCGCTGTACAGCCTCACCTCCAGCGCAACCGGTCTCATCGTGTCGACCGCTTGTCAATCACCGCATCGAGTCGCTTCCCGAGGTGAGTTCCCTGAGGCCGGTCGGGGTCACAGCTCGGGTCCCGATGTCGAGAAACTCGATGAGTGCGGTCGCCTCGGCGTTGTACAGGAAGCCTCGCGCGCCCTCGTCGACCTGGTATCCGAGCCGCTTGGCCGCACTGATCATCGGCGGCGGAAGCGGGCTTGACATGTCAAACAGCATCGCCGCGTTCCGGTCCGGCAACCCTTCTGCGGACGCGGCGAACGCCACCTGCTGACGCGGTCCGGCGGCCAGGTGCACGTTGAAGAGCATTGTCTCGCCGTTGCCAGTCGCTGTCGCCCGTACCCGGGCGGCCTCCGGCCGGGGGTCCCCGTCGGTGCTCGCCCCGTCGGTCACGTTGATGACGATCGGGGGGAAGCTGCGTGGGTGCTCGCGGCACCACTGCGAGATGACCGATTCAGCCAGCTCGACTGCCTTCACCATGGGAGTCCAGCCATCCGACATCGGATCGACCCACACCGGGACGGGGAGTGCGGCCTCCACCAGCCCACCGGCGCCGTCGGAAACCTTGCGAATGACCGGGTCAACCCGCTTCGGGTTACGCGCCAGCTCGCCGATCGACAGCAGCGGACGCTCGGCGGTCGAACCGTGCAGCACCGGCGCGGCACCCTGCGCGTAGCCGATGATCCCCACATCGAAGTAGTCGTGCACGCGGTCGTCGCCCTTGCTGCACAGCAGCACCGCGTTGCCGAGCAGCCGGTTCACGGCGAGGGCGAGCTGGTCGGCCTTGGATGTGCCGGTACCGGCCCAGGTCTCATTCATGGACGTTGACTGGTCGATCAGGAGTAGTAAGCACGCTGGGTGTGACCTGTTGATTTCTGCCGTGTACAACACGCCTCCTACGGTGTCAAGCGGGACATAAGCATATCCACCGGTACCTCCGGTCGGGCCCGACTCGCCGCCAGAGCGTGCCCCGATCTCAGTTGTCGTCCGGCCTCCACACCCACTTGGGAGTCCGCGGCTTACCACCCCAGCCGGTACCGATCGCCCTTTCCGGCATTTCTCATTACCGAGTGAGCTGATCGAGGAGTAGTCCGACCAAAGCGCCCACACGATCGTAGGTGCGACGGCGCTCCGAGCCGGCGTGGCCTGCCTGGCCCGGGTTCGCCGTTCGAGCGGCGCGAATACCAGGTCTGCACGGACGCGGCCAGCGGCGAACTCCCCCGCAAGCTCACCCTCGACGCCACCAAGGACTATCAACCCCAGAACAGGAGCCCGCGGCCATGACCATCCGCCGCCCGGTTCCCCCAACCCAGCCGGCAGGCTCGCCCGAAGCTGACGAACCTACCCGCTATACGACCGGGGCTCGCCGATTCGACATCCGGCCCACCCGGACCCCACCGCATCAGCGGCCCGTTCCGCGGCGGGTCAGCTCGGCGATGATCTCAACCGGTGTGAACGTCTCGCTCCCGGACCGGATGAGGACCGCCTTGACAGCCTCGAGGATCTCCCGTCGTGCGCTCAGGTGTGCGTCTCTGATGTCGGGACTGGGAGGCACCGACGCCCGCCCTGGGAACACCGCTTCGCTCCGCGGCGCAGGCTCGGCGGGGGCAAGGGGAGCGGGCTGTGTGACCAGCGTGGCCGCGAGCCAGTCCGGCCTGGTGTCGAACGGGTCGACCAGGTACCCCGCCAGGCGCAGCCCGTCATCGACGGTGACCAGGTTGATCCGCCGCGCGGTGACATGACGGGCCGCCAGTTCCTTGCCGACGATCCGCGCGGCGGTCGTGGGCAGGCCCGCCGCGTCGGCCGGCCGCAGAACGATGTGCTCGGCGTGGACGTCCAGGCCATACCGTCGGGCGGCCCTTGCTATGTACTGACGTAATCGCCTCGTCTCGGCGTAGACGAACAACCAATCCGGTTCGTCGGGGCAGGCGGCCAACCGGTACAGGTCCTTGAGCACCTCACCGAGTGCCATCGTCCACGCCGCGTTCTTCTCAGCCGGCTCGCGCGGGAACTTGAACTCGATCACCACCTCCGGCGGCTGGCCACCAGCCACCAGATCTACCCGCGAACCGGTCAACACCGGATGCTCTTGCCCGCACCGGTCGGCAGTTCGATCGCCACGTCCGCGTCGTTGACATGGTCGTGGTGCCAGGCTCTCAGCACACCTCCCTGATGCAGCCACAGCGCCTCCGACCCTTGTTGAGTTGGGCAAGCTGCCGGTACAGCTGCTCTGGATCGGTCGCAGTCGCGTTGCCGCTCGTCGGGCGCCTAAACGCCATTTGGTGGGTCCTCTGCTTCCGGTCGAAGTGCTGGCCAGCCACAACAGCCGCTCGACGGACCAACGTTCCGCATGGGTGTGGCGGTTACATCGGATAGCTGTCGCAAGTAGAGGATACGCAATCATCGTCGGGTATTGCGACAGAATAGGCACTGAGTCTACGATGAAGCTGGTCCGAGCGTGACCCGCTATTTCTCGATAATCCAAATTATATAGATAGTGGCAAATAGTCCGATTCTGGCGTACCAGACACGGCTCGATCGATCGCGGAGCCGAGCCGGTGACAGCCGTGACCCCAATAACGCGGTACGTCGCAGACGTTGGGAGGCGGTCAGGTCGACGGTTGCTTGGCTTGGCCGAGCCAGAGGGTGGCGCCGACTGCGGCGAGCCGTCGGCGGCGGTCACTGGGCGGTCTCAGTCGGAGGTAGCCCGAACCTACGGGGTCTCGCAGGGTTGGATCAGTTGATCTTCGGAGAGGCCAGGAAACGTCGCCAGGTAGCGATAACCTCCAGGCAGGACAGCGGAGGGAGCATGGGTGGAAGCACGTACCGCATCTACTCCCGGCCCGGTGTGGGGCATCGACAGAACCGGTCCGGCGTGGGCCGCCCGCGCCTATGCGCCCGCAGGCGGTCAGGATCATCTCGGCCTAGGTTCTGTCAGCTCCGACCGGATACTTCCGTTGCTATCTCCCGGCATCAATGTGATGACGATCCACCCCAGGTACTGGTCGGTGTACGCCTGGATACTCGACGACTTTTGGGCACACGATTTGCCGCGGACCCGGTCGGCGTTCGTCCAGTTCTACCGGCCACGAGAAGCCCTGTTCGCATTCGCCTGCCAGGTGTGTGACACGCCCGAGCATGGAACAGTCACCGGCAACATCGTCGGCTCCGGCAGCACCGCCCGAGAGGCTCAGACAGCTACCGAGTTCGACTCTGGCCACGACTACATCAAAGAGGCACTCGGCGGATTCGGGCTGTACTACCGGTCAGTGATGGAATCGATTGGCCTCGTCGAACGCGCCGACCCTCTCGCGGGCCTCCCCTACGACACGGTCACGCCCGCGGGCAAGGCGCTCGCCACCGCTTATCGATCCGAAGTCGCAGACACCGAACTCGTCCGCACGTTCCTCGCCTTACCCACCGTGTCAGATCCAGTGCCCAGGACCGTCCTCGAGGAGTTCGCGCGCAAAGGGTGCCTGTGTCAGTTGCGCAAAGCCAACAACGCTGATCTGCCGCTCCTACAGGACCTCTTCATGCACCTGGGCGACCCCACCTCCGCCCGGCGCAACAGCCTGCGGTTCCTGCTCGACCTGTGCACAACCACCAACGACGACGGCCTCAACCAAGACAGGTTTCGGCAACTGATCTATTTCCGCAGCCTCGACAGCGAGACTTACGTGCCCCAGGCGGGAACGGCCGCACTCGCCCGACGGTGGCGGCTCTACCAGGCACGGGAGTACTTCAGTTTCACCCTGAACCGCCTGTGGGCGTGGCTAGCCCGACGCGGACTGGACTGGTCGAGCGATGGGCTGGCCCTCGTTCCCATGGCCGACATCTGGAACAGCTTGCGTGACGAGCTGAGTGCCAGCGACCTGGCCGCAGGCCGAGGAGTCACCGGCCCGTCGTTCGTGGCCGACACGCCTGTTGCCGATCTCGTCGACTGGCTGGCCGGACGCGTCGACGTCACCGGCGATTTGAATGCGGTGTGGCCGCGGAACATCGCCGCTGACGAGCACGAGCTCTACAGCCGGTGCGACAACGTCAACGACGACGCCGACACGCTAATGGCGATGATGGCCATCCTGCTTCTCGTCTATCGGCGCATCGGCACGCCCGTCCGGCAGCTCACCCTCGGCGGCGACATGGACATCGTCCGAGAAGGCGGGGCGCTGCGCATCGGCATGGCGCGGTTCTTCACCGCACTCCATCAAGAACTCAAGAAGAACCCGACACTAATCGACCTGCTCACCTGGATCTACAGCAGCTGGATCATCCCTCAGCACGAGCGTGTCGCCGTTGCCAAGCTCGTCAACGGCGACACATTCCGCTTCCGCCGAGTCGGTACCGCACTGCAGTTCTATCAACAGGACGCGCCCGTCGACCTCAACGACAGCCGCTACCGCGCCCTCAGCACCATTGTTCACGAACTAGGTCTCGTCAGCGCACTCCACCAGCCGGGCCGAAAGCTAACAGCCAGCGGCAAAATGCTGCTGTCATCCGGCGATCTGCCGGCTGGTGCGATGGCCGCGGCCATCGAGGCACTCGGCCTCGGCGAGGCCTGACATGGCTCGCGCCAGGAGGACCGTGGCCACCGCGTCGGTGGTGCTGCCGGAACTCATTCAAGGGCCGTGGACGAGCTTGGTCGTGCTCACCTACGGCGCAGACCTCACGTTCTTCGATTCACACCTGCTACGCCAGCTCAGCCAGGTCCCGCTACGCATCATCCTGGTCGACAGCGTCCGCTTGAACGAGGCGCTGAGTGAAGCCGCCGCCACCGGCCAGAGCCACAAACACGCGAACCGCAGCTATCTCCTCGCGCCCATCCGGCATGCGCGGCCCGCGCACGCCAAGGTCATTCTCCTCACCAGTAGGAACGCCGGTCGGCTGCTGATCGGCTCGGGCAACCTCGGCCAGAACGGGTACGCGACACCCGGCGAGCTTTGGCACGTCTACGGCTACGACGACACCAACGTCAGCTTCGCCGACGAGTTCGCCGCGGCACGGCAGCTCATCGACACCATGGCTAAGGAGCACCTCCTCGATCCGCCCGTATGCGAGGCCCTCAGCACCGTGTGGGACCAGGCGCCGTGGCTTAGCAACGCGCCCGCCGGACCGACGACGATCTGCGACAATCGCGTAACCTCGCTCGCGACACAATTCCTGGGAGTCGTCGCTGCCATAGATCAGCCGGTGCAGCAACTCACAGTGCACGCACCGTTCTACGATACCAAGGCCGCGGCGCTGCGGTTCCTCGTAGATCAGCTCACCCCGAGGCAAGTGCGGGTCTTGCTGCGCAAAGACACCTCCGTCAACCCGAGGGCGCTACTAAAGGCGCTGGAGGGCACGAGGGCGCAATTGCTCGAAGTATCCGTCACGAACGACGACACCTACATCCACGCCAAGTGGGTCCATGTGGCCACCACCGAGCGCGACATTCTGCTGACGGGGTCGCCGAACCTGTCAAGACCGGCATTGCTGTCGGACTGGACGAGCGGCAACATCGAAGCCGGAGTCATCCAAGTCCTGGCGAGCGGTGACGTCGACGAGCTGTATCAGCCGCTGACACTCACACCGATCGACAACCTCTCTGCCTGGGGTTTGAAGATTGAGACGACACCGCCCAAGCCCGTACCGGCCGGGCCGCTTCTGCTCTGGAGCCAGCTTCAGGGACACCATCTGCGGCTCGCGTTCACGGCCACCTTCGACGCGTCACTGCTACACCTGTCAGCCGCCGACGGAGCCGCACTGGCGTTCAAGAACGCCAGGTGGGACGGAAACGGGACCCTGCTGACGGTCACGCTCGATCCGAACCAGGTCGAGCAGGCGGTCCAAGCCTGGTGGCCTATTGGTGTACGCATCGGCGACCTGGACGCCGACGGGAATGAACCGCCGACGCTTCCTACTTGGCCGTACCAGATTGAGCAACTCGCCAGCCGTTTGAAGGCAGCGGCCACCAACCGGCTCCTCCACAAAGTCGGACCGCTACCCGACGCCGACAAGGAGCTGTACGAGCTGCTGACACAGCTGGAACGGTCGCTGATCTTCGACCCAATAACGGCCTGGAGAACCGTCCACCCCGACACCCCGCCTCCACCTGACAACGAAGGTGAGCAGAAGCTGGCATGGAAGGACATCGACTGGAGTAAGCTCAAGCGCTCCCCCCACTTCGGCGCCTACCACTACCTGACAGCGCCAGGCATCACCCGCACCGACATCGAAGTAATCCTGGCGTCGATCTACGCACAACTCAGCAAGCTGCCCCAGCCGGTCGACGACGTCACCACCGACGACAC
>DASUJK010000204.1:0-19289 GCA_036279295.1 Pseudonocardiaceae bacterium | reverse complement strand
GACCGCCACTGTCCGCCGATCAGATTGTCGAACGCCATCGATGGGCTCCTCACAGGCCGAGCGCACGCTCACGCTCGCGGCGGGCGTGCTGCTCCAGGTGGTTGAGGTCGTTGCTGATGGAGAAGAACGTGAACCCGGTGCGCAGCGCGGCGGCCGCGGCATCACCGGTGAAGCAGTGCATACCGGCCGCGATACCGGACTCCGCGGCTGCCTTGCACACTCGGTCCAGTGTCTGGGCGAATGCCGGCAGGTCCGGGCCGGCGCCCGGGGTCTGCGCACCGAGGGCCAGCGCGAGGTCGGCCGGTCCGACGTACACACCGGACAGCCCCGGCACCGCGCAGATCGCCTCGATGTTCTGGATCGCCTCCGCGGTCTCGATCATCACGATGCAGCCCACCGACTCGTCGGAGTCCCTGGGGTCGGGGCCGATCCGCAGCGACGAGCGGGTCGGCCCGAAGCTGCGCACCCCGGCCGGCGGGTACTGGGTGGCGCGAACCACGGCCTCGGCTTCCGCCGCGTTGTTCACCAGCGGCACGATGACGGTCTGGGCACCGGCGTCCAGCGCCCGACCGATCCACGCGGGCTCGTGCGTCGGCACCCGGACCACGCCGACCGAGCCGCCCGCCTGCACCGCGATCAGCGAGTTCAGCGTGGCCGCGTAGTCCATCAGGCCGTGCTGGAGGTCGATGCAGACGTAGTCGTAGCCGGTCGTCGCGACGCGCTCGGAGATCGCTGGGTTGCCGGAGGAGATCCAGTAGCCGGAGATCGTCTCCCTGGAGCGCAGCCGCCGGGCGAAGTCGGTGATCACGTCGTACCTCCTTGGCGAGCGCGCGATGCGCTCATCGGTTGTAGTCCAGTGCGGGGCCGCGCAACCGCGCCCAGACGTCGTCGCAGGCGGTCAACACGTCCACGTCGAGGTCCGGGCCGGCAGCAGCGGCCAGGTTCGCCGTCAGCTGCGCCACCGACGACGCACCGAGCGTGATCGCGCGGCACCCGGTCGGGAGCGCAGCCAGCGGTAGGCCAGCTCGACCAGTGTCAACCCAGCGCCCGCCGCGGTGTCGACCTGGTCGTCGCGATGTACCGCGACCAGGGCCACGGCCCGGTGCAGTGCTCGGCCTGGACGTCGGCGTGCACATCACCGTCGGCCTGCCCGTCGTGCGCACATCGGTCGACCACGGCGCCGCGTTCGACATCGCCGGCACCGGTCAGGCCGACGAGGCCGGCATGCTCGCAGCGGTGCGGCAGGTGGCCCAGCCGCACCTGGCAGCTTCGTCCGGGGTCGTGATCAACGTCGGCTCGCTGTCCGGCATCAAGCCGGGTAGCTCGTCCGTGCCGTACGCGGTGACCAAAGCCGCGCTGCACCAACAAACCCGCATGCTCGCCGCCGCGCTGGCGCCGCGAATCCGGGTGAACGCGGTGGCGCCGGGCATCGCCGACACGGCGTGGACCGAGGGCATGGGTGACGCCAGAGCGGCAGCCGTGCGGGACATCCCACTCGGCCGGATGGCCACCGCCGGGGACGTGGCCCGCGTGATCGTGACGCAGGTGCTGTCCCCGTACGTCACGGGCGCGGTCTGGCGGGTGGACGGTGGCTCAGGGCTGATCGGCTGATCAGACCAAGTGCAGGGCTTCCGCCACCTCGGTCAGTGCGTCCAGGTGGCCGTCCACCGCGCCGAGATCGGCCCGCATGGTGTTGATCGACAGGTGGCTGGCGCCCCGCTCGCGCCAGGCGCCGACCTCGTCGACGAGCTCGGCCACCTCGCCCTTGTGGTAGCTGACCCTCGGCTCCATCAGGATGGTGGCCGGGTCGCGGCCGGCGGCCTCGGCCGCGGCGTTGATGGTCGCCAGGGCCGCGTCGAACTTGTCGTCCGGGCCCATCTGCGGGAACCAGCCGTCGGCCAGCCTGCCGACCCGCTCGTAGGCACGCGGCGACTGGGCGCCGAGCCACAGTGGGATGGGTCGCTGCACCGGCAGTGGGTTCAGCCCGGCGGCGGTCACCCGGTGGTGGTCGCCCTCGAAGGTGATCGACGGTTCGGTCCACAGCCGACGGAGCAGCGTGATCTGCTCGTCGAACCTGCGGCCCCTGCGGTGGAAGTCCTGGCCGAGCGCCTCGTACTCCACCGCGTTCCAGCCGATGCCGACACCGAACCGGAACCGCCCGTCGGTGAGCAGATCGAGTTCGGCGGCCTGCTTGGCGGCCAGCACGGTCTGGCGCTGCGGCAGGATGATGATCCCGGTGACCATCTCCAGCGAGGTCAGGGCGGCCAGGTAGCCGAACATCACCATCGGCTCGTGGAAGGTGGTGTGCACGTTGTACGGGCCCGTCCATGGGGCGTGCGCGTCCGGATCGGCACCGACCACGTGGTCGTAGGCGAGCACGTGCGTGTAGCCCAACTCCTCGACCCGTTGGCCGTAGGTCCGCACCGCACTGGCAGCCCCACCGATTTCGGTCTGGGGGAACACGACACCGATCCTCATGCCTCGATCCTAGGAGCCGCGTCGATCATGGCGAGGTGAGCGGCGAGGATCTCCTCGAACGCGGCGCGGCGGTCGGCCCCCAGGGGACGGATCTCGCGGGCGAAGTGGGACAGGGCGGGAAAGCGTTCGGGGTCCGCGCCCAGCACCGCGACACGGAACAACTCCAGCCCCTGTTCGTGCTCCACGGGTGTGACGGTGTTCACCCCACCCTCTGCGGTGATCAACGCGGCGAGCAGCACCGCGAGCCGGTGGTAGTGCGCGGGGATGTCCTCGTCGGGCAGGCCGGACGCCCGCAGCGCCTGGAGCACTTCCTCCATGACCAGCCGGGAGCCCCCGCCGCCGGATGCGTAGCGCCCCCAGATCGCCGCGATCTGGGGTTGCTGACCGAAGGCCTCCCGCAGGCGCAGGGCCAGCGCGATGATGCGCTGCCGCCAGTCACCCTCGGGGCGGTAGCCGTCCATGGCGGCCAGCAGGATCCGGTCGGCGACCGCGCGCAGCAGTTCGGTCTTGGTGCGGAAGTGCCGGTAGAGGCTGGATGAATCGGTCCCGAGCGCTGCCGCGAGCTTGCGCACGCTGAAGGACTCCGCGTCACTCGTGCGCAGCAACTCCGTCGCCGTGTCCAGGATCTCCTCGGTCGACCAACGCCTTCGGCCCGACATCTCGCCCCTCTCGTCGATCTTCAGCATACCTTATGCACTTGCTGTTGCACGCACTGCGTGCATAATGCGGACATCGACACTCGCACAGAGAGGACACATGCCGTGCTGAATCGCGATGAACTGAACGCCGCCGTGGACAGCGTCCACCGCGCCGGTGTGCCGGGCCTGTTCGCCGAGGTACGCGCCGGCGACCAGGTGTGGCGGGGCGCCGCCGGGGTCGCGGACGTGGACACCGGCCGACGGGTCAATGCCGACCTGCGGCACCGGGTCGGCAGCATCACCAAGACCTTCACGGCCGCCGCCGTGCTGCAACAGGTGGAGAACGGCCAGATCGGCCTCGACACGCCGATCGGCCATTACCTGCCGCACCTGGTGCCCGGCGAACGCGGTGCCGCGATCACGGTCCGGATGCTGCTCAACCACACCAGCGGGTTGGCCGAATACCTCCCGTACGCCTACCCGTCCCTGCGGGCGTTCCCCGGCCTGGCCGACACCGGCCCACAAAGCCTGGACGACAGCCGGTTCACCCGATTCGACCCGAGAGAACTGATCGAGCTGGGTGTCACCGCACCTGCCGTCGGCACCCCGGGCAGCACTCCTGGGCTGTACTCCAACACCAACTACCTGCTGCTGGGCGAACTCCTCGAACTCGTCACCGGCAGCACGGCCGACAAGTGCATCACCCGTGACGTGATCGAGCGCGCCGGACTCCAGGACACCGACTTCCCATCCGATCCGTACGTCGACGGGCCACATTCGCGGCTCTACGAGGCGTGGTTCGGCATGGTCGACCCGCCGCGCGACTACAGCGTCTACGACATGTCCTGGGTGGGGCCCGCTGCCTCGCTGATCTCCACCGTCGCGGACCTCAACCGCTTCTTCGGCCTGCTGCTGGCCGGCGAGATCGTCGGCCCGTCGTCGCTGGCACAGATGCGGCACACCGTGCCGGTCATCTCGCAGGAGGGCACGATCATCGACTACGGACTCGGCCTGCACCCGATGACGGCCCCCGGCCAGGACACCTTCTGGGGCCACGGCGGCACGGTGTGGGGTGGCGGAGCGCTGACCATGACCCGTGCCGACGGCAGGCGGCAGATGTCCGTCGCGCTGAACCTACAGCGGTGGAACCGGCTCGACGCCGCAGGCCGGCCGCAACCCCATCCCGTCGACGGCGCGCTCGCGGCTCTCTACCAGGTGGCGATGTACCAGTGACGGCATTGGCGATGACACGTTCGGCTGGGCGGCGCCGGGGTGCGCTGACGGCGATGCGGATCGGGCTCGGCCTGACCGTCCTCGCCGCCGCGTGCCCCTTCGTCGACCGTGCCACCACTCACCTGTTGGCCGACCACATCCGGGCCGGATACCCCACGTACACCCCGACGCATGTCGACTCGGCCGTCAGTACCTACCTGATCCTGTTGTCGGTCGTCGGAGCGCTCGGTGTCCTGTCCTGGCTCGCGACGACCTGGGCAGTCAAGGCGGGCAAGCGATGGGCACGTCCGGCCGCGATCGTGATGTTCGTGCTGGGCACAGGTGTCGGGCTGACCGAACTGTACACTGTGGACACCTCAGGCACCACCGGCCTGCCGCCCGCACTGGGCCTGGCCGGGTTGGCCCCCTGCCTGGCCGGCATCGTGGCGGTCGTACTGCTCTGGACGGGCCGACCTGTGCGGCACTGACGCCGCTGTCGGGTCGACGAACCCGGGTCGGCCAAGGTCACCGACCCGGGTCCTGCCGTGTCCGACCAATTGCCGTAGATCGAAGGTGAAGTACGCTTTCGTCCGGTGGGTCGCGCCGGACGCGCTGACGTGCGCGCCAACCGGCAACTCCACCGGATTCACGTGGCTGACGTTCGGCGTGGCCGAGTCCACGTATGCCGACGATGTCGAAGCATTGTCCGTTGGTGCTCGCCGCGGCCGGTTGGGCCGCGACGAACGCAATGCCACCGGTGATCAGACCGGAGCACAGCAGCATGATGGCCGATCTTCGGAGCGATTTGTGTGGTTTTGCCAATCCCGAGCGCATAATGGCTCGTCCCCCGTTTCAATTGGTACCGACACCCCGCCGCCGGTGACCGTGTCAGCGGTATCCAAAATGGTTCACGAGACGTTGCTTGCCTTGGTATGCAACCGAGAAGTTGCACCATTCGGCCGTATGCCGACTACCCGGGCAGCCGTGCGCCTTCACTGGTCATCATGCGCCCGGCGACCTGCCGGAACTCGTCGCGCAACTGGTCGACACTCACGCCGGGGCCGGCCAGTTCCTCGGCGAGTTCAGCCAGTGGCCAGGTGAGTTGCAGGCCGTGGCGGGCGAAGTAGAGCGCGACCGATTCGATGCCCCACTGGTCGGTGACGTCGAGCCACGCGTAGCCGAGGATCTGCCACAGCCAGCGTTCGGTGCGTTCCGCCACATCGACCCGCACGACGGTCTTCACGTCGACCAGGGTGTGGCCGCTGTCGGTGCCTGGCTTGCCGAGCAGCAGGTCACCGTCGGCCCAGTTGTCCACGATCACCGGCCCCGCCACACCGAGGGACTGGCCGGGCGACGGTTTGCCGGCCGCGTCGCGCCACTGGTGCAGGACACCGGACGTTCTGACCAGCGTGAGCAGCTGGAGCAGTTCGGTGATCACCGCGTCGGGCGCGATCGCCCGCAACTCCTCCATGTGATAGCTGCCGCGTTCGTGCAGCGCGAGCAGTGTGTCCACGAGCGTGCCCGACCGGTAGATGTCCTCCCAGGACGACAGCACGTAGCACGCACGCAGCAACCCGGCCTCGATGGCCGGCGACGCGAGTTGGCCTGCCGGGGCGTGCTCTTCCAGGCTGCGCTGGGTGCGGTCGAAGAAGTCGGAGAGCAGCCGTTCCTGGCTGGTGTCGTCGTCACCGGGGTCGATGCCGGGGCCGAGATCCAGCCAGCCGGTCGGGGTGGGCCGCAGTTGCAGTGCGCGGGCCTGCCCCGCGGCGGGCAGCCTGCGGTGCGTCGGCCAGGTCGCGGCGGTCAGGTCGGCCCAGTGTCGGGTGGCGATGCCGCCACCGGCCAGCCCGAGCAGGCTGTAGTACGGCGGGGCGTGCTGCACGAGGAACGCGAGGCGGACGCCGAGCGTGCCACCGACGGCGGCCCAGTGCTGGCGGCCGACCTGGCCGACCGGCCGGATGGGCTGGTGGCCCGCACCCGCGCGGGCCACCGCCGCCACCACGGCGGCGGTGCCGGGCAGCCGGGCGGCGCACCATCGGGCCAGTTCACCGTCGTGCAGCTGCGTGGTCAGTGACATGGTCACCAGCCTTGCTCACGTCCACCACGGGCCGGGCGGCGGGTCGGTGTGGCCGCCGCCGGGTCAGCAGGCCACGCGTGCTTCGGATAGCGACCACGCAACTCCGCCCTCGCCTGCTGGTAGCCATTCGCCCAGAACGACGCCAGATCCGCCGTCACCGCGACCGGCCGGCCAGCAGGTGACAACAGGTGCAACAACACCGGCACCCGGCCGTCGGCGATCCTCGGCGTCTCGGTCCAGCCGAACACCTCCTGCACCTTGACCGGCAGCACCGGTTCGGCCGCCGAGTAGTCCAGCCGGATTCGCGAACCGGACGGCACCGGCAGCCGGTCGGGCGCCAACTCCTCGAACCGGGTCGCTGCCGGCCACGGCAACAGCCTGCTCAGCGCATCGTGCGTGACCACGCGCGCCAGGTCGGCCCTGCTGCGCGCCCAGCCAAGTTCCGGCCCCAGCCACGTCCGCACATCGGCCAGCAACGCATCGTCGTCCACCGAGGGCCACGGCGGTCCGAGCACCCGGTGCAGGAACGCCATCCTGTCCCGCAGCCGGACCGCTTCGGCAGGCCAGCGCAGCAGCCCGACACCTTCCGCCCGCAGACCGGCCAACAGCGCATCGAGGACATCGGCTCGGTCGGGATCGGCGATCGGCCGTTCCCGCAACACGATCGCCCCCAGCCTGGTGATCCGTCTTGCCACGACATCGCCGTCCCACAACACTTCGTCCACAGTGGACAACAGGGCTGGCGCGGCCCGTTCGGCCAACCGCTGGTCGGCCCTGGCCGCCAGCCGGATCTTGCCGTGCACACTGCCGGGCACCCGGTCCGCACTGGCCACGGCCAGCCACTCCGAGTCGGTGCCGGCCGCCGCCTCGACAGCCGTGCCACCGGCCATCAGGTACACCCGCGACCCCGCACCACGCCGCCTGGCCAACCGCTCCGGGTGGGCCAGCGCCACCACCAACGCCGGGTCCGGTCGTCCCCGCTGGTCGGGCACGAGGCGGGACAGCCTGCGCACCTCCCGCAGCCAGCCGCTGTGGTGCTCGGAACGCAGCCGCCGCAGCGCGTCATCGACATCCTGGCCGGTCGCGAGCGTGTCGTCGTCCAGCAGCGCCACCACCTCGGCCGCCGCCCGGGTACCCACCTCGGCGGCCCCGTCCAGCAACGCCCGCGCCAGCCTCGGATGCAACCCGATCTCGGCGATCCGCCGCCCCCGTTGGGTCACCTGACCGGACCGGTCCAGCGCGCCGAGCGCCGTCAACACCTCCCGGCCGGCCGCCAACGGACCAGCGGGTGGCCGGTCCCACCAGACCAGACCGTCGCCGTCCGGCGTGCCCCAGCAGGCCAGTTCCAGCGCCAGCCGGGTCAGATCCGTGGCCCGGATCTCCGGTTCGGGGAACCGCGGCAGCGTCCCCTGCTCCCGCTCCGGCCAGCACCGATACGCCCGGCCCGGCGCCTGCCGGCCGGCTCGCCCGGCCCGCTGCTCGGCCACGGCGGCCGAGACCCTGGTCGTGATCAGGCCGGCCAGCCCGCGCCGGTGGTCCATCCGGGGCACCCTGGCCAGCCCGGCGTCCACCACGGCACGCACACCCGGCACGGTCAGGCTGGACTCGGCGATCGCGGTGGCCAGCACCACCCGTTGCCGCCCACCCGGCCGCAGCGCGGCATCCTGCTCACCGGCCGCCAGCCTGCCGTGCAGCGGCAACACGGTGAGGCCGTCCAGCAGCCCCGCGACCCGCCGGATCTCGCCCACACCGGGCAGGAACGCGAGCACATCACCGTCTGTTTCGGACAGTGCGGTGCGGACACTCCTGGCCACGCAGTTCTCGATGCGCTCGGCCCGGGCCGGTGGCACGTAGACCAGATCGACCGGGAACGTCCGCACGGTCGCGTGCACGAGCGGCGTGTCGGGGCCGAGCAACTCGGCCAGCCGTGCGCCCGCCACGGTCGCCGACGCGGCCAGCAACCGCAGGTCGGGCCGAAGACCTGCCCGCGCGTCCAGCAGCAGGGTCAACAACAGGTCGGCGTCCAGGTGCCGTTCGTGGCACTCGTCCAGCAACACGACCGAGGTACCGGCCAGTTCCGGGTCGGACTGGAGCCTGCGCACCAGCAGCCCGCTGGTGACCACCTCGATCCTGGTGGCCGCCGACGTGCGCCGGTCGCCACGCACCGCGTAGCCGACCGTCTGCCCTACTGGTTCACCCAGCAGCTCGGCCATCCGCGCGGCAGCCGCCCTGGCCGCCAGCCGCCTCGGTTCCGCGACCACGATCCGGCCCGGCATCGCGGCACCGAGGGCCAACGGCACGATCGTCGTCTTGCCGGTGCCCGGCGGAGCGACCAGCACAGCCGTGCCGTGCTCGGCCAGCGCCGCCACGACCTCCGCCAGCACCGCGCGAACAGGCAGGTCAGGCAGGTCGGCGGGTAGCTGCACGGGCCCAGTCTGCCCTGGTCAGCTGCCCAGCACCCGCACCGGCTCCCCCGCCCGATAGGCGGCGATGTTCGCCACCACGTCGGCGAAGTACGTCCGGTAGTTCACATCCGACACGTAACCCATGTGCGGCGACAACAACGTCCGAGGCGCCGTCAGCAGCCAGTGGCCGGTCGGGATCGGCTCGATCTCGAACACGTCCAGCGCCACACCGGCCAGCCACTCGCCGTCGATGGCGGTGCGCAGCGCGTCCTGGTCGATCAGCAGCGCCCGCGAGGTGTTGACCGGGAACGACTCCGGCCGCACCGACCGCAGCTCCGCCTCCCCCACCATGCCCCGGGTCACCGGCACCAACGGCATGCACAGGCTCACGATGTCCGACGTGGCGAACAGCCTGGCCGCCGTGTCGTTCACCGGTTCGAACGTGGTCGGCCGGGGCATCGAGGAGCTGGTCACCGCGCGTCGCGCGCGGGTCCAACTGGAGCTGGGCGGCAAGAACCCGCTGGTCGTGCTGGACGACGCCGACATGGCCGTGGCCGCGCGCATCGCGGCGGAGCGGCTTCGGCGCCACCGGCCAGACCCGCACGGCGACCAGCCGGGTCATCTGCACCCCGGGCATCCACGACGCGCTGGTCGAGGGGGTGGTGGCCGAGGCCACCAGGTACCACCCTGGCGACGGCATCCTGCCGGAGACGAAGATGGGATCCGTGGTCAGCACCGCGCAGCTGCGCACCGACCTGGACTGGATCAGCACCGGCGCCGACGACGGCGCCAAACTGGTCACGCCGGAGGTCGAGCATTCGGAGCAGTTCCTCACGCCCGCCGTGTTCACCGACGTGCTGACCACCCACCGCATCGCGCAGGAGGAGGTCTTCGGGCCGGTCGTCTCGGTGATACGGGCCGACGACATCGACCACGCCATCACACTGGCCAACGACCTCCCGTTCGGCCTGTCCGCCGGGGTGGTCACCAACGACATGCGGATGGCCCGGCGGTTCGTGGACTCGGTGCGGGCCGGCATCGTCGAGGTCCACCGGCCGACCAGTGGCGTCGACCCGAACGTGCCGTTCGGCGGTGTCAAGGAGTCGTCCACCAACACCTACCGTGAGCAGGGCAGCACGGCGACCGATTTCCACACCTGGACGAAGTCCGTCCACTTCGGTCTGGACCAGTGACGGCTGATCTGCTCCCCCTGTTGGCCAGAGCCGGCGTCCGCGATGTGGACACCGGTGTTCGGCGGCGGGCCGAGTACTCGTCGGACGCGTCGAACTACCGCGTCGTCCCGACCGCCGTCGTGTTCCCCCGGCATGTCGACGACGTGCTCGCCACGATCGAGACGTGCCGGGCCACCGGGGTCGCGCTGACCTGCCGTGGTGCCGGCACGTCGATCGCAGGCAACGCCGTCGGCCCCGGCGTCGTGCTGGACTTCTCCCGCCATCTCAACCGGGTGCTGTCGATCGACCCGGACCAGCGCACGGCGACGGTCGAACCGGGCGCGGTCCTGGACGTGGTGTCCGCGGCGGCCGGCCGGTTCGGGCTGCGGTTCGGTCCCGATCCGTCCACCCACTCCAGGGCCACGATCGGCGGTGCGCTGGCCAACAACGCATGTGGTGCGCGTGCCCTGCGGTACGGGCGCAGCGTGGACAACGTAGTCGACCTGGACGTGGCCACGGTGGACGGGACCCGGTTCGCCGCGACCACGCTGGACGCCGCGCCAGCGTCACTGCGGGACCCGCTGACCGCACTGGTTCGGACCAAGCTCGCGCCGATCCGCCAGGAGTTCGGCCGGTTCGCCCGGCAGGGTTCTGGCTACCTGCTCGACGCGCTGCTGCCCGAGCACGGGGGTGACCTGGCGCGGTTCCTGTGCGGCAGCGAGGGCACGCTCGCGGTCACGCTGGGTGCCACGGTCCGGCTGGTCACCCGGCCGGCAGCCACCGCCCTGGCCGTCCTGGGCTACCCCGATCTGCCGGCTGCCGCCGAGGCGGTGCCCGCCCTGCGCGGCGCCGGTCTGGTGGCGCTGGAGGGCATGGACTCCCGGCTGGTCGACGTGCTGCGCAAGCGTGGCCGGACGCTGCCCGACCTGCCGGCCGGCGGCGGCTGGCTGTTCGCCGAACTCGGTGGTGACACGCTCGCCGAAGCCATGGATTCGGCCACGAAGTTCACCGCGACGGCCGACTGCCTCGACTCGGTGATCGTCACCGGCGAGGCGGCGGCCGGCCTGTGGCGGGCCAGGGAGGACGGCGCCGGGCTCGGTGGCCGCACCCCGGCCGACCAACCGGCGTGGCCGGGTTGGGAGGACTCCGCGGTGCCACCCGAACGGCTGGCCGAGTACCTGCGGGAGTTCAGGGCGCTGCTGGATCGGTTCTCGTTGGACGGCTTGATGTACGGGCACTTCGGCGACGGCTGTGTGCACTCCCGTATCGACTTCCCGCTGGCCGACCGGCCCGCCGTGTTCCGAGAGTTCGTCGGCGAGGCGGCGGAACTGGTGGCCGCGTTCGGCGGCTCGATGTCCGGTGAGCACGGCGACGGCAGGGCGCGCTCGGACCTGTTGCGCGCCATGTACTCCACCGAGATCATCGACACGTTCGCCGCCGTGAAGCACGTGTTCGATCCCGGCGCGCTGCTCAACCCCGGTGTGGTCGTCGATCCGGCTCCGGTGGACACCGATCTGCGGCTGCCGCTGGCCAAACCCCTGCGCTCCGGGCTCGCGTTCGCGTATCCGGCCGACGGTGGTGACCTGACCACGGCGGTGCACCGATGCGTCGGCGTGGGCCGCTGCCGGGCGCCGGTGCCGGGCACCGGTGTGATGTGCCCGTCCTACCTGGCCACGAAGGACGAAAAGGACTCCACGCGAGGTCGGGCGCGGGTCCTCCAGGAGGCCGTGAACGGCACGCTGGTCGGTGGTCTGGCGGCTGACGAGGTTCTGGATTCGTTGGATTTGTGCTTGTCCTGCAAGGGATGTTCGTCGGACTGCCCGGCTGGTGTCGACATGGCGACGTACAAGGCCGAGGTGCTGCACCAGCGCTACCGGGGCAGGCTCCGGCCGATGGCGCACTACGCGCTGGGCTGGCTGCCGCGCTGGTCCCGGCTGGCCGCGAAGGTGCCGGCGCTGGCCAACGCGGTGCTCGCCGCACCCGGCTTGGCCACGGTCGCGAAGCGGCTGGCCGGCGTGGACGCACGCCGAGGTCTCCCCCGGTTCGCGCGCCAAGGGTTCCGGGCGTGGTTCGCCGAGCACCGGTCGCCTGCCGACGGACGTCGGGTGCTGCTGTGGGTGGACACGTTCACGGCGCATTTCTCGCCACAGGTCGGCGCGGCGGCGGTCCGGGTGCTCGAAGCGGCAGGCTACCGCGTGGCACTGGCCGGGCAGGCGTGCTGCGGGCTGACGTGGATCTCCACCGGTCAACTGGACGGGGCACGAAGACAACTGCGCAGGGCGTACGACGCACTGGCCCCGGCGCTGGCCGACGGGCTGCCGGTGGTCGTGTTGGAGCCGTCGTGCGCGACGGTGTTCCGGTCGGACGCCGTCGACCTGCTGCCCGGCGATCCGCGGGCCGGACAGGTGGCCGCCGCGGTCCGGACACTCGCCGAACTGCTGTCCGAGACCGAGGGTTGGACACCGCCCAGGCTGGACGGCGTGCACGGCGTCGCACAGCCGCACTGCCACCACCACGCCGTACTCGGCTGGCAGACCGACCAGCGGTTACTGGCCGACGCGGGCGCCGACATCACGGCGGTCGCCGGGTGCTGTGGCCTGGCCGGCAACTTCGGTGTCGAACGTGGGCATTACGAAGTGTCAGCACAAGTCGCCGAAACAGCACTACTACCGGCCATTCGGGCGATTCAGTCGGACGGCGTCGTACTGGCCGACGGGTTCTCCTGCCGTACCCAACTGACCGAACTGGCCGATCGGACCGGCATCCACCTGGCCGAACTGCTGGCTGATCGGCTCAACGACGGACCGTGACCAGTCGGTCGCCGAACGGTCTAGTACCAAGGTCCAATTTGCGGCTTGTACCTGTCGGCGCCACCATTGGAGACACGGCACACCGGCGGGCGTGCATCACGACGGGCCACCCTGACGCGGAGCACCGCACTGGCGATGACCATTCGCGTTCGCCGAGTACTGCTGTTGGACGGGGTTGCCTGTTGGTCCGATAGTCGGGGCGGTCCTCAGCTCGGCGATGGCATCAGACGGAGTGCCAGCCGAGGGCAATACGCGGCGGCCCGCCGGGCGTGCGGCTCCACACCCGGCGGGACGTCCGCATGTCCGCTGCCATCCCGTGGCATCGGGTAGCCCCACGGGTCCGCCGTCAGCACCTCCGGGATCAGCTCGACGCAGGTGCCGCGGCCGTCACAGGCCGTCCAGTCGATGTGCAGTTTCATCGCGTTCCCTCCGCCGCCGAGCACCGACCGGCCAGGTGCAGGTCCACCTCGACCGCGAACACCCGCATCGCGCTGCTGACCAGCCGGACCGTCCCGTCGGGGTGGTGGCAGGCGCCTCGGTTGACCACCAGGGCCGACAACCGGGCCACGTGCTCGGGCAGGCCACGATCCCGGTCGCCGACGGCCAGCCGGTGCAGTGTCTGCGCCATCAGCGGCAGACCGTTCCGACACGGACCGCACTGTTTCGCGCTCTGTGCGGCCAGATAATCGGTGATCCGCGCCGTCTCGGCGAGCCCGCAGTGCGACACCGGCAGCGCCCGCACGATGCCGGCACCAGGTGTCGCGCCGAACGGCGCAAGGCCGGCCCTGGACATCGGCGCTGCCAGCGCGTCCGCGATCGGCAGCCACGCACCGTGGTAGCCGCCGACCAACACCGCCGACAACGGCACCGCCGGGCCACCGGCCAGTGCGAGCAGCTTGCCGATGCGGATGCCGTAGGGCGCCTCGTAGACCCCGGGTGCCGGCACCGCGCCACCGAGCGTGGCCAGGAACGAACCCGGCTCGGCCCCGGTACCCGACCTGCGGAACGCGGCCGCGCCACACTGCGCGATCACCGCGATGTGGGCCAGGGTCTCCACGTTCTGCACCAGCGTCGGCCTGCCCCGCAGCCCGGACTGCACGACGAGTTGGGCCTTGTCGGTCGGCAGCGCCTTGCGGCCCGCGATCGCGGCGATCGCCGCCGACTCCTCACCGGCGACGAACCTGTCCGGCGCGACGACGACCGTCACCGCGAACCGGTCCCGACCCGCCCGCTCGGCCGCAGCGTGGCGCACGTGCTCGACGACGCGGCCGGACACGTAGAGGTAGCAGTCGGCGGCACCGACCGCTTCGGCCGCGAGTTGCAGGCCGTCCAGCACGAGGTGCGGTGACCTGGTCAGCAGCGTGCCGTCCTTGGCACTGGCCGGTTCACCCTCGGCACCGTTGCCGATCACCACCGGCCGCGCACCGACGGCGACGGCGGCCAGTTTGCGCCACGTCGGGAAACCGGCACCGCCGCGACCGGTCAGCCCGGCCTGTTCCAGCAGGCCGATCAGCCTGCCACCCGGCCCCTGCCAGGGCAGTCCTCCGGTGCGGCGTACGTGGTCGGCCAGGTCGGGTGTCACCGAGGACAGCAGTGGTCCCGGCGCGTACGTCATCGTGGTCATCGAATCCCTGCCAGCTGCTCGGTCCGGTGGGTGACACGTGGTCGGGTGGTGAAGCCGTCGGACCGGCGCCAGCACACGCAGGCCAGCACGAGGGCGACACAGCACCCGGTGATCAGCCACAGCCAGACGGTGCCGTTGTCCGTGCCGGTGCCCAGGCCGTGCGCGACGGCCACCGGCCACGACGGGTACGCCGCCCAGTGCACGAAACGCCAGACGCGGTAGCCGATCCGCTGTCGCAACAGGCTGGTGACCAGCACCGCGACCAGCAGTTCCGCCGCGATCGCCCCCAGGCCGAGCCAGAACGACCGGTACGGTCCCGCGAACGGCAGCAGCACGTCCAGCAGCCGCAGTGGTGCGTACGGGTCGAGCAGCATCGTGATCACGTGGATGGTCAGGAACACCAGCGCCAGCAGACCCGCGCTGCGGTGTACCCACACGACGCCGAAGCGGGGCAACCCGAACAGCGGCCGGGCCGAGCGGGTCGCGATGCCCAACGCCACCACGATGCTGAGCAGCACCAACGTCACCACGCCGGTGCCTCTGGCCGTGTACCAGAGCGCGTTGGTCATGACCGGTCACCTGCCTTCGGCCAGCCGCCGGCCGTGCGCACCGAGCCGTCAGCGGCGACGAACCTGGCCGGCAGGGTGAGCCGAGCGGGTGCGGCCAGCCCGCGCACCAGGGCGGCCGTGCTCTGCGTATTGGCATCCACACAGGACTGTGCGACGACGGATACCGTGCGCCACACCGGATCGACCGGCAGGCACGTTCTCGGGTCGAGTACGTGGTGCAGCAGCCTGCCGCCCCGCCGCCACCGCCTGCTGATCGTGCTGGACGTCGCCATCGCCATGCCGGCGGCCAGCCGCACGGTCGTCGCGGGCTGGCCGGGGCCGTCGGCCACCAGGACACGCCAGCCGCCGGTCGGGCCATCCCCCGCGGTCGCGATGTCGCCACCCAGGCTGACCAGCACGCCCGTCCCGCACGACGACGCGACGAGCGTGGCGCACAGGTCGGCAGCGAACGCCTTGCCGGTCGCACCGAGATCCAGTCGGACACCGGGCGGGATCGTCACCTCCTGGCCCCGCAGCTCGACCTGTTGCCAGCCGGGTGCCCGGCGCACCACGAACGGCACTGCGGCACCGTCGGCCGGCACGAGGGCGAGGTCACGGTCGTAACCGAGTGACTCCATCGCGATGCCGATCGTCGGGTCGACAGCACCGCCGGTCGACTCAGCAGCGCGCAGTGCCGTGTCGATCAACTCGGCGAGCAGCGGGCTGACCTGCGTCGGAGCGCCGGGTGTCAGGTCGAGCCGGCACAGTTCGGAGTAGGCGTGGAAGCGGTTGCACGCCGCGTCGACGGCCGCGAGTACCGAGTCGACCACCCGGCGAGCGGCCGGCAGCGTGGCCGGGTCGGTGACCACGATGCGTGCCGCAGTGCTCCAGATCGACCACTGCTGGGTGTCCTCGCCGACCGGGAGCAGCTCCAGTGTCGCCATGTCACGACCCCGCCGACTGCGCCTGCGGCGCGGCGCCGTCATCGCCTGAGGTGACCGAGCTGGTCCCGCTGTCGCTGGTGCCGGTCGGCGTGTCCGCCGTGGACGTGCTGGTGGAAGCGGTCTTCGCCACGGTCTCCGCGTGCGCGAGCACCGCCACCGCGCCGGACCCGACCACGCCGGCCGCGGCGAGCACGGCGGTGATCAGGCCTGCCCTGCGCAGGCCGCGTTCTCGCGTGGCGCCCGGTGTCTGCTGGTTCATGTCCACCAGCCTGTGAGCCAAGCCTGTGTGCTACCTGTGCCCACGGTGAGGGGAACCTGTGGCGAGGGCACTCGTAACGGGCCGCCGAAAAATCGGTCGCGCCAAGATCGGGCGGTCGCTACTGTCCTGACGGAACCGACTCCGTGAGGAAATCCGTTGTACAGCATCCAAGACTGACGCGCCTGTCCCGATTCTTCGGGAATTAACGCATCCTGGTGCACCCACGTTCTCGTGCGGTGGCGCCGAGTCTTGTCGCTGACACGTTCTCCAGATCGGTATTCAAATGCTGAACAACAATGGAATGCACTGGTTTGTGCGCCGCACCGCCATGCCGCTGATCCGCCGACAGTGCCTCACCTGCGCCAGCTCGCGTTATCAGGCGACAGGCGCCTTCCGCGTCAACGCGAACGGTAAACAACTTGACATCTGGCTGCTGGCGACCTGCGTGCGCTGTGAGCAGACCATCAAGCTGGAGATCCTGGAACGGGTGCACGTACGCACCGTGGACCCGACCCTGCTCGACCAGCTGCACCGGAACGACGCCGGACTCGTGTTGCAGCTGCTGACCGACCCGGCCGTGCTGCGTCGCAACGCCGTGACTCTCGACTGGCAGGACGCATGGGAACTGCGAGCCGATCCCGTGGATCTCTCGACGTGCGGGGCGATCGAGACGCTCGTCAGCTTCGAGCACCGCATTCCGGTGCGGCTGGCGCGGCTGCTCGCCCAGGGACTGCGCATTCCTCGAACCGAAGCGGAACGGCTCATCACCGCGGGGCGGATCACGTCGACCTGCCGGCTCGGCACAACAGTGTCCACGGACTTCAGCTTCACGCTGCACTGCCACCCCGAGTAGTCGGCACGTTGCCCGTCCTACCGGGTATCACACCGAGGTGTGGTCCTGCTGCGGCATTCCGCGACCTGCGCGCAGAATTGGGGAATCAGGGTTCCCTTCTGGAACATGACAC
The DNA here is from genome assembly GCA_036279295.1 of Pseudonocardiaceae bacterium. Lineage (GTDB taxonomy): Bacteria > Actinomycetota > Actinomycetes > Mycobacteriales > Pseudonocardiaceae > DATEPR01. The sequence goes on along the minus strand of DASUJK010000204.1, from coordinate 2,157 downwards.
AAGAAGGCAGGCAAGAATGCCGTCCGTCAATCACAGCGTCAACCAATGGGAGACGATCGCCGGCGCGGGCCTGGGACTGAACGTCGTCCAGTTCGACGTGCCGATCGCCACGTACGACAGAAAGTCCGACGGCGCCTGGCTGTATCTGGAGGGCTTCCGGGTCGTGCTGGGTGACGACGAATACCGCGCGCACATCACGATCACCAAACCGCCGACCAAGAAGGCCGACAGCGACGAGTGGACGTACTGCCATCTGACCGTCGATCGCGCCAAGGACCCCCATGTCTTCTACGAGGTCGCCAGCGGTGGCGCCTTTCACACGACGACCGTCCTCCTGAACCGCGAAGGCAAACAACGTCAGGCCAAGGACCACTTCCCGGGCAGCCGCGTCAACGATCCCGCGCTGGTCAGGGAGATGGAGCACGACATGAGGTTGATCTTCCAGTACATCGCATGAGTGTGTCCGCCACGGTCGGTAGGGTCGGGCTCATGGAGTTCGAGTTCGGCGGCGAACTGTGGTTCTGGCGCGGGCCGGCACCGTGGTACTTCATCACGGTGCCGGAGAACGACTGCGCGATCATGCGAGCCGAATCGGCGGCCGTGAGTTACGGCTGGGGGATGATCCCGGTGACGGCGAAGATCGGCGGCAGCGAGTGGAAGACGTCCTTGTTCCCGAAGGACGGCAGCTACGTCGTGCCCGTGAAGGCCGACGTGCGACGCGCCGAGGGACTGGACGAGGGCGACACGCCAACCGTCCGGCTCACGATTCGGGCGTGACGCCGATCAGGTCGAGAAAGCACGGCGCCAGCAGTTCGATCGACGTCGTCGCCCTGGCTTCCTCGATCGTGACCAGCCGGGAACTCAACTCGTAGCCCTCGGTGTCCGTCCAGTCGACGTCCACACCGCCGTCCCGCTCGGTCGCGGTTCCGCTGAGCACGACCTGGAGCAGATCCGGGTAGGGATAGCGGTCGTCGGTACGCGGACCAAGGTGCTCCAGGTGCAGCCAGCCAAGCGGCCTGATGCTGTCCCGGTCGAGCAGCCAGCCCGTCTCCTCGTGGACCTCGCGGATCGCCGTGTCCGCGTAGGACTCGCCGGGTTCCCGTCGACCGCCCGGCCACGGATGCGCGCCGTCCCTGTTGGCACAGAACACGATCAGCTCACCGACCCGAACCACACACCGCACCGAGCTGACCACGTCGACGGGCAGCTCGGTCGGAGTGGTGTAGGCGCTGACCCGCAGCGGCAACGTCCCGTTCAACCAGGCCATGTCCCGGGTCGCCGCTGGGCGCCTGCTGGCCAGTAGTCTCGCCACGTCCGGATGGCGCTCGCCGAAACCCGTCATGGCTCCATCCTGGCCTGGCGCGCGGCGAAGCCGTCCAGCAGGCAGTCCAGGCCCAGTGCGAAGCGCCCGTCCGAGCTGAGCTGCGGCATGTCCAGCACCCACGAGTCGAGCGAGTCGTTGGCCATCTCACCGGCGTACGCGACCAGGTCGTCCACCGAGTGGATGTCGAACCGCTGGAACATGGCCAGTTCCCTGGTCACGCTCATGGCATTGCCGGTGACGTAGTTGTCCAGCAGCGACGCGTAGCCGACAGCGGGCCGCAGGCCGGCCGTGTCCAGCACGGTCAGCAGGAACCTGGCCCTGGCCAGCGTGTTCGGCCCGAACGGCGGTCTGGTGTCCACCAGCTCCGCGTACCACCGGTGCCGGCCGATCATGTCCCACAGGCTCATCGCCAGCGCCCGCACGTCGGCCACCCAGTCGCCGCCGGGCGCGGCCGGCACGTCGACCTCGGCCGACACCTCGTCCAGCATGAGGTCGACCAGGCCGTCCTTGTTGCGCACGTACCGGTACAGCGACATCGGCGTCGACGAGCCCAGCGCGTCGGCGACGGCACGCATGGTCAGCCCGGTGACACCTGCCGCGTCGGCGATGGTGATGGCCGTGCGCACGATCTCCGCCCTGGTCAGCGCGTTCCTGCGACCCGGCGGCTCCGGAACGTGCCAGATCAACGGCTCGGTTGCCACCACCAGAGTGTACCGCGTACATTATGTGTACAACGTACATTCCACGAGGGGGCGACATGCGGCTGTGGGGGATCAACTACGACACCGGGTTCGGCGGCGCGGTCGGCGACCGATCGCGGGTGAGCTTCGACC
>DASUJK010000203.1:0-45177 GCA_036279295.1 Pseudonocardiaceae bacterium | reverse complement strand
GGCGTCGGCCAGCACGGAGGCCACCGACGGTGTGCCGACCAGCCAGCGGTCCACCCTGCGCAGCCGGTTCGGATTGGTGGTGCCCCTGGTGGGCAGGCCGAGTGCCCGCGCGCGGCCGGCGGCCAGCCGGGGCCGGCGCGGAGTGCTCATGCCTGGTGCTGTTCGAGCCATTTCTCGGTGAAGGCGTGCTCGGAGTCCAGCAGCGCGGCGATCTGGCCGGCCACGGTCTCCTCGATCTTGCCGCCGACGAACGGCAGCGGGATGCTCACCGAACCGTCCAGCACCAGTTCACTGCCCTGGGTTCCGGTGTCGGTCAGCCGTTGCGTGCCGCCCAGTTCGCCCGGCATCGCGGCGATCGTGACCGAGACGGTGCCGGTGTAGCCGCCGGAGCCGTCCGGCCGCCAGGTCTCGGCCCGGTCGATCATCAGGTCGCCACCGAGCAGCATCCGCACCGCGGGCGGCAGGTTCTCGGCCGCCACACCGTGCCGCAGCTTGATGGTCGCGCCGCTGTCGGCGTCCACGCGGTGTTCGGCGAGTGACGCCGTCCTGCCACCGAGGACCTTGAGCCGCTCGTTCAGGTATGCCGGATCGACCAGCGTGGTGTACACCGTTTTCGCGTTCCAGCGGGACCGTGTCCGATGGTCGATGCGCCGTGCCATGGGCCGAAGGCTACCGTTGACGACCGTGACCAGCTCCCAGACAGGTGCCGACGTGCGCGCCGGCACCGAACTCGCCGGGTACACCACCCTGCGGCTGGGCGGCCCCGCTGCGCGGTTCGTGACGGCGGACCGGTCGGCCGACGTGGTGGCCGCGGTGCGCGCCGCCGACGAGGCGGGCGAACCGCTGCTGGTGCTGGGCGGCGGCTCGAATCTGGTGATCGCCGACGATGGTTTCGCCGGCACCGTGGTCAAAATCGCCACCACCGGCGTCGGCTACGACCGGCTCGGTGACGGTTCGGTGCAGCTCACCGTCGAGGCCGGCATGGACTGGGACGCCACGGTGGCCAGGACCGTTGCCGAGGACCTCGGCGGCCTGGAGTGCCTGTCCGGCATTCCCGGACTGGTCGGCGCGACGCCGGTGCAGAACGTGGGTGCGTACGGCACCGAGATCGCCGACCTGCTGGTGTCGGTGGACCTGTTGGACCGGCGCAGTGGTCAGGTCCGCACGGTCGCCGCCGACGCGCTCGGGCTCGGCTACCGCACGAGTGTGCTCAAGGGTGCCGACTCCGCCGTCGTGCTGCGGGCGCGGTTCGTGCTGGCCGACGGCGGTCGCTCGGCGCCGATCCGGTTCGGCGAGCTGGCCACGCTGCTCGACGTGGCCACCGGGACCAGGGTGCCGGTCGCCGACGCGCGGGCTGGCGTGCTGGAACTGCGGCGCCGCAAGGGAATGCTGCTCGACGCGGCCGATCGGGACACGTGGAGCGCAGGCTCGTTCTTCACCAATCCGGTGCTGGCCGACGACGAACTGCCCGCTGTGCTGGACCGGCTCGGTGCCCAGGACCGGATGCCGACCTATTCGGCGGGCCCCGGCACGACGAAGCTGTCCGCCGCCTGGCTGATCGAGCGGGCCGGTTTCCACAAGGGCCACCAGGGGCCTGGCGGCCGGGTCGCGTTGTCCGGCAAGCACGTCCTCGCGTTGACCAACCGGGGCGGTGCCACCACGGAAGACGTGTTGACGCTGGCCAGGGATGTCGTCGACGGGGTGTGGGCCGCGTTCGGTGTGCGGCTGCGGCCCGAACCCGTGCTCGTCGGCTGCCAGCTCTAACTCTCCCGGAACGCCCGGCTGGCGGACGCCTGTGCCCTCGGCTTGAGCACGATGCTGTCCAGGTTCACGTGCGACGGCCTGCTCACCGCGAACGCGATCACCTCGGCCACGTCCTGCGCCACCAGCGGCGTCAGTCCGGTGTAGACGGACGCGGCCCGCTCGGCGTCACCGTCGAACCTGACCAGCGAGAACTCCGTGTCCACCAGGCCGGGCAGGATCTCGGTGAACCGCACCGGCGAACCGAGGTACTCACCGCGCAGCGTGCGGTGCAGCGCTCCCTCGGCGTGCTTGGCCGCCGTGTAACCGGAACCGCCGTCGTAGGTCTCCACCGCCGCGATCGACGTCACCGTCACCACGTGCCCGTCGCCGGACGCGACCAGCGTGGGCAGGAACGCCTTGGTCACCCGCAGGGTGCCCAGCACGTTGGCCTCCCACATCCAGCGCCAGTGCTCCTCGTCGGCGTCGGCGATCCGCTCGGCACCCAGGGCGCCGCCCGCGTTGTTCACCAGGACCCGCGCCGCCGGCACGGCAGCCGCGAACTCGGCGACGGATGTGTTGTCCGTCACGTCCAGGGGCAGGGCGGTGCCACCGATCTCGCCCGCGATCCGCGCCAGGCGGTCGAGCCTGCGGGCGCCGAGGACCACGTGGAACCCGTCGGCGGCCAGTTGGCGGGCGGTGGCCTCACCGATGCCCGAACTGGCACCGGTCACCACGGCGACCGGCCGGTCACTTGCTGCTGGGCTGTTCGTCACCCGCAGGATCTTGCCCGGTCGCGGGATTGCGTAGTGATGGAGGGCCAAAACGAACACACAGGGTGATGGGGAAGATCCCGACCCCTCTACCGGTTGAAACCCGGGGTAGGTCCGAAGCGGGACGCGGGATGGGTGGGTACATGCCGATGCTCGACGAGGTGACCGGGCGCGATGCGGTGACCGGCGATACCGGTGTACGGCTCGCCGTCCGGACGGCAGGCCCCGCCGACGCACCGCCAGTGGTGCTGCTGCACGGCTGGGCGCAGTCGTCCCGGGTGTGGACGCACCAGCTGACCGGGCCGCTGGCCCGCTCGTACCGGCTGATCGCGGCCGACCTCCGTGGCCACGGCGACTCCGACGTGCCGGTCGACGGCTACGACTCCGCGCAGGCCTGGGCAGCCGACGTGAGCGCGCTGCTGGCGTACGCGGGCCGGCCCGCAGTGCTGGTCGGCTGGTCCTACGGCGGCCTGGTGATCACCGACTACCTGCGCTGTCACGGCACCGCCGGGCTGGCCGGGCTGGCGTTCGTCGGGGCGATCACCGAGATCGGCAGGAACCACCCCGGCGGCCGGGTCGGGCCAGCCATGCGGGACGTGCTGCCGGCCGCGCTGTCCGACGACCCCGACATCGCTGGGCCCGCGCTGCGGTCGTTCGCCACCGGCATGCCCGACGGTGGACAGCCCAGCAGGCTGGCCGCCGCACTGGTCGAGGACTCGCTGCGGGTGCCGGGTTGGGTGCGCTCGGCCCTGTTCGCCAGGGACGTGGACAGCGCCGAGGTGCTGGCCGCGATCGACGTGCCGACGCTGGTGCTGCACGGCAGGCAGGACACCGTGGCGCTGCCATCGGCCGCCGAGTACGCGGCGGACCTGATCCCCGGCGCCACCCTCACGCTGCTCGACCACGTGGGCCATCTGCCGTTCGCCGAGCGGGTCGACCAGTTCGACACCGCCCTGGCCACCCACCTGAAGCGATGCTTCGCGCCGGTCGGAGGAATCGCATGACCAGCAAGTCTCCCCAGAAAAAGTACCCCCAGTACCTGCGGCCGGTGGCCGAGCGGCCCGGTCGGGTGGCGGTGCTGTCGGTGCACACGTCGCCGCTGGCCCAGCCGGGCACCGGCGACGCGGGCGGGATGAACGTCTACATCATGCAGACCGCACTGCGGATGGCCCGGCGAGGCGTCGCCGTGGAGATCTTCACCAGGGCCACGTCGTCGGCGCTGCCGCCGGTGGTCGAGGTGGTGCCCGGCGTGACCGTCCGGCACGTCGTGGCCGGGCCGTTCGAGGGCCTGGACAAGGGCGAACTGCCCGCCCAGCTGTGCGCGTTCACGGCGGGTGTGCTGCGGACCGAGGCGTTCCACGAGCAGGGCTACTACGACGTCGTGCACTCGCACTACTGGCTGTCCGGCCAGGTCGGCTGGCTGGCCGGACAGCGCTGGGGCGTGCCGCTGGTGCACACGGCACACACGCTGGCCAAGGTGAAGAACGCCGCACTGGCCGTCGGGGACACACCGGAGCCGAGGCTGCGGGTGATCGGCGAGCAGCAGGTGGTGGAAGAGTCGGACCGGCTGGTGGCCAACACGGACGTCGAGGCAAGACAGCTGGTCGACCTGTACGGCGCCGACCCGGACCGGGTGCTGATCGTGCCGCCGGGCGTGGACCTGGAGCGGTTCACGCCGACCACGGCCGACGAGCGGCAGGCCGCACGGGCGTCGTTCGGTGTCGACCGGGACGCCGTCGTGCTGGCTTTCGTCGGCCGGATCCAGCCGTTGAAGGCACCCGACGTGCTGCTGCGCGCCGCCGCCGAGATGGTCGCGCGTGATCCCGGGTTGGCGCGGCGCCTGGTCGTGCTGGTGGTCGGTGGCGCTTCCGGTACCGGTCTCGCGCAGCCGACGGCGTTGCGGGAACTGGCCGGGCAGTTGGGCATCACCGACCTGGTGCGGTTCCTGCCGCCGGTGCCGGCCGAGGGGCTGGCCAGGGTGTACCGAGCGGCCGATGTCGTCGCGGTGCCCAGCCACAACGAGTCCTTCGGGTTGGTCGCGCTGGAGGCCCAGGCGGTCGGCACGCCCGTCGTGGCGGCCGCCGTCGGCGGGTTGCCGGTGGCGGTGCGCAACGGAGTGTCCGGGCGGCTGGTGGCCGGGCACGAGCCGGCCCGGTGGGCCACCACGCTGGCCGAGGTGGCGCTGCGACCCGGTTTGCGCGACCAACTGTCCACCGGGGCGATCGAACACGCCCGCCGGTTCTCCTGGGAACGCACCACCGACCGGCTGCTGGCAGGCTACGCACAGGCCGCGGCGGCGTTCCGGACCGCGGTCGGAGAGGTCGCGGTGTGAGTGAGACGACACCAGAGGTGCTGGATGAGGTCATCCGGGCGGCACTGGACGAACGTGAGCTGAAATACGACCGCAAGGGCGTCGGCGCGTACTTCGTGACGCTGCCGGGCGTCAAGAAACTGGCCACGAACTGCTGGCTGATCGCCGGCCGGCACTCGTTCGTCGTGGAGGCGTTCGTGTGCCGACGGCCCGACGAGGCACACGAGGACGTGTACCGGTTCCTGTTGCGGCGCAACGCGAAGCTCTACGGCGTGCACTACACGGTCGACGAGGCGGGCGACATCTACCTGCTGGGCAGACTGGGACCGGACCTGATCACGGCCGATGAGCTGGACCGGCTGCTGGGGCAGGTCCTGGAAGCGGCGGACGGCGACTTCAACACGTTGCTGGAACTGGGTTTCGCGTCGTCCATCCGGCGGGAGTGGGACTGGCGCGTGTCCAGGGGCGAGTCCCTGGCCAACCTGAAGGCGTTCGAGCACCTGGTCAAGGCGCCGAGCGACGGACCGGTGCACGGCTGAGCTCGGCGCCGCGAAGCGGCGCCGAGCGAGGCGGCTCGGGGAGGGAGGGGGAGTCGCATTCCAGAGCCGCCCCGCTTCGGCTGCCCGCCTCGACGGCCTGCCTGGGTGGGGGGACCCAGTTGGCCGGGCGGGTGCGGTTCGACGGGGAGGCGAACCGCGTTTCACTCTCATCGGATCGGGGAGTGCGTGGGAGCCGATCCGGGGAGAGCGATGTCAACTTGTCAGATGCCGCAACGCATCACAAGACCGTCGACTACTGCATTTCAGCGAAGGTGCCCAATAATCGGTAACGATTTGATAACAGAGATGCCATCTGGAGTAGTTTGCTGTGTCCTTCATCACGCTTTTCCGTCCGAAAGTATGACAACCGAACGGGTGGTCGGTGAAATCCCGCTGACCCTCTGGGGGTCGTGAGCTGCGCCGGATCGGTCTGGCAGGCTTGCGCCCATGGGAACGCTGGTGCTGCTCCGCCACGGCGAGAGCGTGTGGAACGCGGAGAACCTGTTCACCGGTTGGGTGGATGTCCCTCTTTCCGACCACGGCCGGTCGGAGGCGGAACGCGGCGGGGCACTGCTCGCGGACGCCGGCCTGCTGCCCGACATCCTGCACACCTCGGTACTGCGCCGGGCCATCGCGACCGCGAACATCGCGCTGGACCGGTGTGACCGGCCGTGGATTCCGGTGCGCCGCGACTGGCGGCTCAACGAGCGCCACTACGGCGCCCTGCAGGGCAAGAACAAGAAGCAGACCCTCGCGGAATTCGGCGAGGAGCAGTTCATGACCTGGCGCCGGTCCTACGACGTACCGCCGCCGCCGATCGACCCCGGCGACGAGTTCGCGCAGACCGACGACCCGCGCTACGCGGCACTCGGCGCCGACATGCCGCGCACCGAGTGCCTTGCCGACGTGGTGGCCAGGCTGGTGCCGTACTGGGAGTCGGCGATCGTGCCGGACGTGCGCTCCGGTGCCACCGTGCTGCTGGCCGCGCACGGCAACTCGATCCGCGCGCTGGTGAAACACCTGGACGGCGTGTCGGACGACGCGATCGCGCAGCTGAACATCCCGACCGGCGTGCCGCTGCGCTACGACCTGGACGACGACCTGAAGCCGACCAACCCGGGCGGCACGTACCTCGACCCGGTGGCGGCCGAGGCGTCCATCGCCGCCGTGGCCAACCAGGGCCGCTGACCCAGGACTCGGCCCGCGTCCGGAGTTACCAGCGCAGGCCGAGTGCCCTGGCCCGTTCGCCTGCCTGGAAGCGGGATTCCGCCCCGAGCAACGTCATCAGTTCGGCGACCCGGCGCCGGTAGGTCCGCACCGAGACACCCATCGAGCGGGCGGCCGCCTCGTCCTTCTGGCCTGCCGACAGCAGCCGCAGGATCGCCATGCCCTGCTCGTCGACGGCGGGCGCTGCGGACGGCAGGTACGCGGACAGGTCGGTGGCGCCTGCCCAACTGGCCTGGAACAGCGACCGCACCCCGGCGACCACCTCCGGCGCCATGACAACGCTGTATTCACGCATACCGGCCACCGGTGGGCCGGCCAGGATCGCCACCTTGCGGTCGATGATGATCGTCTCGTGGGCCAGCGTCGTCGGGCAGATCCGCACCCGCACACCGACCGACTCGATCTCCCGCAGGTGCGCCGCGTCGGCCGGATCGGTCATCACGGCCGGGTTGTACATCTTCTGCATCTTCAGGCCACCGGCCAGGCTCTCGGTGATCTGTTCGGCTTTGCGGTGCCGCGCGCCGGCCGTCGTCCAGGTCTTCATGTCCATTGCCGCGCAGACGAATTCCTCGCGTGCCGCGAACAGGTGACCGGCGCGGGCGAACAGTTCCGCTTCGCCGCGCAGCGTGATCACCCGGCCGTCGCCGGGCCGCGCTCCCGCCGTCAGTGTGCTCATCACGTTCCATTCTCCTCCCCTCCGGCCGTGTCGCGTTCGTGGCAGTTTGCTGCCATTCGAGTGCGACACCAGGCCTGTGTTGCTGGACTGGTCCCATGAGCGACGAGAACGTGAACGTGGCCGGAGTCTGGAAGTTCGGCGACACACTGCCCGTGACCCGAATGGGGTTCGGCGCGATGCAGCTGGCCGGACCCGGTGTGTTCGGCCCGCCCGAGGACAAGGACAACGCCGTCGCGGTGCTGCGCCGGGTGGTCGAACTGGGCATCACCCACATCGACACCAGTGACTTCTACGGCCCGTTCGTGGTCAACGAACTGATCCGCGAGGCCCTGCACCCCTACCCGGCGGACCTGGTGCTGGTCACCAAGGTCGGCGCCCGTCGGGACGACACCGGCGGCTGGCTGCCGGCCAACCAGCCCGACGAACTGCGGGCCGCGGTGCACGACAACCTGAAGCGGCTCGACGTGCCGGCGATCGACCTGGTCAACCTGCGGATGGGCGCGCTGGGCGGCCCGTCGGAGGAGTCTATCGGCGAGCGGTTCGAGGCACTGGCCGAGATGCGGCGCGACGGCCTGATCAAGCATCTCGGGGTGAGCAACGTCACCGTGAACCAGCTCGCCGAGGCCCGGGCGATCGCGCCGGTGGCACAGGTGCAGAACGCGTTCAACATCGTCATGCGGGGCGATGCCGAGATGGTGGACACGTGCGCCGCGGCGGGGATCGCCTACGTGCCGTTCTTCCCGCTGGGTGGGGCGTTCCAGCAGACGCAGTGGGACGCACTGTCCGGGGTGGCCGGTCGGCACGGCGTGACCGAGCGACAGGTCGCGCTCGCGTGGCTGCTGGCCCGGTCGCCGTCCATCCTGCTGATTCCGGGCACGTCCTCGATCGCGCACCTGGAGGAGAACGTGGCCGCCGGCGGCATTCGGCTGAGCGAACAGGACCACGCGGAACTGGACGCGCTGTAGCCACTTTTTGACCGTCAGAGTGAACTTGAGGTATCCAACCGTGGAATTTCGAGTTGCAATGGTGTCAGCGGCGTCACGGTTGGCCGTTCCGGACTAGGTGAGCAGGGGGTATCGCTGCTTACGATGCCGCCGTGACCGTTTCAGGGTGGCTCGCCCTGTCGGCCGGCACCCTGCTGGTCGGCGCGGTCGGTGGTTGGCTGCTGGCTCGGGCGTCCGCCAGACGAGGCCAGCGCCAGCCGGCCGGCGTCACTGTTGCCGACCTCATGCGTCGGGTGGTCCAGTCATCGCACAACGGCGTCGCCGTGCTCAACGAGTGGGGCGACGTCGTACTGCACAACCCCCGTGCGGTGCAGCTGGGCGTGGTGCGCAACCACCAGCCGGACGCCAGGGTGCGCAAGGCCGCCGAGCTGGTCCGGGAGTCCGGCCGGACGATGGAGGTGGACCTCACACCGCTGGAGACACACGGCCGGGGGCCGGCCGCCGTCCGGGCCGAGGTGCGGCCGCTGGTCGACCAGTTCACCGTCGTGGACGCCGCCGACGAGTCGGAAGCCGTGCGGCTGGAGGCCACCCGGCGGGATTTCGTGGCCAACGTGAGCCACGAGCTGAAGACCCCGGTCGGCGCGTTGGCGCTACTCGCCGAGGCAGTGCTGGACGCGGCCGACGAACCGGCGGAGGTGCGCCGGTTCAGCGCCAAGATCGTTCGGGAGGCGACCCGGCTGGGCAGGCTGGTCACCGAGCTGATCGCGCTGTCGCGGCTGCAAGGCGCCGAACGGCTGCCCGAGCTGAGCCCGCTGGACCTGGACGAGGTCATCGCCGAGGCGCTCGGCCGGTCCGCGCTGGTCGCCGAGTCGGTCGGCATCGAGATCACCACCGACGACCCCAGCGGGCTGACCGTGGACGGCGACCGCACGCTGCTGGTCACCGCACTGTCCAACCTGATCGACAACGCCGTGGCCTACTCGCTGCCCGGCACGCCGGTGTCGGTGAGCAGGCGCAGGACCGAGGGTTACGCCGAGGTCGCCGTCACCGACCGCGGCGTCGGCATCGCGCACGAACACCAGCAGCGGGTCTTCGAGCGGTTCTTCCGGGTCGATCCGGCCCGGTCCCGGGCCACCGGCGGTACCGGGCTCGGCCTGGCCATCGTGAAACACGTGGCCGCCAACCACGGCGGTGAGGTCCGGCTGTGGAGCAAGCCGGGCACCGGTTCCACCTTCACCATCCGGCTACCGATCAGCGCCGACCGGAGTGCCGACGCGGCACCGGTCGACCAGACCGCCAACCACACTGCCGCCGCCACCGGCGTCGGCAGCGACCATGGAGGTACTCCGTGACCAGGGTGCTGATCGTGGAGGACGAGGAGTCCTTCGCCGACCCGCTCGCCTTCCTGCTGCGCAAGGAGGGCTTCACCACCGCGGTGGCGGTGACCGGCCAGGAGGCGTTGCAGGAGTTCGACCGCAACGGAGCCGACATCGTGCTGCTGGACCTGATGCTGCCCGGGATGAGTGGCACCGACGTGTGCAAGGCACTGCGCCAGCGCTCCGCGGTCCCGGTGATCATGGTCACCGCGCGGGACGGCGAGATCGACAAGGTCGTCGGCCTGGAACTGGGTGCCGACGACTACGTGACCAAGCCGTACTCGGCCCGCGAGCTGATCGCCCGCATCCGCGCTGTGCTGCGCCGGGGTGGCGAAGGTGCTGGTGACGCCGAGACACAGCCCCAGGTGCTGGCCGCGGGCCCGGTCCGGATGGACGTGGAGCGGCACGTCGTCACCGTGGAGGGCGGCGAGGTGCCGCTGCCGTTGAAGGAGTTCGACCTCCTGGAGTACCTGCTGCGCAACGTCGGCCGCGTGCTGACGAGGGGCCAACTGATCGACCGGGTGTGGGGCGCCGACTACGTCGGTGACACCAAGACCCTGGATGTGCACGTCAAACGCCTGCGTTCCAAGATCGAGCCCGATCCGTCGGCGCCCAGCCACCTGGTCACGGTGCGTGGGCTCGGTTACAAGTTCGAGTCCTGACCGGAGCGGGTGGACCGGCCGGGTACCGTTTCCCGCCGTGCGCCTCGGGGTGCTTGACGTCGGGTCCAACACCGTCCACCTGCTTGTGGTGGACGCGCATCGTGGTGCCCACCCGATGCCGACCAGCTCCGTCAAGAGCACGCTGCGGCTGGCCGAGCGGATCAACCCGGACGGCCGGTTGTCCGACCGAGGTGCTCAGGAGCTGGTCAGAGCCGTGATCTCGGCCCGTGAAGAGGCCGACCGGACCGGCTGCGAGGAGCTGATGGCCTTCGCCACGTCGGCCGTCCGCGAGGCCAGCAACGTGACCGAGGTGCTGGCTCGGGTGCACGACCAGACCGGCGTCGACCTGCAGGTGCTGTCCGGCCAGGACGAGGCCAGGTACACGTTCCTCGCGGCCCGCCGCTGGTGCGGCTGGTCGGCCGGGCGGCTGCTGGTGCTGGACGTCGGCGGTGGTTCGCTGGAAGTGGCGTTCGGCATCGACGAGGAGCCGGACCTGGCCGTGTCGCTGCCGTTGGGCGCCGGTCGGCTGACCAGGGCAAAACTCAACGGCGATCCGCCGAGCCGGTCCGACGTGGCCCAGCTGCGCGAGTGGCTGGACGCGGAACTGGCGCCGCTGGCCAAGCAGGTGCGCAAGGTGGGTGCCCCCGATCGGGCGGTGGCCACGTCGAAGACCTTCCGATCGCTGGCCAGGCTGACCGGTGCCGCGCCGTCCGGGCACGGGCCGAGATACCGCAGGACACTGACCGATGCCGGATTGCGGCAGCTCATCGCGTTCGTGTCCAGGATGGCCAGCGCGGACATCGCCCAGCTGGAGGGTGTCAGCGCGAGCCGCGCACACCAGTTGGTGGGCGGCGCACTGGTCGCTGAGGCGACCATGCGCGCGCTGGACCTGGCTGAACTGGAGATTTGCCCCTGGGCGCTGCGAGAAGGTGTGATTCTGCAGCGACTCGACCACACTGAGGGCGCGTATCCCTCGGGGGTCACTGGACGGACGGGGCCACACGGGGCACGGTGGAGGCAATGACTCAAGACAGCGGTTCGGAGCGCCCGCGTACCGTCGCGGAGTTGCTCGCCGAGTACGGCGGCGCCAGTGGTGACGCGCCTCGCCGCCGTCGCCGCCGTGCCGAGGACGACGGCGACAGCGCTCCGCAGACGATCATCGAGCGGGTCCTCTCGGACAGCGGCAAGCTGCTGCCGATCCGGGACGACCAGCCCGCCGCTCCGCCGCGTCGCGGGGGTGGCCATCGCAGTGGTGAGCACCGGCCGGTCGGCCAGCCGCCGGCCGGACAGCCCCAGCAGGCGCCACCGGCCCAGGCACCGCAGCAGCAGGCACCGCCCCAGCAGTCACCGCAGGCGACCGGGTACTCGGAACCGGTGCGACCGCCGGGTCGGGCGCTGCCCACCCGCCCGGTCCAGCAGCCGCCGAGGAAACCGCAGCAGCAGGCTCCGGTCCAGCCGCAACAGCCGTCCGGGCCGCAACAGGTGCCGCAGTTCCCGCCCAGCCGACCGGCGATGCCGCCGGTCGGTTCGCCGCCGAGTGCGTCTGCCCAGTCGAGGCCGCAGGGTTCTCGGGCCGGGATGCGCCCGGTGAACAGACCCATCGGCCAGCCGACGATCTCGCGCCAGCCGGTCCGGCCCCAACCGGACGACGAAGCGGCCACCGCTGTGCACCCGCCGATGGCCCAGGACTTCGCGGCCATGCAGCCACCGCAGACGATGCAGCCGACGGGCATGCAGCCACCGGTGGCACCGCCGCCCGTGGCCGCCCGGTTGGCCGGCATGCCGCCGGAGGCCACCACCGAGGAGTTCCCGCTGGTGCCCGGCGAGCCGCAGGGACCGCCGACCCAGCAGCGGCCGGGGCCGCCGACCGGCCGGCAGGCCATGCCGCAACAGACCCAGCAGACCCAGCAGGTCCGGCGGCCGGCGCCACCACCACAGGGCATGTCGCAGGGTATGGAGAGCACCGAGGCGCACGCCGGGCCCTACGTGGACGACGACTTCGACGACGACTACCCGCAGGGCGGCGTCGCCACGGCCACCGGCTCGGACGAGGACGTGTTCCGCAGTCGGGACGACTTCGACGACGACCTGGACGACGGCCCGGTCAACCGGCTCGAATCGTTCGACGGCGATGACGACGACGCACCATCGGGCCGGGAATGGCTCCTGATGGCCGCCCAGGTCGGCGTCGGCGCCATCGGCGGTGCCGCGGTGTGGCTCGCGTTCAGCTGGCTGTGGGGCATGCAGCCGGTGGTCGCCGTGGTGGCCGCGCTGCTGGTCATCGTGGGCCTGGTCATGGGTGTGCGCCGCTGGCGGCGGGCCGACGACCTGCAGACGACCGTGCTGGCCATCCTCGCCGGACTGGTGGTGACGGTGTCGCCGGCAGCGTTGCTGCTGCTGCACCGCTGAGCCACGCCAACCGGGATGAGCATTCCGATCGGGCTGTCCACGGCATCGGTGTGGCCGCGGCCGGTCGAGGTCGCGTTCCGGCTGGCCGCCGAACTCGGTTACGACGGCGTCGAGGTGATGGTCTGGGTCGACCGGGACAGCCAGGACGTCCGCATGCTGCGCCGGTACGCCCGCCGGTACGGGGTCGACGTCCTCGCCCTGCACTCGCCGTGCCTGCTGATCACCCAGCGGGTCTGGTCGCCCGATCCGGAGGCGCGGCTGCGGATGTCCGTGCGGGCCGCGCAGGATCTCGGCGCGCGGACCGTGGTCGTGCACCCGCCGTTTCGCTGGCAGCGTCGCTACGCCGACGGTTTCGCCGACCTGGTCGCCGAGCTCAACGACGATGGTGGGCCGGCTGTCGCCGTGGAGAACATGTTCCCGGTGCACCCGCCCGGCCTGCGCAAACAGGTCACCGTGTCCGCGTTCGCGTCCGTCGACCCGACCGAGGCCGGCCACCGGTACTACACGCTGGACCTGTCGCACACCGCCGCGGCCGGCGTCGACGCGCTGGACCTGGCCGTGCGGATGGGCGACGGGCTGACCCATGTGCACCTGGCCGACGGGTCGGGTGCGCCGAAGGACGAACACCTCGTGCCGGGCCGTGGCGGCCAGCCGTGTGGGCAGCTGTGCGAAGACCTGCGGGACAACGGGTTCACCGGTCAGGTCGTGCTGGAGGTGAACACCCGGCACTCGGCGAGCCCGGCCGTGCAGGTGCGCGACCTGGCCGAGGCGCTGCTGTTCGCCCAGTTCCACCTGCGGTGACCTGTGGGTAACATCGGGCAGTCGGCAAGACGATCGAGGACGTACAGTTTGGCCTCGTGAACCCACTCCGTTCCCTGATCCTGGCGGCCGCGGGCAACGACACGATCCGCGGCCTGGTGGCCACCGCTCCGCTGTCCCGGGACGTGGTCAGCCGGTTCGTCGCCGGGCAGTCCGTGGACGACGCCGTCGCCGTGACCCGGCGACTGGTCACCGACGGCCTGCACGTTTCGCTGGACCATCTCGGCGAGGACACCACCGACGTCGAGCAGGCCGAAGCCACCGTGCGCGCCTACCTGACACTGTTGGACTCGCTGTCCGCCGCCGGTCTGACCGGTCGCGCCGAGGTGAGTGTGAAACTCTCCGCCGTCGGCCAGAAGCTGGACGAGGCGATGGCACTGGCCAACGCCCGCCGGATCTGTGCGGCGGCGCAACGGGTCGGCACGACGGTCACGCTCGACATGGAGGACCACACCACCACCGACTCGACGCTCGGGGTGCTGGCCCAACTGCGCGCGGACTACCCGCAGACCGGTGCCGTGTTGCAGGCCTACTTGCGCCGCACCGAAGAAGACTGCCGGACGCTGGCCGGTGCCGGGTCACGAGTGCGACTGTGCAAAGGTGCATACGCCGAACCGGACTCGGTGGCCTACCAGGACACCGCGGACGTGGCCCGTAGCTATGTGCGCTGTGCGAACGTGTTGCTGGCCGGCGACGGCTATCCCATGTTCGCCACGCACGACCCGACGTTGGTACGGATCATCGAGGACCGGACCCGCTGGCACGACCGCAAGGCCGGCGGTTACGAATTCCAACTGCTGTACGGCGTTCGCCCAGCGGAGCAGCGCCGACTGGCCGGCCTTGGTGAGACTGTTCGGGTGTACGTCCCGTACGGAGTGCAATGGTACGGATACCTGATGCGTAGATTGGCCGAGCGCCCGGCGAACCTGGCGTTCTTCCTCCGTGCGCTGGCCGGCCGGAAGTGACCGAGGAGCTCGGGTGAGCGGAGTAAACGGCCAGATGGCCGGGCAGGCGACAGTGGCGTCGCCGGCAAGCGGTTTCAGTGCGGCGAGCAAGGTCAGATCGCTGGGTGACGGCACGTTCACCGCCGACCTGTCGCCGGACTGGACCGTCGGCAACCGGCCGCACGGCGGGTTCCTGCTCGCACTGCTGTCCAGGACCGCGCTGCACACGGCGGCGTCGGCAGGCGGTGGTTCGGACGGTGCCAGCGCGGACAACCTCGACCCGCTGGCGGTCAGCGCCCAGTTCCTCCGGTCACCGGAGATCGGTCCCGTGCTGCTGCGCACCGAGGTGCGCAAGCTCGGCCGGACCGCGGCCGTGATCGCGGTGAACCTGGAGCAGCGCGGCCGCAGCTGTGTCGAGTCGATGATCACCGTCGGCCGGATGGCCGAGGAGGCGGCCGCGTGGACGGAGCTGCCGGAGCTGCCGGCCAAGCCGCCGGCTGACGCGCTGGATCTCGCGTCGGTGCCCGGTGCCACCGCGTTCCGGCTCAGCCGCACCTGCGAGGTCAAGCTGGACCAGGCGAACACCGGCTTCCTGCACGGCCGCTCCGGCGACCCGCTGCGGCTGCGGATGTGGGTGCGCCCCCGGGGCGAGCACCCGGACGTGCTGTTCGGCCTGGTGGCCGGGGACATCTCGATGCCGGTCACGTTGAACCTGGGCCGCTACGGCTGGTCGCCGACGGTGCAGCTGACCGCGTTGCTGCGCGGTCGCCCCGCGCCCGGGTGGCTGCGCGTCGAGGTCGGCTGTCGTGCGGTGCACGGCCAGTGGTTCGACGAGGACGCCGTCGTGATCGATTCGGTGGGCAGGCTGATCTGCCAGGCCCGCCAGTTGGCGCTGACGCCGATCGAGCGGGCCGCGAATCCCAGCTGAACCATTTCGGGCCGTCTGGCAGGCTGCTCCGCATGACGACCGTCGCCGTGCTGGGAGCCGGCAAGATCGGGGAAGCCCTGCTGTCCGGCCTGTTGGCGTCCGGCTGGGCCGCTGACGACCTGTTGTTCACCGAGCGCTACCCGGCCCGGTCCGCCGAGTTGACCCAGCGCTACGGCGTGCGCGCCGGTGAGGTGAAGGACGCGGCCGAGCAGGCCGACGTGCTGGTGGTGGCCGTGAAGCCGCAGGACATCGAGCCGCTGCTGGACGATCTGGCACCCGTGCTGCGGGCCGGCACGCTCGTGGTGTCGCTGTGCGCCGGGCTGCCCACGGCGCTGTACGAGCGCAGGCTGCCCGATGGCACCCCGGTGGTTCGGGTGATGCCGAACACGCCGATGGTGGTCGGTGAGGCGATGAGCGCCATCTCGGCCGGGCGGCACGCCGGCGCCGGGCACATGGCCACCGTCGAGGAGCTGCTCACCGCGGTCGGCAAGGTGGTCCGGGTGCCCGAGGCGCAGCAGGACGCGGTGACGGCACTGTCCGGGTCCGGTCCGGCGTACTTCTTCTTCCTGGTCGAGGCCATGATCGACGCCGGCATCCTGTTGGGCCTGCCGCGTGCGGTTGCCGCGCAGCTGATCGTCCAGTCCGCCGTCGGGTCGGCCAAGATGCTGGAGGGCGGCGAGCACCCGGTGACGCTGCGGGAGGCGGTCACGTCGCCCGCCGGCACGACGATCATGGCGATCCGGGAACTGGAGCGCCACGGTGTGCGGGCCGCGCTGTTGGCCGCGATCGAGGCCGCCCGCGACCGCTCGGCCGAGCTTGGGCACGCGCACGACGGCTGACTCACCCGATCGGGATGGCGACTTCGGCAGGGAAACCGCAGGCCCGCTGGGTCAGCGTGATGATTCTGCGTCACGCCCGTCGCACTGGTCTCACCCGTCCCGCTACTCTCGGAGGCAGCACGTGCGTGTCCGTTCCGCCGGTGGGGAAGCCGGCGGCGCGACACGTGTCGAAGGACGCGGTGAACCATGCCTGCGCAGAACAAGGAGACTGAAGCGACCAGCCTCGGACCGGTGGAGTTCCTGACCGTTGCCGAAGTGGCCTCGATGATGCGTGTCTCGAAGATGACCGTCTACCGGTTGGTGCACTCCGGCGAGCTGCCCGCGGTGCGGGTCGGCAAGTCGTTCCGGGTGCCGGAGCGAGCGGTGCACGACTATCTGGAGAACGCGTACTACGACGCGGGCTGAGGACAGCTCGGGACCGCCTACCTGGGCCGTGCGAGGTCCCAGGTAGACTGGGCAGCCGTTCGTGTCGCCCAGATGGTGGCTGACACGTCAAAGCCTGGAAAGCCGACAACAGTTAGGGAACCCGCATGGGCTCGGTCATCAAGAAGCGCCGCAAGCGCATGTCGAAGAAGAAGCACCGCAAATTGCTGCGGAAGACTCGCCACGCGCGGCGCAAGCAAGGCAAGTGACCACCGGGGGCCACGTGCCCTCGGCCCTGCGTGCGGCCTGTTCTGTTGACGAAAGTCGCACCAGCGTGACGTATCTCGTGCTGCCGGCTGGTTCTCGCGAACCGGCCGGCAGCTCCGTTGCCGGGTAGCATCGCGGGTTGATTCGCAGATTGGGCTGGTGACACCCACATGGCAGCGAATGTCGTCCTGGTCACCGGGGTCAGTGGCTACCTCGGTGGGCACCTCGCGGCCCGACTGGCCGAGGACCCCGCCGTCGAGCGGGTGATCGGCGTGGACACGGCGTCCCCGTCGCCGGAGCTGACGCAGCTGATGGGCAGGGCCGAGTTCGTCCAGGCGGACATCCGGAACCCGCTGATCGGCAGGGTGATCGCCACCGCGAAGGTGGACACCGTGGTGCACGCGTCGATCACGGCGCACCCGGCTGGCCCGTCCGGGCGGCCGCTGCACAAGGAAATGAACGTCATCGGCACCATGCAGCTGCTGGCCGCCTGCCAGCGGGCGCCACTGGTGCGCAAGCTGGTCGTCAAGTCGACCGCCGCCGTCTACGGCGCCGGGCCGAACGATCCGGCCGTGTTCACCGAGGACATGACCACCCGGGGCCTGCCATCCAGCGGCTACGCCAAGGACAACGCCGAGGTCGAGGGGTACGTCCGCGGTTTCGGCAGGCGGCGGCCGGACGTGGACGTGACGACGCTGCGGTTCACCAACCTGATCGGCCCGTCCGTGGACACCGTGCTGACCAGGTACTTCTCGCTGCCCGGCGTGGTGCCGACCGTGCTCGGCCGGGACGCCCGGTTGCAGCTGGTGCACTCCGAGGACGCGCTGGCCGTGCTGCAGCGGGCGGTGGACGAGGACCTGCCGGGCGTGTTCAACGTCGGCGGCGACGGCGTGCTGCTGCTCACCCAGGCCATCCGACGGGCAGGCCGGATCGCGGTGCCGGTGCCCGGTCCGGTGGTCGGCCCGATCACCAGCATGTTCCGCAACACCCGGCTGCTGGACTTCGGGCCGGAGCAGGTGCGGTACCTGAACTTCGGCCGGGTCGTGGACACGACGCGGCTCAAGCAGGTTTTTGGGTACACACCAAGGTGGACCACCCGGCAGGCGTTCGACGACTATGTGCACGGCAGGGGGCTGCGGCCGATCCTGGACCCCGACCGGTTGGACGCGGTGGAACGACGCATCGTGGACGTCCTGCGGTGACCCGGTAACAAAGACCAACCACCAGCGGAAAGGACGGCGGCTGTGGCTCAGGCACGCGTGATCCCGCTGCACGGCAAGAAGAAGACCGGCAACGCGACACCCGGTGTCGCCCAGCGGCACGCGCTCGCCGAGTCGTCGGCACCCGAGGCACCTGCCCCCGTACCCGCGCCGGAGCGCTCCGCCCCGCAGGAGGTGACCGACCGGCTGGCCGACTTCGTCGCGTTCGCCCGGCGGCGCCTGACCGGCGAGTACGAGGTGGACGAGTTCGGTTTCGACGCCGAACTGACCGACAACGTGATCATCCCGCCGCTGCGCCAGCTGTACCAGAAGTGGTTCCGCGTCGAGGTGCTCGGCACCCACAACCTGCCCGAGACCGGTGGTGCGCTGCTGGTCGCCAACCACTCCGGCACGCTGCCGCTGGACGCGATGATGACCGCGATCGCGGTCCGCGACAACCATCCGGCCGGCCGGTACCTGCGGATGCTCGGCGCCGACCTGGTGTTCCGGACGCCGGTGCTCGGCTCGTGGGCCCGCAAGACCGGGCAGACCCTGGCGTGCAACGCCGACGCCGAACGGCTGCTGTCCGAGGATCACCTGGTCGGCGTGTGGCCGGAGGGCTTCAAGGGCATCGGCAAGCCGTTCCGGGA
The DNA here is from genome assembly GCA_036279295.1 of Pseudonocardiaceae bacterium. GTDB lineage: Bacteria > Actinomycetota > Actinomycetes > Mycobacteriales > Pseudonocardiaceae > DATEPR01. The sequence goes on along the minus strand of DASUJK010000203.1, from coordinate 26,511 downwards.
CCGGTACAAGCTGCAGCGGTTCGGCCGCGGCGGGTTCGTGGCCGCGGCACTGCGTACCGGCAAGCCGATCGTGCCCTGTTCGATCGTTGGCGCAGAGGAGATCTACCCGAAGATCGCCGACCTGAAGCCGCTGGCCCGGCTGCTGGGCTTCCCGTACTTCCCGGTGACACCGCTGTTCCCGCTGTTCGGCCCGCTCGGCGCGATCCCGCTGCCGTCCAAGTGGTACATCGAGTTCGGCGAGCCGATCCGGACCGACGTGTTCGGTCCCGGTGCCGAGGAGGACCCGATGCTGCTGTTCAACCTCACCGACCAGGTGCGGGAGAACATCCAGCAGACGCTGTACCGGCTGCTGGCCAACAGACGGAACGTGTTTCTCGGCTGAGTCGCCCTGCCGGCAGCCGCGGAATCGGTACTCTCCGGCCATGGGTCAACCGATGGCGCAGCAGTTCCCACTCCTCCTGTCCACCATGAACGACGTGCCCGGCTACCGGGTGGTCCGGGTGATGGGCGAGGTGTTCGGGCTGACGGTGCGCAGCCGCAACGCGTTCTCCAACATGGGCGCCGGCTTCAAGGCGATGGCAGGCGGTGAGCTCAAGGGCCTGAGCAAGCTGCTGTACGAGTCCCGGCAGGAGGCTTTGCAGCGCCTGTGCCAGGAAGGCATCGCCCGCGGTGCCAACGCGGTGATCGCGATGCGCTTCGACTGCAACGAGATCGGTGGCACGGCCAGCGAGATCGCCGCCTACGGCACCGCTGTGTTCCTGGTGCCGGACGGCCAGCAGCCGCAGCAGGGTCAGGCACAGGGCCAAGGGCAGCAGGGTGGTCAGCAGCAGTATGGGCAGCCGCAGACCGGCGGGCAGTACGCGCCCCAGGGTTGAGGCAATCCGCCCGGAATTCGGCGCTCCTGGCCTCGATCGCCGGTGTCGCGCCAGGGCCCTAGCGCGACACCGCCCCGCGTCGGCGGTAGGCCATGCCTGCCGCCACCGCGCCGGCCACCGCGCCCGCGCCGAGCACCGACGGCACGCCGATCCGGGCGGCCTTGCGGCCGGTGCGGAAGTCGCGGATCTCCCAGCCGCGCTTGCGGGCCGTGTCGCGCAGCCCCTGGTCCGGGTTGACCGCGACCGCGGTGCCCACGACGGACAGCATCGGCACGTCGTTGGCCGAGTCCGAATAGGCCGTACAGCGTCGCAGGTCCAGGCCCTCCTTGGCGGCCAGTGACCGCACCGCGTGCGCCTTCGCCGTGCCGTGCAGCATTTCGCCGACCAGCCGTCCGGTGTAGACCCCGTCCACGCTCTCCGCGACCGTGCCCAGCGCGCCGGTCAGGCCCAGTCGCCGCGCGATGATCCCGGCCAGTTCCACCGGGGTCGCCGTGACCAGCCAGACCCGCTGACCCGCGTCGATGTGCATCTGCGCCAGCGCAAGGGTGCCGGCCCAGATCTTGTCGGCCATCAGGTCGTCGTAGATCTCCTCGCCCAGCGTCACCAGTTGGGACACACTGCGACCGGCCACGAAGGACAGTGCCTGCTCCCGGCTGGTCGCCATGCCGTCCTGGGTCTCCCGGCCGCCGATCCGGAACTTCACCTGCTGCCAGGCGAAGCTGGCGAGGTCAGCGCTGCTGAAGTACTTGCGCGCGGCCAGACCGCGGGCGAAGTGGAAGATCGAGGCGCCGACCATCATCGTGTTGTCGACGTCGAAGAACGCGGCCGCCGTCAGATCGGTCGGCGTGGCGAGCGATGTCGGCCGCGCGGTACCCGCCGATGCGATCGCGGCATCGGCCGATGCCTGCCCGGCCAGTTTGGCGAGATGGTCACGCTCGGTGGCCCTGATCCCGCCGTCGCGCGTGCCGTTCTCCCGTCGGGGCACCTCGGCGCCTCCTGGTAGTTCGCTGAAGGACCCGTCCAGCCTAGATGCTCCCGATCGGTCGATCGGGTCGGTACAGGTGACGACCCGATTACTGTCCGATTCGCAACCCTGGCAGGCCCGGTAGCAGCGGCGGCAGGTTCAACACCGGCAGTGGCAGCGGCACCGTCACGGTGCCCGCCGGCTGTGTGGTGGCCGGGGCGGTGTCCAGGATCGACGGTGAGAGCACCGATGTCGGCACCGGGAACGCTGTCGTCCCCGGCGGCCGCACGGCGTTGCGGGTGCCGCTGGGTGGGTTGGCGCCGGTCACTGTCGGTATTTGACCGATCGCCGTGCTGCCCGCGGCGGGCGATGGCACCACGTTGCTCGCGGTGACGTCGGGTGGCGCGTCGCACCGGCCGGTGGCCGGCAGCACGCCGAGGTCGTCGGTGGCGCCCGACGTGATCGTGAAGCAGTCGTTGCGGGCCGCGACGGCGTTCGCCCGCTGGATGATGCGCCCGATCAGGGTCACGCTCCGCGCGGCGGCATCCCGGGCCGCGGTGGGCAGCTTCGGCTCGACCTGCTTGATCCGGGTGGCCTGGTCGGCCGCCCAGGTCCGCAGCGTGACCAGCACGCCGTCGCCGTGGTCGGTGGCGTAGCTGGTCAGGTCGGCGGTGCCGGCCCGCGCGTCGGCGTCGAAGTCGGCGAACGCGGTCACGTAGTCACCGACCGGGCTGTCGGCGAGATCGGGATAACGGGCGGCCAGCGATTCGATGTCGCTGATCCGGTCGGCCGCGTACTCCAGGTGCTTGGTGCCCTTGCCCTGGTCGCCGCTGGTCAACCCGAGGGTGGCGGACTCGACCGTGCGCCGGACGCCGTACAGCGCGTCACCGGGCAGGGCATGCCGCGACAGCAGGAGAGTCATCCCGGACAGGGCCAGGACCAGACAGAACACGGCACCCATGGCGATGGCCACGCGACCTCGGGTGCCTGTCACGCGGCCTCGGCCAGGGCCCGTGGATCCGCTCGGTTTCGGTGGCCTGCTCGGCGTTCTGGGAACCGGGGACGGCCGGGTGGCCGGTGTCGGCTGCTCTGCTGCTAACTGGCCCAACACCTTGGCGCGCATGCGATCGCGGGCGGCGGTGTCCGGGCCGGTGGCGTCGGCCCCACGTCTCAGCATGACCACGACGGCCAGCTCGCCCGCCACCTTGGGATCGTGCGGCTGGCTGGGCTCGGGCAAGGAGTCAACCGCGCGTGCGAACCGCTCGCGCTGTCGGTGCCGCCACCAAGGCGTCTTCCCTGTGCTCACCGCTCCGCTCCGTCAATGTGCGTCGACAGGGCAACGAGCGGGATGGGTAACGGATACGGGTTCTGGCGCGCCAGCGGCGCGGGAGAACCAGGAGCGAAGCGACCGCTGTTGCACATGCCCAATTCTTTCAACGCGGTTCGGCCGGCAGTAGTTGCGCCAACCTGCGTACCGCGCGGTGTTGCAGTGCCTTGATGGCGCCCTCGTTGCGTTCCATGATGACGGCCGTCTCGGCCACCGACAGGCCCTGCAGGAAGCGCAGCACGATGCATTCCCGCTGGTCGTTGCCGAGCTGTGCGACACAGCGCAGCAGCTCGTCGTGGGTGAGCCGGGTGATCACCTGGTGTTCGGGGCCGACCTGCGTGTTCTTCGCGTCGTCCGGATCGGCGGTGGCCACCTCCAGCCGGAACCGGCTGGACTTCACGTGGTCCAGCACGATGTTCCTGGCGATGGTGACGAACCACGCGCCGACGTCACGGCCCTGGTAGCTCAGCGAGCCGATCCGCCGGAAGGCCCGCAGGAACGTCTCGCTGGTGACGTCCTCGGCGAGGGTGCGGTCGCCGACCCGGAACAGGACGTATCGGAACACGGAGTCGACGTACTGGTCGTAGAGCTGCCCGAACGCGCCCGCGTCGCCGGCCTGCGCGGCCTCGACCAGCGCCCATGTGGCGCTGTGGTCGGCGTCGGCCGGGGTCTGTGCGGTGGCGGCGGTGGGCACGACAGCGACGACCGGGGCCTGGTCACCGCCGGCTGCGTCGCTGGCCACCGTGTCCCCGTTCGTGTCCCCGCTCGCGTTCGCGTCTCCCGTGATTCTTGCGGGTCGCCGTGCGGTGCCGGCAACCACCCTGAACACGGCCTGGCCAGCTATCCGGCCGCGTTGGCCGGATCGGCTGGTACTGGCCGCCCTGGTCATCACACTCCCTGTTCCCCGATGGCTGTGCCGTCAACCCGCCCGAGGCTGACACAGCATACGTGCCGTTCCTACCGGTGAGTAGTTTCATTCGTTCCGAATGGGCCGCCATGGTCACCCTGACGCGTGACATGAGTGATACCTGACACACTGCGTGGACTGGTGTGAAGTGGTGTCCCACCCCTGGCTATTTCGGAGGTCGACGATGACCGGCGTATCACCCGAACGAGGGACGGATGATTCGGTCGTCGGGATGCCGGACGTCGACCTGACGCGGAACGTCGCCGATCTTGTCGCCGCTGCCGCCGCGACCGGGCCCGGCCGCACCGCTCTGATCGACGCCACCACCGGTCGCAGCCTGACCTGGGCGGATGTCGACGCCGACGTGGATCGGCACGCCGCGCGGCTGGCCGAGGCCGGCATGCGGCCCGGTGATCGGGTCGTCGTGCGGATGCCGACCGGCATCGAGTACTGCCTGGCGGTGTTCGGCGTGCTGCGGGCCGGTGGCATGCTGGTGCCGCTGAACACCGACCTGCCGGCCGCCGCGGTCGTCGACCTGCTGGCCGACTGCCAGGCCAGCGTGTTCGTCGGTGAGCCGGTGGACGGGGCCGAGGTCACCACGGTGCTGGCCGTCGACGGGGATGACACCACCGTGGGTCACCCGAACGGGATGCAGGCGGCTGCGCCGACCACGGGTGGCGAGGACATCGCGGTGCTCTGCTACACCTCCGGCACGTCCGGCCGGCCCCGTGGCGTGCTGCTGTCACACCGTGCGCTGCTGGCCAACGTGGCCCAGTGCGCCGCGCTGCGACCCGCGCCGGTCACCGCGACCGACCGGGTGCTGCTGTCCATCCCGCTGTCCCACGTCTACGGCCTGGGCCCCGGCCTGCTGCAGATCGCCGCCGCCGGCGCGACCGCCGTGCTGCTGCCGAAGTTCGGCGTCGAGGACGCGCTGACCGCCATCGAGACCCACCGGGTGACCACGGTGGTTGGCGTGCCGCCGATGTACTCCGCGCTGCTCACCGCGTCCGACGAACGGCTGCGCACCGCCCTGGCCACGCTCCGGCTGTGCACGTCCGGCGCCGCGCCGCTGCCGCCCGAGGTGCTGGCCGGCGTCACGCGGGTCACCGGCCTGCCGGTGTTCGAGGGCTACGGCCTGACCGAGACCGCCCCCGTGCTCACGTCGACCCTGGCCACCGGCTACGCCAAGCCCGGCTCGGTGGGACGCCCGCTGCCCGGCATCGGACTGCGCATCGTGGACAGCGACGGCGATCCGCTGCCGGAAGCGGATCCGGACGACCCGGACGACGGGCTCGGCGACGAGACCGGCGGCACCGGGCTGGTCGCGGTGTCCGGTCCGAACCTGTTCAGCGGCTACTGGCCGGACGGCGTGCACGGGCCGGACGAGCACGGCTGGTTCCGCACCGGCGACATCGGCTACCTGGACGACGACGGCGACCTGCACCTGGTGGACCGGGCCAACGACCTGATCATCGTCAACGGGTTCAACGTCTATCCGCACGAGGTGGAACACGTACTGGACCAGTTGGCCGGGGTCGCCGAGGCGGCCGCGGTCGGCATGCCGGACGAGCGGACCGGCGAGACCGTCAAGGCCGTCGTCATCGCCGCGCCGGGCGCCGAGCTGACCGAGCAGCAGGTGATCGAGCACTGCGCCACGCTGCTGGCCAAGTTCAAGGTGCCGACCAGCGTGGCGTTCGTCGAATCCCTGCCGCACTCGCCGACCGGCAAGCTCGCCCGCGCGTTCCTGCGGTTGAATTCGTGACATGACGCATCAGGTGACCGTGTTGACCAGGGTGGGCTGTCACTGGTGTGAGCAGGCCGAGTCGGACGTCGCTCGGATCTGTGCCGAGCTGGCGGTGCCGTGGTCGGCCGTTGACGTGGACAGCGACCGGGATCTGCGGGCCGAGTACGGCGACATGGTGCCGGTGATCATGATCGACGGTGCCCAGCACGGCTGGGGCAGACTGGAGGAGTCGCGCTTCCGGACCGCCCTGGCCGCCAGCGGCACCGCAGCCCGGCGGCTGTGACCATTACCGGGTGGTTACGGATTCGGCTGTGTGATCGGTTTTCGACGCATCCACCACGGGTGGAGGCGTCGAATGGGAGATGTGAGCATGCGAGCCAGCACCCGATCCGACGCACCGACACTGCCATGGCCGATGGGCGCCCTGGTCGGTGTCCTGAGCATCGGCGCCGCGGTCGCGTCCGGCCAACTGGTGGCCGGTTTCGTCGGCACCGATGCGTCGCCCTTCCTGGCCGTCGGTGACGCGTTCGTGGACCGGACTCCTGGCTGGCTGAAGGAGTTCGCGGTCAGCAACTTCGGCACCAACGACAAGCTGGTGCTGCTCTCCACCATGGGTGTCGTCCTGGTGCTGTTCGGCGCGCTGGCCGGTGTGCTGTCCAAGCGGACGTCGGCGCCCGGCACGGCATTCGCCGTGGTGCTCGGCGTGATCGCCGTGGTCGCCGTGCTCGGCCGCAGTGATCTCGGTCAGCTCAGCGTGCTGGCGCCCGTGGTCAGCCTGGTGGTCGGCGTCCTGGTGTTCCGTCTGCTGCACCGGCTGGCCATGGAGTGGATCGTCACCAGGGACCTGGAGCCGGACGGCCGACCGAGGCGCCCGGTGTACGGGGACAGCTCCGGGGACAGCAGGCGAAAGTTCATGCTCGGCACCGTCGGTGTCGCGGTCGGCGCCACCGTGGCCGGTGTGGTCGGCGAGGTGCTGACGAACGAGCACAACGTGGAGGGCTCCCGGGCCGCCGTCGGCCTGCTGGTGCCCGCCCGCAAGACCGTGGTGCCGCCCGGTGCCGACTTCGCCCGCAACGGCACGCCGACGTTCCTCACCGACCCCGCCTCCTTCTACCGGGTGGACACCGCCCTGACGGTGCCCGAGCTGCGCGCCCAGGACTGGTCGCTGCGCATCCACGGCATGGTGGACCGGGAACTCACCTTCAACTTCGACCAGATCCGCAGGCGCAGGCTGACCGAGCAGATCGTCACCCTGTGCTGCGTGTCCAACCCCGTCGGCGGCCCGTACATCTCCACCCAGAAATGGGAGGGTGTGCTGCTCAAGGACCTGCTCGCCGAGGCGGGCGTGCACCCCGACGCCGACCAGCTGCTGTCCACCAGCGTGGACGGGTACACCGCCGGCACACCGATCGACGCACTGACCGACGACCGGGGCGCGCTGCTGGCGATCGGCATGAACGGCCAGCCGCTGCCCGTCGAGCACGGCTTCCCGGCCCGGATGGTGGTGCCCGGCCTGTACGGCTACGTGTCCGCCACCAAGTGGGTGGTCGACATGGAGGTGACCACCTTCGGCGCCCGGCAGGGCTACTGGGTGCCCCGCGGGTACTCGCAGCGGGCGCCGGTGAAGACCGAGTCGCGGATCGACGTGCCGGCCTCGTTCGCCACGGTGAACGCCGGCAGCGTCGTCGTCGCCGGTATCGCGTGGGCGCAGACGAAGGGCATCGACAAGGTCGAGGTGCGGGTGGACGACGGGCCGTGGCAGCAGGCCCAGCTGACCACCGAGGTAACGAAGAACGCGTGGCGGATGTGGCGAATCTTCCTGCCGCTGCGGCCCGGCCAGCACACCGTCGAGGCCAGGGCCACCGACGACACCGGCTACACCCAGACGTCAGCCGTCGCCGACCCCATCCCGAACGGCGCGACGGGCTACCCGTCGACCCGGTTCACCGTGAAGTGACGCCTCCGCACACCGGCCCTGCAGCGACTTTGTGCCTGCGTTCACAAATGGATACCGTGGTGAGGTCACGCCGTCGGCGGTATCGGTCAGCGCAGCAGGCTCATCATGAAGTGGCGCGCGGCCAGGGCGGCTGACACTGGTGACGGCCGCGACCGAGGCCGGCCCTGGGCGGTGTGAGGAGATCGAGCGTGGCGGTGCAACGAGGCCGAGGGCGTGACGGCACGCCCAACAGCCCGGCCGACGCCGTCACCGAACCGATCCCAGCGGTCCGGGTGAACGGCAACGGCGCCCCCACTCCTGGTGGTCGTGACGTGCGGGAACGCGCGCGGGCCATCCCCGAGGCCGCCGTCGCCCGGCTGGCCGTGTACCTGCGGGTGCTGTCCGGCATGGCCGAGCAGGGTGTCGGCACGATCTCCAGCGAGGAGCTGTCGGTCGCGTCCGGGGTGAATTCCGCGAAGCTGCGCAAGGACCTGTCCTACGTCGGTTCCTACGGCACCCGGGGGGTCGGCTACGAGGTCGCCGTCCTCATCGAGGAGATCGAACGCATTCTCGGCCTGACCCGTAACCATTCCGTCGCGGTGGTCGGAATAGGTAATCTTGGTCACGCGCTCGCCAACTACGGCGGGTTTCCCAGCCGGGGGTTCCCAGTGGTCGCGTTGTTCGACGTGGACGAAGACCTGGTGGGTATACCTGTCGGCGGAATCCCGGTGAACCACATCGACGAGATCGGCACCGTCTGCGCCGCCAGGGACGTGTCCATCGGCGTCATCGCCACCCCGCCGCCCGCGGCGCAGGCCGTCTGTGACCGTTTGGTATCCGCAGGCGTTCGATGCATCCTGAACTTCGCCCCGGTCGTACTACAGGTGCCGGACGACGTGGAGGTGCGCAAGGTGGATCTGGCGGTCGAGATGCAGATCCTCTCGTTCCATGTGGCACGGCGGGCCGACGAGGCCAGCGCGGCTGAGATGAACGACACGGCGGAGGTAGCGGGCGTGGACGGGATGGTGATCCCACGGTGAACGTGCTCGCCGTCGGCATGTCGCATCGCACCGCCGGGGTGCGGGAACTGGAGCGCGCCTCGGTCGGGACCGCCGATGTCGGCAAGATCCTGGACGAGATCCTGCGCTGCCCGGACGTGACCGAGGCCGTGCTGCTGTCGACCTGCAACCGGGTCGAGGTCTACGCGGTCGTGGAGACCTTCCACGGCGGGGTGTCCGACCTGACCGGGGTGCTGTCCCGGCACGCCGGCACGGACGCCGCCGACCTGGGTGGCAGCCTGTACGTGCACTACTCGGCGGCAGCCGTCGAGCACCTGTTCTCGGTGGCCGCCGGCCTGGACTCGATGGTGGTCGGCGAGGCCCAGATCCTCGGTCAGCTGCGCACCGCCTACGCCGCCGCCGACGCGGCCGGCACGGTCGGCAGCGCGCTGCACGACCTCGTCCAGCAGGCCCTGCGGGTCGGCAAGCGGGTGCACGCCGAGACCGACATCGACCACGTGGCCGCGTCCGTGGTGGGCGTCGCGCTGTCCGACGCCGACGATGTGCTCGGCGGCCTGACCGGCCGTAAGGCGCTGGTGGTCGGCGCCGGTTCGATGGGTGGCCTGGCCGCGGCCGCGCTGCGCAGGGCCGGCATCGGCGAAGTGGTGATCGCCAACCGCACGGCGGCCAACGGCGCCCGCCTGGCCGGTGCGCTGGCCGGTGAGGGTGTGGCCAGCAGCGCCACCGGGCTGACCGACCTGGCCGACCGGATCGCGGTGGCCGATCTCGTGGTCAGCTGTACCGGAGCCACCGACATCGTCGTGTCCACCGAACTCGTCCGCACCGGACTGGCCGCCCGTGCCGCCGGTCGGCCGCTGGTGGTGTGTGACCTCGGGCTGCCCAGGGACGTCGAGGCAGGCGTCGCCGAACTGCCCGGCGTGACCATGGTCGACCTGGAGACCCTCGGTGCGCGCCTGGCCGGCACGCCGAGCGGCCGACACGCCGGTGTGGCCGGCGAGATCCTGGCCGAGGAAATGCGCGGCTACCTGGCCGCCCAGCGTTCCGCCGCGGTGACCCCGACGGTGACGGCGCTGCGCAGGCGAGCCGCCGAGGTGGTGGACGCCGAACTGCTCCGGCTGGACTCCCGGCTGCCGGAGCTGGACGAGACGGTGCGCGGTGAGCTGGCCAAGACCGTGCGTCGGGTGGTGGACAAGCTGCTGCACACGCCCACGGTGCGGGTCAAACAGCTCGCCTCCGACCCGAACGGCGCCAGCTACGCGGACGCGCTACGTGAACTGTTCGCCCTCGACCCGCAGGCAGCAGCGCTGCTCAGCACGCCGCTCGCGGTCCAGGGAGACGCCCATGACACCCGTGCGGATGGTGACAACAGGTGAAGAAGATAGTGCGGATCGGCACCAGGGGCAGCGCGTTGGCGGTGGCCCAGACCCAGTTGATGGCCGATGCCCTCACCGCGGCAGGCGCCGTGGTCGAGATCATCACCGTGACGACGCCCGGCGACCGCTCGTCGGCGCCGATCCCCAACATCGGCATCGGCGTGTTCACGTCGGCGCTGCGGGACGCGCTGGCCGACGGTGACATCGACGTGGCCGTGCACTCCTACAAGGACCTGCCGACCGCCGCCGATCCCCGGCTGTCACTGGCCGCGGTGCCGGTGCGCGAGGACCCGAGGGACGTGTTGATCGCCAGGAACGGCCTCACGCTGGGCGAGCTGCCCAGCGGGTCCACCGTGGGCACCGGTGCGCCACGGCGGGTGTCCCAGCTGGAGGCACTCGGGCTCGGGCTGGTCATGGTGCCCATCCGGGGCAACGTGGACACCCGGCTGCGCAAGGTCACCGACGGCGAACTGGACGCCGTCGTGCTGGCCCGCGCCGGGCTGGCCAGACTCGGCAGGCTGAGCGAGATCACCGAGGTGCTCGAACCCATCCAGATCCTGCCGGCGCCCGCGCAGGGCGCGCTGGCCCTGGAGTGCCGCGTCGACGACATGGACACCGAGCACCTGCTCAAGTCGTGTCTCGACGACGAGTTCACCAGGCTCGCCGTGACTGCGGAGCGGGCCATGCTGGCCGCGCTCGAAGCCGGCTGCAGCGCACCGGTCGGCGCACTCGCCGACGTGGTCGACGATCTCGTGACCGGTCCGGACGGTGTGGACCGGGTGGTCCCGATGCTGTCGCTGCGCGGCGTCGCCGCCACCCCGGGCAACGAGATCCTGCGCGCATCGGCCATCTCTGACCTGACCAACGCAGACGAACTCGGCAGGCAGGTCGCGGCCGAGCTGCTCGATCTCGGGGCCGCCGTGCTGTCCGGCCCGGAGGCATAGCTGATGGAGAGTACTCAGATGACCCGTGCCCGAAAGGCCCCCGGGCGGATTGCTTTCGTGGGCTCAGGTCCGGGCGACACCGGACTGCTGACCGTTCGGGCCAACGAACTGCTCACCCGGGCCGAGCTCGTGGTGACCGACCCGGACGTACCGTCGAGCGTGCTCGGCCTGGTCGGCGCCACCGTCGAGCTGCGGCCCGCCGTCGGCGACCCGGCCGATGTGGCCAAGGACCTGGTGACCGAGGCGAAGGCCGGCCGGTCCGTGGTGCGCCTCGTCTCCGGTGACCCGCTGACCCTGGACGCCGTGGTCCGTGAGGCCCAGGCCGTCGCCAAGACCAGCGTCGCCTTCGACGTGGTCCCCGGTGTGCCCGCCGGTACCGCTGTGCCCGCCTACGCGGGTGTCGCGCTCGGCGCCGTGCACACCGAGGTCGACGTGCGAGGCGACCTGGACTGGGCAGCACTGGCCGCCGCGCCGGGCACCCTCGTGCTGCACGCCACCGGTGGCCACCTGGCCGAGGCCGCGTCCAGCCTGACCGAGCATGGCATGGCGGCGCAGACCCCCGTGGCCGTGACGGTCGACGGCACCGGCAACAACCAGCGGACCGTCGACACCACGCTGGCCTCGCTGGCCGCGGACGCCGGTGACCTCGGTGGCCACCTGGTGGTCACGGTCGGTGCCGCTGCCGCCGCCCGGTCGAAGCTGTCCTGGTGGGAGTCGCGGGCGCTGTACGGCTGGAAGGTCCTGGTGCCCAGGACGAAGGACCAGGCGGCCGAGATGAGCGAGAAGCTGCGCAGCCACGGCGCCATTCCGGTCGAGGTGCCCACGATTTCCGTGGAACCACCGCGTAGCCCGGCGCAGATGGAGCGCTCGGTGAAGGGCCTGGTCGACGGCCGCTACCAGTGGGTGGTGTTCACGTCGACCAACGCAGTGCGCGCGGTGTGGGAGAAGTTCCGCGAGTTCGGCCTGGACGCGCGGGCGTTCTCCGGCGTCAAGATCGCGTGCGTCGGCGAGGGCACGGCCGCCAAGGTGCGGTCCTTCGGGATCATGCCCGAGCTGGTGCCGTCCGGTGAGCAGTCCTCGGAAGGGCTGTTGGCCGATTTCCCGCCGTACGACGACATTCTGGACCCGGTGGACCGCGTTCTGTTGCCACGGGCCGACATCGCAACGGAGACCCTGGCCGCCGGTTTGCGTGACCGTGGCTGGGAGATCGACGACGTCACGGCGTACCGGACGGTTCGGGCGGCACCCCCGCCCGCCGACACCCGCGAGATGATCAAGTCCGGCGGCTTCGACGCGGTGTGCTTCACGTCGTCGTCCACGGTCCGCAATCTCGTTGGTATCGCTGGGAAGCCGCACACGCGGACGTTGGTCGCGTGCATCGGCCCGAAGACGGCCGAGACCGCCCACGAGTTCGGCCTGCGGGTCGACGTACAGCCCGAGATCGCGCAGATCCCGGCGCTGGTCGACGCGTTGGCGGCACACGCGGCCCGCCTGCGCGCCGAAGGGGCGCTGCCCCCGCCCCGCAAGACGAAGCGCGCTCGGCGCTGACTTGTGCTGTACACGAAGGCCCGGCCGAATCGGCCGGGCCTTCGTGTTCCCATCGGCGATTCGGCCGGTTCGCTGGCAGACTGCGTCCGTGAACCGCGGAATGGTGCGGCGGTCGTCTCGCGGGCGACTGTCGCGAGTCGCCCGATCGCGTGACAAGGGGGCGTTCCTCGCCGATGCGGCGGCCGGTGGCTTCACGCCTTCCGTGTCGGTGCGGATCTCGTTCGAGCCGGCCGATTCCCGGGTGGCCGAACTGCTGGATGTGCCGGTGGACACCGAGTTGACGGTCCGCACGCGGGTGCTGGAGGCGGATGGTCAGGCTGTTCAGCTGGCCACTTCCCGGCTGCTCAGGGCGCTCACCCGTGGCACCGCGATCGAGGAGAGCGACACCGGGCCGGGTGGCATCTACTCCCGTGTTGAGGAAGCAGGCCACCGCCTCGCACACTTCGCCGAGCACGTCGGCTGCCGGATGCCGACCCAGGAGGAGCAACAACTGCCGCAACTCGGCCCAGGCCAGCCGGTCCTCACTGTGACCCGCGTGGCCCACGCCGACATCCCGGTCGAGGTGAACGACATGGTCCTGGCCGGCGACCGCTACGAACTGTCCTACCAATGGCCAGCGGACTGATTGCGTGTCGATGCTGTCCGAGATCTTCAGCCAACTGCGCACGGTGCTCGACAACTGTGTCGAAGCACGACGTGCGTTGGACCGGGCAGGCGCCTGCGTGGACGAGGCGAACGACAGTCTGAGCAGTGCCACGACTGGCGCGTCCGACCCGCTGCCCGCGCAGGCGGCCGCTCTGCTGGGTGATGCCCACGCGGCTACCGGCGATGTCGGCCGGAGCGTGCTCGACGTCGGGTGCAGGCCTACCTGCGCAGTATCGGTGGCGATGCGATGCCAGCGAGTCCCGGCGGGCCGGAATCGCCCAAGCCAGGGTGGTCGATTGGTTGCGCGCTCAGTTGCCGCCGCCCGTTGCCTCCGGGACTGGACAGAAGACCCACGGGCGGTGGATCGATGCGGATGGCCGCACACACGCGGAGGTCAGCGGGAAAGACGAAAAGTATGAGAATGCCATCCGGCTTTTTCGGGAGATGAAAGCCCGACGAATTCCGTTGCGGGCATCTGACGTGGAAATGAAATTGGCCGCACATATGCGTCAGGCCGGTATCCGGTCCGCCACGCCCGTCACCAATCATGTGCCGTGTGAGGGTCCGCCAGGATGTGATGCATTGATACCCGTGGTCCTGCCTGAAGGCTATACGCTTACTGTCTACGGGAAGGATGGCCTTGTCCGCGTTTATCAGGGAGGCAAGACTTCATCGTGGTTGCCCTAGCCGCGTACTACGCCCGTGGGCACGGGGACGACCCTGTCCTGGTGGCCACCGCCGACGAGGTTGATCAGCTGATCGATCGGGTGCGTGCGGAGTCACCCGAGCGGGCGCCGATTCTCATCGAGGTACACATCGCGGGCGATCCCTATGCCCAAGGGTTGGATGTGGGCAACAACGGTAAGCGTGGTGTGCTCCGTTACAGCGGACGCGAATGGCCCGACGGGGTCTACAGCTTCGGCGGCGATTCGGCCGACCCCGCGCCTCTCCAGTACTTCTACATGGACACCGACACCGAATTCCCGGCCACCGCTGAGGTTCCGCTCGCCATCGTGCGGCAGGCGGTCCTGGACTTCCTGGCCACTGGGGGTGCGCTGCCGTCCGGCGTCACGTGGCGCCGAGCGGCTTGAGGTGGCCACGCCGCCGCCACGACTACGCTGGGTCCTGGACTTAGGGAGGCTCTGTGTTTCCGACTCATCGGCCCCGGCGGCTGCGTACGACCGCCGCGGTGCGCAGGCTGGTCAGCGAGACCACGATCCGGCCTCGGCAGCTGGTGCTGCCGATGTTCGTCAAGGAGGGCGCCACCGAGCCGGTGCCGATCTCCTCGATGCCCGGTGTCGTGCAACACAGCCGGGATTCACTGCGCAAGGCCGCCGTGGAAGCGGTGCGGGCCGGCGTCGGTGGGCTGATGATCTTCGGCGTGCCGGCCACCCGGGACGCCGTGGGCTCCGGTGCCACCGATCCGGACGGCGTACTCAACGTGGCGCTGCGCGATCTGCGCTCCGAACTCGGTGACAGCACCGTCCTGATGGCCGACACCTGCCTCGACGAGTTCACCGACCACGGGCACTGCGGGGTGCTGGCGGAAGACGGCACCGTGGACAACGACGCCACCCTCAGCGTCTACGCCGAGATGGCCGTCGCGCAGGCGCAGGCGGGCGCCCACCTGCTCGGTCCGAGCGGCATGATGGACGGCCAGATCGGCGTGATCCGCGACGCGCTGGACGCCGCGGGCCGCACCGACACCGGCATCCTCGCTTACTCCGCCAAGTACGCCAGCGCCTTCTTCGGCCCGTTCCGCGAGGCCGTCGAGTCCGCCCTCCAGGGTGACCGCAAGACCTACCAGCAGGACCCGGCCAATGCCCGCGAGGCGCTCAAGGAAGTCACTCTCGACCTGGCCGAGGGTGCCGACCTGGTGATGGTCAAGCCCGCGCTGGCCTACCTGGACGTCATCCGCGCGGTGGCCGAGGTCGCCGACGTGCCGGTCGCCGCCTACCAGGTGTCCGGCGAGTACGCGATGGTCGAGGCCGCTGCCGCCAACGGCTGGCTGGACCGGCAGCGGACGATCCTGGAAACGCTGACCGCGATCCGCAGGGCGGGCGCGGACATGATCCTCACCTACTGGGCCGTCGAAGCAGCGGCTTGGCTGGCGGATAGTTGACCTAAGTCCGATTTGGTAAGTTAGTCTGTTGGAGTGACGTACCCGCTGCCGGACCGGCCGGCGCTCATCGAGCGCTCGGCGCTGGCCTGGTGGCTGGCGTTCACCTGCTGGTTCGCCGGTTCCGCGCTCGGCCAGTTCGCGCACGGCCCGGCCGCCGTCGTCTTCACCTACCGCTACGCCACCATCCAGCCCGGCCCCCTGGCCATCGTGCTGTTCGGCGTCGCCACGGTCTTCCTGGCCAGCCTCGTGCTGCCGATGCGCGACGGCGCCCGCTGGTGCCGGCTGCTGCTCACCGTGCTGGCGGTGCCGCTGGAAGTGGTGTTCGCCTGGCAGGCTGGCCGTTCGCTGCTCACCGGCCCGGCCACCGACGGCAGCGTCGGCCAGGGTCTGCTCAGCCTCGTCGCGTTCTGCGCGGTCCCGTGGGCGGCCGGCATGATGTACCGGCGGCCGGCGGAGCGGTATTTCAGCGTTCCGACCAGGTGAGTGGACAACCAACCGCCCGTCGCTCTAGCGTCCGCCTGGTGACCACGTCGAGAGCGCCGACGAAGCCGCCCGGCCCGGTGCTCGGCGCCTTCTGGATCCTGATGATCAGCGCAGCACTGCGCACCGTGATCGCGGTGATCACGCTGATCGACTGGCAGAACTTCGTGGACGCGCAACTGCGCGGTCCGTTGCCGGCCCATACGACCGTGGCCCAGGCGCGGACGGCGATCCATACGTTCCTCGCCGTCAACGTGGCGCTGGACCTGCTGTTCGCCGCGCTCTACGTGCTGTGCGCGTACCAGATCAAGGCCGCCAAGAACTGGGCCCGCATCGCCCTGACCGTGGTCATCGTCGCGTTCGCCCTGTTCAACGTCATCGGCGGCACCGACATCATCACGGTGATCAGCATCCTGGTAGAACTGCTCGCCGTCCTGCTGCTGTACATGCCGACGGCCAAGAAGTTCTTCGCCCGACCCGAACCGGCATGACCACCGATCCGGTGCTCTACGCCGAACCCGGCTCGACCTGGTGGCCGCTGCTGTGGGGACCGGTGTTCGCGCTGGTGGGGGCCGGTGTCGAGGCGTTGAGCGGGCCGGTGCACGTGGTGGCGTGGGTGATCGTCGCGCTGCTGCTGTTCGGCATCGCGTTCCTCTGGGTGCACGCCCGCCGCCAGGTGTGTTCTGTCGTGCTGACCCGGATGGAGCTGCACCAGGGCCGGGAACCGTTGCCGGTGCGGCAGATCGTCGAGGTGGACGATGTCGGGCCACCGGTCGGTGCCCGGGTGCTCGGCGGTGGCTGGACGGTGCCGAAGAAGTTCACCGAGGTGCCGCTGCGGCTGGCCGACGACACCGTCGTGCTGGCGTGGGCGAGGGACCCGGATGCGTTACGGGCCGCCATCCGCCCGCTGGTCGGTTCGTGAGAGGCTGAAATCGTGACCACCGAGTCGTTCACCCCGTTCGTGGAACAGCCGCCCCGGCTGAACCAGCCGTGGCGGTTGGCTGTCGCCGCGGCCGAGGTGATCGTCGCCGTGGTGGCCGTCCTGTTCGGCATCGCCGCCTGGAAGCACGGCGTGACCACGATGATCACCCCGCTGGGCGCCGGCCAGCCGCCGCTGCGCTCCACGATCTTCTACGGCAACTGGATGTCGATCGGGATCACGCTGGTCACGGTCGCCGCGCTGCTGGGGCTGGACGCGATCCGGGAGTGTGTGCTGGCCCTGCGCACCCGGTCGACGCGGCAGACGCCCGAGTTCACGGTGGCCCCGCCGCCCGCCGCCTGACTGGTTGTCAGGCAATTCCCAGGAAACTCGCAGGCCATCTTCAGTGTCGGCTCGCAGGATTCTCCCAGGAAGCACAGGATCTCCAGATCGCAGGGGCGTGCCGGGAGGGAGCCACCGGATGGCCGACCGCACGATGCTGCTCGTCGTCGAGGACGATCCGAGCATTCGTGAGCTGCTCGCGACGAGCCTGCGGTTCGCCGGATTCGAGGTGACCACGGCGGCCACCGGAAACGAGGCCCTGCGGGCCGTCGAGCGGCGCAGCCCGGATCTCGTACTGCTGGACGTGATGCTGCCCGACCGGGACGGGTTCGACGTGTTGCGCTGGATGCGCTCCGGCGGCCAGACGGTGCCGGTGCTGTTCCTCACCGCGCGGGACGCGGCCGAAGACAAGATCACCGGGTTGACCATCGGCGGCGACGACTACGTGACCAAGCCGTTCAGCCTGGAAGAGGTCATCGCACGGGTCAACGCGGTGCTGCGTCGGACGAAGGGGATCGGTGAGCCGACCGAGGCGCCGCTGCGCTACGCCGATCTCGAACTGCACGTGGACAGCCACGAGGTGCGCCGCGCGGACAAGCTGGTTCCGTTGTCGCCCACCGAGTTCAAGCTGCTGCACTACCTGATGCGCAACGCCGGCCGGGTGGTCTCCAAAGCGCAGATCCTGGATCAGGTGTGGCGCTACGACTTCAACGGCGAAGCCGGCGTCGTCGAGTCCTACATCTCCTACCTGCGGCGCAAGGTGGACGTCATCGAGCCCCGGTTGATCCACACCGTGCGCGGGGTCGGCTACGTGCTGCGGCTCGCGCCGAACTGACGTGACAGTCCTGGTCCGGCCGCTCCGGGTGTCGTGGGCGTGGGTGCGCGGGCTGCCGCTGCGGGTGCGGCTGGTGGCCACGCTGCTCCTGTTGTTGGCGGCAGTGCTGATCGGCTCGTACTTCGTGGCGTCCGCGTCCATGCAGGGCTACCTGCTCAACCAGCTCGACGTGCGGCTGGGCCGGACGACCGTGGAGGTGGTGCGGGTGCTGTCCGCCGGTCAGCTGCCGGTCGAGGGCGAGGACCGGTTCGGCAGGCCGATCGCCGACGGCGACCAGATCATGATCGAGCTGAACGGGCAGACGGTGTGGCGGACCCCAGCGCCCGCGAACAACGCGCCGACACCCCAACTGCCGGCCAATCCCGCGATCGGCACCGCGTTCACCGTGCCGTCCCAGAGTGGTGGCGGCAACAATTGGCGCGTGCTGGCCACGGCGGTGCCCACGACGACCACGGCCGGTGCGGACAGCACGGCGACCGTCGTCGTGGCCACCGACCAGAGCCAGGTGGATGTCGCGATCGACGACCTGAGCCAGATGTACCTCCGGATCTCCATCGGCGCCCTGGTGCTGCTCGGTGGCCTCGGCTACGCGCTGGTCCGCAGCAGCCTGCGCCCGTTGGAGGAGGTCGAGCGGACCGCGGAGGGCATCGCGGCAGGCGATCTGTCCCGTCGGGTGCCGGTGCGCAGGCCACGCAGCGAGGTGGGCAGGCTGGCCGGCGCGTTCAACACGATGGTGGAGCGCATCGAGAGCGCGTTCCGGGCCAGGGAGCGGTCCGAGGCGTCGGCCCGCAGTTCCGAGGAGCGGATGCGCCGGTTCGTCGCGGACGCCAGCCACGAGCTGCGCACCCCGCTGACGTCGATCCGCGGTTACGCCGAGCTGTACCGGCAGGGCGCGGCCACGTCCTCGGCGGACGTGGCGGGTGTGCTGCGCCGGATCGAGGAGCAGGCGGCCAGGATGGGCCTGCTGGTGGACGACCTGCTGCTGCTGGCCAGGCTGGACCAGCAGCGCCCGCTGGAGCACATGCGCGTCGACCTCGTGGTGCTCACCGTGGATGCCGTGCACGACGTGCACGCGGTCGCGCCGGACCGGTCGGTCGGCCTCCGGCTGCCGCAGGCCGACG
Source organism: Pseudonocardiaceae bacterium (assembly GCA_036279295.1). Classification (GTDB taxonomy): domain Bacteria; phylum Actinomycetota; class Actinomycetes; order Mycobacteriales; family Pseudonocardiaceae; genus DATEPR01. The sequence goes on along the minus strand of DASUJK010000203.1, from coordinate 7,410 downwards.
ACTCCGACGAGCCTGCCGAGGTGCCGGTACTCGGCGACGAGGCCCGGCTGCGGCAGGTGCTGGGCAACCTGGTGAACAACGCGATCCTGCACACCCCACCCGGCACGCCGGTCGAGGTGCGGGTGCGGGCGGAGTACCCGGATGCGGTGCTCGAAGTGGCGGACAAGGGTCCTGGTCTGCCGCCGGACCAGGCGGAACGCCTGTTCGAGCGGTTCTACCGGGCCGATCCGGCGCGCGGCCGGATCAGCGGTGGCACCGGGTTGGGCCTGGCCATCGTCGCCGCCATCGTGGCGGCCCACGGCGGCCGGGTCGAGGTGGCCACCACGGTCGGCGTCGGCACGACGTTCCGGGTGCTGCTGCCGCTAGCCCCGGACGGCCGCGAACAGCGCAGCCTGCCAGTCCCGCAGCCCTGACCGGTCCACCCGGATCTCGACCACCCGAGGGCCAGGTGCCGGCGCCAGCGCGGCGGCCAGCTTGTCCACATCGGACACCAGCGCGTGCGGCACGCCGTAACCGGCGCACAGGGCCGCGATGTCGGCGTGGTGCGGCGTGCCGAACACCCGCTCGAAGCTGTCCGCGTACTCCGGGGCGCCCTGTTCGAGCAGCGCGAAGATGCCGCCGCCGTCGTCGTTGATCACCACGACGGTCACGTCCGGCCGGACCTCGGTCGGGCCGATCAGCAGGCCGTTCACGTCGTGCAGGAACGTCAGGTCACCGAGCAGCGCGTAACACGGTTGGCCGCTGCCCAGTGCGATGCCGGCCGCCGTGGACACACTGCCGTCGATGCCGGCCACCCCGCGATTGGCCAGAATGCGCTGCTCATCCGGCCGACCGACGAAGTCCACGAACCGGACCGCGTTGGACGAGCCCAGGAACAACCGCGCGTCGGCCGGCAGCGCGGCCACCACGTCCCTGGCCACGTGCGCACCCGTCGGCCACCGCTCACCGGCCAGCAGGTCGTCCACAGCGGCACTCGCCGCCTCGTCAGCGGCCACCCACGCGGCCAGCCACGACGAATCCGGCTCGCTCGGTTCGATCCGATCGGCCACCTCGGTCGCCAGGTGCTGCGGATCGGTCCAGCCACCGAGCACGATGACCCGGCCAGCAGCCCGCAGCAGCGCACCGGTACCTCGGGACAGTGTCGGCCTGCCGACCACCACCACGGCATCCGGCCGCAACGGGGGATCGCCCGCGTTGATCAACAGCGAGCCGCTGGCCAGCACCGTGGCGCCGGACGCGGCGAACACACCGGTGGGTTCGGCGATCACGGGCCAACCGGCCACCGCGGCCACTTCGGCCGCCGCACCGACCAGCGCCGGTCGGCCGACCGGGTCACCGACCACCAGCACCGTCCTGGACGGTGGTCGGGTCGCACTGGCGCCGGTCGCCGGGGCCGGCCACCGGGTCCACACCTCGCCGCCAGATCGACCGTCGAGCGATTCCGGCCAGGCGTCGTCGCCACCAGGCACCAACGGCTCCCGGAACGGCACGTTGAGCTGCACCGGACCATCAGCGGTACGTGCCACCGCACGGCACACCGTGCCCCGCCACACCGCGTTCCCACCCGCCCGGCGCTCGGCAAGCGGCATGTCGACACAGGGCGCGGCAGGCCCGTACAGGCCGCGCTGCTCGATGGTCTGGTTCGCGCCGATGCCCAGCAGCTCGGCCGGCCGATCGGCGGTCAGCACCAGCAGCGGCGTGCGCGAATGGTGGGCCTCCAACACGGCCGGGTGCAGGTTCGCGGCCGCCGTGCCGGACGTGCAGCAGACGGCCGCGAGCGAGCCGCCCTTGCCGATGCCCAGCGCCAGAAAGGCCGCCGAGCGCTCGTCGATCCGCACGTGCAGCCGGAGTTCGCCGGCCGTTGCCGCTTCGAAGGCCGCGATGGACAGTGGCGCGTTGCGCGATCCGGGGCAGAGCACCAGGTGGTGCACACCACAGCGCACCAGCTCGTCGACGATCACCCTCGCCTGCGCGGTGGATGGATGCACCGGCTTATATTCGCAGGCGTGCCCGAACCCGTCGTTTCAGAGTTGTTCGATCCCGCCGCCTGGACCGAGGTCGACGGCTTCGACTTCACCGACATCACCTACCACCGGGCGGTCGACCAGGGCACCGTGCGGATCGCCTTCCACCGGCCCGAGGTGCGCAACGCCTTCCGCCCGCACACGGTGGACGAGCTGTACCGGGCGCTGGACCACGCCCGGATGACCTCCGACGTGGGCTGCATCCTGCTGACCGGCAACGGCCCGTCGACCAAGGACGGCGGCTGGGCCTTCTGCTCCGGCGGTGACCAGCGCATTCGCGGGCGGTCGGGTTACCAGTACGCCAGTGGTGAGACCGCTTCGACCGTTGATCCGGCGCGCGCGGGGCGGTTGCATGTCCTGGAGTGCCAGCGGCTGATCCGGTTCATGCCGAAGATCGTGATCGCGGTGGTGCCGGGCTGGGCGGCCGGTGGCGGGCACAGCCTGCACGTGACGTGTGACCTCACGCTGGCCAGCGCCGAGCACGCCCGGTTCAAGCAGACCGACGCCGACGTGGGCAGCTTCGACGGCGGCTTCGGCTCGGCCTACCTCGCCCGTCAGGTCGGGCAGAAGTTCGCGCGGGAGATCTTCTTCCTGGGCCGCACCTACACGGCCGAGCAGATGCACGCGATGGGCGCGGTGAACGAGGTCGTGCCGCACGCCGAACTGGAGCGCACCGCCCTCCAATGGGCGGGCGAGATCAACGGCAAGTCGCCGACAGCGCAACGAATGCTGAAGTACGCCTTCAACCTCATCGACGACGGCCTGGTCGGGCAGCAGGTGTTCGCGGGTGAGGCGACCCGGCTGGCGTACATGACCGACGAGGCCGTCGAAGGCCGGGATGCCTTCCTGGCGAAGCGCGAACCGGACTGGACACCGTTCCCGTGGTACTTCTGATGAACCGGTACTTCTGATGCGCGAAGTACTCCTCGACGGGAAACCGGACTCCGTCCGGGTGCTGGCCGACGCACTGGCCGACGCCATCAACGGTGGGCCGACGGTGTTGCCGCTGGACGCGCACCACCCCGGCCTGGCCGACATCAGGGCCGCGATGGCGCCGGACGAGCCGGTCGAACCGGACACCGCTGTGATCATCACCACATCCGGCTCGACCGGGGACGCCAAGGGCGTGCTGCTGTCCGCGAAGGCGCTCCAGGCGTCGGCGACCGCCACCCACGGCTGGCTCGGCGGCCCCGGCCGCTGGCTGCTGGCCACCCCCGCCCAGTACATCGGCGGTGTCCAGGTGCTGGTCCGGGCGCTACTGGCCGGCACCGAGCCAGGGGTGGTGGACCTCTCGGTGCCGTTCCGGGCCGATCCGTTCGCCGACGCGGCCGCCGACGTGCTGGCCGACACCGGTCCGCACTACACCGCGATGGTGCCGACCCAGCTGATCCAGCTGCTCACCGAGGGCGGCCGTGGTCTGGCCGTGCTGCGGGCGTTCGACGCCGTGGTCGTCGGTGCCGCGGCCACCCCGCCGTCGCTGGCCGAGCGGGCGGTCGACGCCGGTGTCCGCGTGGTGCCCGCGTACGGAATGAGTGAGACCGCCAGCGGCTGTGTCTACGCAGGGCGCCCGCTGGCCGGTGTCGCACTGCGACTGTCCGACAAGGACAGTCAAGGGGTCGGCCGGATCGAGATATTCGGTGCCACACTGGCACACGGCTACCGCAGGGCTCCGGAACTGACCGCTGCCGCGTTCGTCGACGGCTGGTTCCACACCGGGGACGCCGGCCGGTACACCGACGACGGCAGGCTGGATGTGCTCGGCCGCACCGACGACCTGATCAACACCGGCGGGGTCAAGGTGCCGCCCGCGCTCGTCGAGCAGGTGCTCGCCGCGCAGCCGGGCGTGCGGGCCGCGTGTGTCGTCGGTGTGCGCGACGAGCGCTGGGGGCAGGCCGTGATGGCGGCCGTCGTGCCGGTCGACCCGGCCGACCTGCCGAAGCCGGGAGTGCTGGCCGCTGCCGTGCGGGAGCGGCTCGGCAGGGCTGCCGTGCCGAAGCGGTTCGAATTCACCGATCAACTGCCGCTGCGCGGTCCCGGCAAAGTGGACCGAACAGCGGTGGGTGCATTGTTGGCAGGGTGACTGTTCTGTCGAGCGACGTGACCGCACTCGGCGAGGCCGTGGTGGATCTGGGCGCCATCGCGCACAACACCGAGGTGCTGGCGGCCCACTCCGGCGCCGAGATGATGGCCGTGGTCAAGGCCGACGGCTTCGGCCATGGCATGGTGCCGGTGGCCGAGACCGCGCTCGCCCACGGTGCGACCTGGCTCGGCGTGACGTCACTCGCCGAGGCCGCCGTGCTGCGGGCCGCTGGGATCACCGCACCCGTGCTGAGCTGGATGCACCTGCCCGACACCGACTTCGCCCCAGCCATCGCCGCCGACATCGACCTGTCGGTGTCCTCGACCGAACACCTGGCCGGCATCGCGACAGCGGCCGAACACGCCGGCACCCCGGCCGCCGTGCACCTGAAGATCGACACCGGCCTGTCCCGCAACGGCGCGCCGGCCGCGCAGTGGCCCGCGCTGGTCGACCAGGCCCGTCGGTGTGAACTGGCAGGCCAGGTGATCGTGCGTGGCGTGTGGTCACACCTGGCCAGCGCGGACCGGCCCGGCGACCCGAGCGTGCCCGCCCAGCTGCGCTGCTTCGAGGACGCGCTGGCCATCGCCCGTGCGGCCGGCCTGGACCCGGTCTGGCGGCACGTTGCCAACTCGGCCGGCATCGTTGCCGTACCCGCGTCCCACTACGAGCTGACCAGGGCCGGCATCGGCATCTACGGTGTCGAGCCGGTCCCCGGCCGCACCCACGGCCTTCGACCGGCCATGACGCTGCGGACCAGGGCGATCATGGTCAAACGAGTGGCCCCTGGCACCGGCGTGTCCTACGAGCACGAGTACGTCACCGACACCGACACCACCCTGGTGCTGGTGCCGCTCGGCTTCGCCGACGGTGTGCCGAGGCTGCTGTCCAACCGTGGTGAGGTGCTGGTCAACGGCACCCGCTGCCCGATCGCGGGCCGGGTCGCGATGGACCAGTTCGTGGTGGCAGCCGGTGACACCGCGGTGCGCATCGGTGACGACGTGCTGTTGTTCGGTACCGGCGAAGACGGCGAACCGACCGCATCGGACTGGGCTGCGTGGGCGCAGACGAATGCTCATGAAATCCTGACGGGGATCGGGGGACGGGTGCCCCGGCGTTACCTGCCAGCCGGTGCGCGCCAGGCCGGGGAACGGGAGTGGCCGAGTGCCTGAACAGAGGCTGCCTGAACAGAGGGTGCCTGAACACAGCAGGACCAAGGTCGCCGTGGTGTTCGGCGGCCGCAGCGGTGAGCACGACGTGTCGCGCCACTCGGCCGAGAGTGTGCTGGCCAACCTGGACCGCGAGCGCTACGACGTGGTCCCGGTGCTGATCACCAAGGGCGGCATCTGGCGGCTCGGCGGCGACGGCGACGAACTGCTGTCCACGCCCGATGACCTGTGTGCCCACGAAGACCTGTGGCGCAGCATGGCGGGCGGCGTCGACCTGCTGCGCAGGATGGACGTGGTGTTCCCCGTGCTGCACGGCGCCTATGGTGAGGACGGCACCATCCAGTCGCTGTTGGAGATCGCGGCGATTCCGTATGTCGGCAACGGCGTGATCGCCAGCGCGGTCGGCATGGACAAGGAGTTCACCAAGAAGATCCTGGCCGCCGACGGCCTGCCGGTGGCCAGGCACGTCGTGCTGCACGCCAAGGAGCGTGGCGCCGACGTGGTGCTCCCGCTGGCCGAGGTGCGTGGCCTCGGTCTGCCGGTGTTCGTCAAGCCCGCCAGGTCCGGCTCCAGCCTCGGTGTGTCCAAAGTGGCCAGTTGGGACGACCTGGACGCCGCTGTCGATGCGGCACTGGCGGTCGACTCCAAGGTGCTCATCGAGGAAGGCGTCATCGGCCGCGAGGTCGACCTCGGTGTGCTGGAACACCCGGACGGCAGGCTGGAAGCCGGGCCACCGCTGGAGATCCGCGTCACCGAGGGGCACAAGTTCTTCGACTACGACGCCAAGTACGAGGACACCGCCACCGAGTTCGACATCCCGGCCCACCTGGGCGCGGAACTCACCGCCCAGTTGCAGGACTACGCGGTCCGGGTGTTCGAGTCGCTGGGCTGCGCGGGCCTGCTGCGTATCGACTTCTTCCTGCGGGACGGCGTGCACCCGATCGTCAACGAGGTGAACACGTTCCCCGGCTTCACGGCCGCGTCGCAGTACCCGCAGATGTGGCAGGCGGCCGGGCTGAGCTTCAGCGCACTGCTGGACGTGCTGATCGCCACCGCGCTGGCCAGGGCCGAGCTGCGCGCCGTGGCCCCGGTTGACATGTCCCGGATCGGGCGGTAGCCGGTGGCCACCGTGGGTCAGTGGGTGGAAGGTGCCAGGCCACGCACCCTGCCCAACGCCATCGCGCCGGTGCTCGTCGGTGCCGGTGCCGCCGCCGCGATCGACCAGTTCGTCTGGTGGAAGTCCCTGCTGGCGCTGGTGGTCTCGCTGGCGCTGATCGTGGGCGTGAACTTCGCCAACGACTACTCCGACGGCATCCGGGGCACCGACGCGAAGCGGGTCGGCCCGTTACGACTCGTCGGTTCCGGTGTGGTCCGGCCGAAGCTGGTCCGGGCCGTGGCGTTCGCGTGCTTCGGCGTGGCAGGCGTGAGCGGCCTGGTGCTGGTCGCGGTGTCCGGGCTGTGGTGGCTGGTGGCGTTCGGCGCGGTGTGCATCGCGGGCGCCTGGTTCTACACCGGCGGAAAGCGGCCCTACGGCTACGCGGGGTTCGGCGAGATCGCCGTGTTCGTGTTCTTCGGCCTGGCCGGTGTGCTCGGCACGCTGTACGTGCAGTCCGGCCGGATCACCGGGATCGGCATCGCCGACGCGGTCGCCGTCGGCGCGTTCTCCTCGGCCGTGTTGGTCGCCAACAACCTGCGGGACATCCCGACCGACGAGGTGGCCGGCAAGCGCACGCTGGCCGTGCTGCTCGGCGACAGCCGCACCAGGCTGCTCTACCAGGCGCTCGTGGCGGTGCCGGCGCTGGTCAGCATCGGCACCGGGATCTTCCGGCCGTGGGCGCTGCTGGGCCTGCTGGCGGTGCCGCTGTTGGTGGGTCCGGTGCGCCGGATCCGGAGCGGCGCCGGCGGTCTGACGCTGATCCCGGTGCTGCGGGACACCGGCCTGGCCATGCTGTTGTGGGCCGTGGCCACGGGTGCCGCGCTGAGCCTGGGGTAAAGCGATGCCAGGTAAAGAAACTCCCACCTGGCCAGACCTCGACGTTACCGACACCTTCGGGTGATTCCGCGCATTCCGCAGGTAAAGAACACCCCGCCGTTCGGCGTATTTCGGCTCGGCGAACAGCCCATCTTGGGGCCGGTGGTC
>DASUJK010000202.1:0-54224 GCA_036279295.1 Pseudonocardiaceae bacterium | reverse complement strand
AGAGCCTGCGCAACTCGGTGTCCCCGGACGAGATGTGCGCCCGGTACGGTGCCGACACGCTGCGGGTGTACGAGATGTCGATGGGCCCGCTGGCCGTGTCCCGGCCGTGGGCGACCAAGGACGTCGTCGGCGCGCACCGGTTCCTGCAGCGGCTGTGGCGCAACGTGGTCGACGAGGAGACCGGCGACGTGCGGGTGTCCGACGCCGAGCCGACCATCGAGGACCTGAAGGCACTGCACAAGGCGATCGCGGGCATCCGCGAGGACTACGCGGGCCTGCGGTTCAACACGGCGGGCGCGAAGCTGATCGAGCTGAACAACCACGTGACCAAGACGTACTCGGCGCAGCCGAGCACGCCGAGGCTGCTGGCCGACTCGCTGGTGGAGATGCTGTCGCCGCTGGCCCCGCACATGGCCGACGAGCTGTGGTTCCGGCTGGGGCACACGGACTCGCTGGCGCACGGGCCGTTCCCGGTGGCCGACGAGCAGTACCTGGTCGAGGACACCGTGGAGTACCCGATCCAGGTCAACGGCAAGGTGCGCTCGCGGGTCGTGGTGGCCGCCGACGCGGACCGCGACCAGGTGCGGGCGGCGGCGCTGGCCGACGAGAAGATCGTCGCGCTGACCGGGGGTGCCGAGCCGAAGAAGGTCGTCGTGGTGCCGGGCCGGCTGGTCAACGTGGTGCTGTGAGGCCGACCTCGGTGGCCAGCTCGGCCACCATCGACTCGAACATGGGCTCGGCGTCGGCGACCGGGAACGGGAACCGCCCGAACACCTCCAGCGCGACCTGTCCGTAGAGCCGGACCCAGAACCTCAGCATGGTGTACGCGGTGCCGAGCGAGAACACGTGCTCCGGCACCGCGACACCGGTTTCGGCGAGGCTGTCCAGCAGTGTCGCGCGGAACAGGGTCAGGTCGGCGAGCAGCCGTGGCGGCACGTCCGGATCGGCCGGCACGACGAGTGTTCTGGTGGCCAGTACGCGCCCGGCGACGGTGAGGAAGATCCGGCCGAACGGGTCGGTCGCGGCGGCCTGCGGGCCGGCCGGCGTGGCGAACACCAGGCTGAACTCACGCGGATGCCGGATCGCCCAGGCCCGGAATCCCCGGCACACCGCGAACACCCGGCCCGGCGTGTCCTCCTCCGGGATGAGCCCGAGGCCGGCGGCCAGTTCGTCGGCCAGGTCGGCGCAGATGTCCGAGCACACGTGCTGGATCAGGTCCTCGAACGAGTCGTAGTACCGGTACAGCGCGGGCGCGGTGATGCCGATCTCGCGGGCGATCCCGCGCAGCGTCACGCCCTGGGCGCCGTGCTCGACCAGCAGGGCACGGGCCACTGCCCGGATCTGCTGGTCGGTGTCGGCGCGCTTCCGGTCGCGCCGTGCGGCCTCCGTCATCCACTCACCCCGACTACTTGGTAAACGGTGTTCACTCGCGTACCCTCGCTCGTGGGTAAACGGTGTTCACTAGGTCGGCCGGCCCGCTGCCGGTCGGTTGTCCGTATGCACAGGGTGCACCACACGGGCCGGAGGTGGGTGTGTTCGCTTCGTGGGGTGCCCTCGTGTTCCGTGGGCGGTGGATCGTGATCGCCGTGGTGCTGGGCGTCACCGTGCTCGGCGGGGCGTGGGGCCTGGGTGTGTTCGGCACGCTGCACCAGGGCGGATACACCGATCCGGCCAGCCGGTCCAGTCAGGCGGCCGCCCTCGCCGAGCGCACGTTCGGCCGGCAGGCCGGCGATGTCGTCGTGGTCTACACCGCACCGCCTGGGCACACCGTTGCCGAGCCGGACGTCGCAGCAGCCGCCCGTCGGGTGCTGCGCTCGTTGCCGGCCGGTGCCGCGCGATTCGTTGTGTCCTATTGGGACAGTGGTTCGAGCGCGCTGGTCACACCGGACCGCCGGCACGCACTGGTCAGCATCACGCTGACCGATCCGGCCGAGTACCCGACGATCCGGCACCGGCTGGACATTCCCGGCCTGACCGCACAGGTCGGCGGCCAGGTGCCCGTGCAGACCGCGACCAGCGACCGGTCCAAGTCGGATCTGACCAGGGCCGAAGCCGTCTCGCTGCCGATCACCCTGGTGCTGCTGGTCGTGCTGTTCGGCAGTGTGGTGGCCGCGGCGCTGCCGGTGCTGGTCGGCGTGCTGGCCATTCTCGGCTCGCTCGGTGTGCTGCGGCTGATCTCGCTCGGGGTGGACGTGAACAGCTTCGCGCCCAACGTGGTGTCGCTGCTCGGCCTCGGCCTGGCCATCGACTACGGCCTGTTCACCGTCGGCCGGTTCCGGGAGGAGTTGGCCACCGGCGCCGACGTGGCCGACGCGGTGGCGCGGACCGTGGCCACGTCCGGCCGCACGGTCGCGTTCTCGGCGACCCTGCTGGTCATCGCGTTGGCCGGGTTGTTGGTGTTCCCCATCGACTTCCTGCGCTCGCTGGCCTACGGCGGCATGTCGGCGGTGGCCATCGCGGCGCTGGTGTCGGTCACGCTGCTGCCCGCGCTGCTCGGCGTGCTGGGGCATCGGGTGGACCGGCTGGCGGTGCCGTGGCGGCGCTCCGCGGGCGAATCGACGTGGTTACGGCGGCTGGCCGGCGTGGTGCTGCGTCGGCCGGTGGCGTTCGTGCTGCCGATCCTGGCCGTGTTGCTGCTGCTGGGTGCGCCGTTCCTGTCGGTCCGGTTCGGTGCGGCCGACGAGAAGCAGCTGCCGCCCGGTGACCCGACACGGCAGGCGGCGCAGGCGATCGGCACGTACTTCCCGGGCAGTGGCGACAACGCGGCGCAGATCGTGCTGCGTGGCCCAGGCGACCCGCAGCGGTTCCTGGTGCGCGCCGGCAAGGTGCCCGGAGTGGCCACCGTGCTGCGTGGGCCGACCCGGGACGGCGTGACGGTGTTGAACGCCACACTGGTCGGCGATCCGCTCGGCGACGAGGCGGAGAACGCCGTCCGGGCGCTGCGCGCGCTGCCCGCTCCCGCGCACACCGAGGTGTTGGTCGGCGGCTTCGCCGCGACGGTGGTGGACAGCGTTAAATCCATTGTGGACAGAGTGCCGCTGATGGTCGGGATACTCGTCGCCGCGACGCTGGCGCTGATGTTCCTGGCGTTCGGCTCGGTGCTGCTGCCGATCAAGGCGGTGCTGATGAGCACGCTGAGCCTCGGTGCCACGTTCGGTGTGCTGGTCGCGGTCTTCCAACTCGGCCACGGCGCCGGACTGCTCGGCGTGACCCCGGAACCGGTCCAGCCAGGGATGATCGTGCTGATCGGGGCTGTGGTGTTCGGCCTGTCCACCGACTACGAGACGTTCCTGCTGTCCAGGATGGTCGAGGCCCACAGAGCAGGGGCGACGACGCGCGATGCGATCCGCACCGGCCTGGTGGCCACCGGTCGCACGATCAGCTCGGCGGCGCTGCTGCTGATCGTGGTCACCGGGGCGTTCGCGCTGTCGCCGTTGGCCACCATGCGGTTCCTCGGCGTCGGCATGATCGTGGCGCTGCTGCTGGACGCGACCGTGGTCCGGCTGCTGCTGGTGCCCGCCGTGCTGCGGCTGCTCGGCGAGAGCGCCTGGTGGGCACCCCGCTCAGGCCACCGCGGGCGCCATGGTCCTGGCCCTGGACCGCACGACCAGCCGCTGCACACCGAACGACACCGCGACGTAGAGCAGCAGCGCGGCCGACGCCAGGCCCGTGGCCGAACCACTGTGGTCGATCAGCAGGCCGACACCGAAGTGCACGCCGATCGCGACCACCCACAGCGCCAGGGTCAGCGCGTTGCCCTGCCGGTAGAGCACTCCGTTGTCCCGCCACAGCCGGACGGTGTAGGCGCGCACCGCACCGAAGCCGCCCGCCAGCACCAGGCTGGCCAGCAGCATCGCGATCCCGGTGCCGTTCACCGGGTGGTCGCCGACGAACCGGACGAGCTCGATCACACCGACGACGAGTAGTACGAGCAGGAAGACCGGCCTGCTGTCCTCCTTCACCGAGCGCTTCTGCACCTGGCGGTAGAGCACGAACAGCAGGACGAGAACGGAGATACCGATGCTGGTCAGGTTGTTCACGCCGGCAACCTTCTCCTGACCGGCTCAAAACCGGATCAATCCCCGGGTGGAACCCAGGTTGATTCGTCAGGTGGCGCACACTGGAGGCATGGCCGATACCGACATCGTGATGTACGCCCGCCCGGGCTGCCCGTTCTGCTCGATGCTGCGCGCTGACCTCGCCGCCGCCGGCATTTCGTACCGCGAACTCGACATCTGGCAGGACCCGGATGCCGCGGCCACCGTGCGTGCCGTCGCGAACGGCAACGAGACGGTGCCCACTGTCAACATCGGCGACACCTGGCTGGTCAACCCCACGGTGGACGACATCAGGAACGTGCTGCGCGCAGCAGCCTGACAACTGGTACTGCCGTATGGTCCGGACCCATGTCGAACCCAACACTGCGCGGCGTCGGCGTGAGCCCTGGCCGGGCGTCCGGTCCTGCCGTTCGGGCGGCCGACCCGCTGCCCGAGCCGGCCACCGGTCCGGCACCCGCCGACCCGGCGGCTGAGGCAGCGCGGATCGCGCCCGCCGCGGCCGCGGTCGCCGCCCGACTGGACCAGGCGGCCGCCGCCGCCGCCGACGGTGACGCGCGGGCAGTGCTGGAGACGACGGCGATGATGGCCGTCGACCCGTCCCTGCTCGGCCAGGCCGAGACGTTGGTCACCGAGCGGGGACTGCCGGCACCGAGGGCGGTGTTCGAGGCAGCCGGCACGTTCGCCGAGGCGCTGGCCGCGGCCGGTGGCTATCTCGCCGAGCGGGTGCGTGACATCCAGGACGTGGCCCGGCGGCTGATCGCCGAACTGACCGGTGTCGCGCCGCCCGGTGTGCCGGCGTTGGCCGGACCGAGCGTGCTGGTGGCCAGGGACCTGGCGCCGGCCGACACCGCTGGCCTCGACCCGGCGCTGGTGCTCGCGCTGGTCACCGAGGAGGGCGGGCCGACCAGCCACACCGCGATCCTGGCGCGGGCACTGCGCATCCCGGCCGTGGTGGCGTGCAGGGGAATTCTCGACCAGCTCACCGACGGCCTGGTGGTGGACGGTGACACCGGTGAGGTCGCACTGGTCAGCGGATCGGTCACCGTGCGGGCCGCCGTGGTCACCGGACCGAGCGACTGGAACGGCGTCGGCACGACGGCCGACGGCTACCGGGTGAAGGTGCTGGCCAACGTCGGCGGCCCCGAGGACGCGAAGGCCGGCGCGGATGCCAACGCCGAAGGGGTTGGCCTGTTCCGCACCGAGTTCTGCTACCTGTCCGCGACGACCGAGCCGACCGAGGTCGAGCAGCGGGCCGCCTATGCCGCCGTGCTCGGGCCGTTCGCCGGCAAGCCGGTTGTCGTGCGCACGCTGGATGCCGGTGCGGACAAGCCGTTGAGCTTCCTGGACCAGGAGCCGGAGCCGAACCCGGCGCTGGGGGTACGTGGCCTGCGGGTGGCCCGGGACCGGGTCGGCCTGCTCGACCGGCAGCTGGCCGCGATCGCCGGTGCCGCCGCGGACAGCGGTGCCGACGTGTCGGTGATGGCGCCGATGGTGGCCACCGCGGAGGAGGCCGACTGGTTCGTGGCGCGGGCCAGGGCCGCCGGTATCGAGCGGGCGGGTGTGATGATCGAGGTGCCGGCCGCCGCGCTGACCGCGCGGGAGATCTTCGAGGTGACCGACTTCGTCAGCCTGGGCACCAACGACCTGGCCCAGTACGTGTTCGCCGCCGACCGGCAGGTGGGTGCCGTGGCCGCGCTGAACGACCCGTGGCAGCCCGCGCTGCTGCGGCTGGTCCGGATCGTCGGCGAGGCGGCGCAGGCCAGCGGCAAGCCGGCCGGCGTGTGCGGCGAGGCGGCCGCCGACCCGTTGCTGGCGTGTGTCCTGGTCGGACTCGGCGTGTCCAGCCTGTCCATGAACGCACCGTCGGTCACGCGGGTCGGTGCCCAGTTGGCCGAGGTCAGCGTGGACCGGTGTCAGACGGCCGGCCGGCTGGCGGCCGAAGCGGCCACGGCGGCCTTGGCGCGTACCGCCGCCAAAGCGGCACTGGGTTAGCGGCGGCGCAACCGGAGGCGGCGCCAGAACGTCGGCCGGACGATCCGCACCTCACCGGCCAGCAATCGGCCGCCGAGCACGAACCTGGGCTCGACCTGCCGGTGCTCGGCCGGCTTGCAGCGGTCCACCACCCGGCCGCCGGTGACCCGGACGCCGGTGGTCAGCACGGTCGCGCGGCGTGGCACCTTCAGCTCGATCACGCCACCGGTCACGGCCAGGTCGACGCTGACGCGCGGCTGGGCGAGCACTGCGTCGGTGAAGTCCAACCGGGTGGCGCCCAGTCGGCTGGTGATCAGCAGCCGGGCCGGCACCAGCCACCGGCCGGTCCTGCGCACCTCGGACAGCACACTGCGCAGCACCAGGACATCGGTGACGGCCGGTTCGTCCGGCAACAGGTCGGGCAGGTCCAGCAGGACCGCGTTCAGGTCGGATCGGGTACGGGCGGCCAGCACCGCGTCAGTGCGCTCACCGAACTCGGTGAGATCGAGCATCCCCTGGCCCACGGCTCGCTGGAGCAGTTCGATGACGTGCTCGCGCTCGCTGTCCGAAGCCAGCAGATCGTCCATCCGGACTCCGCTGGCCACCCTCCCCGCCGGTCGCCGCCGAGCGGCGCGTTCACCGGGCATAGATGTCACGCTAGCAAAAACTCTTAGCTGCTGTGGCATCTTTTCGGAGCCTCAGGTTGTCCACAGCAATGGGCGGTTGTGCACAGCCTGTGGGTAACCGTCAGGCTCGCGTCTCGTCGTCGGCGTCCAGGCCGTGTTCGATCGCGTACCTGGCCAGTTCCACCCGGTTGTGCAGTTGCAGCTTGCGCAGCGTGGACTGCACGTGGCTCTCCACGGTGCGGTGCGAGATCACCAGGCGGTCGGCGATCTGCCGAGCGGTCAAGCCCTTCGCCACCAGTCGTAGCACGTCGGTCTCCCGCTCGGTCAGCGCTGGCGTGCGGACGCCGTCCTCCGGGGCGGTCGACATGCGGCGGAACTCGCCGAGCACCAGGCCGGCCAGGCCGGCCGTGAACACGGCGTCGCCGGCGGCCGTCCTGCGGACCGCGTCCACGAGTTCCTCGACCGACGCCGACTTCACCAGGTAGCCCGACGCGCCCGCCTTCACCGCCTCCAGCACGTCCTCGTGTACCCCGCTGGCGGACAACACCAGCACCCTGGTGGCCGGCAGCCGTTCCGCGATGCCCTGGATGGCCTCGATGCCCGACGCCGTGCCCAGGTTCAGGTCCATCAGCACGACGTCGGGCCGTACCGTGCCGGCGATCCGCACCGCCGAATCGGTGTCACCCGCCGTCGCGGCGACCTGGAATCCGCGCTCGGACAGGTCCCGCGCCACCCCGTCCCTCCACAGTGGATGGTCGTCGACCACCATCACCGAAATCGGTCGTGCCTCCATCAGGGCTCCCCCCTCAGCCTGCCCTTCGGGTGCCGTGCACTCGGCACCCGGAACTCCCACTCCGTGCCGTCCTTGGTGCGCAGGTCGGTTGCCCCACCCAGCGCGGCCACCCGGCCCCGGATGGACTTGGCCACCCCGAGCCTGCCTTCGGCCTCGGCGGCCGCCAGCCGGCCGGGCGAGATGCCCGGACCGTCGTCGCGAACGCTGAGCACGATCTCGTCGCCGAGGTCCTCCAGCAAAATCCACGCGTGCGCCGTCGGCCCGGCGTGCCGCGCCACGTTGGACAGCGCCTCGCCCACCAGCGCCGCCAACTCGGCGGCCAGACCGGCGGACAGCATCACCTGGGTGCCGGGCGTCGCGATGTGCACCCTCGGCGTGGCCAGGATCTGGAGGTGCGCCCGCAGGTCCACCTCACCGTCCGGGGTGGAGTCCGGTGGCGCGGCCGCGACCAGTGCACGCAGCGCCACCTCCTGCTCACCGGCCAGCCGCGCCAGTTCGGCCGCCTCGCCGCCGAGTTCCGCGCCCCGCCGCCGCACCCTGGCCAGTACCTGTAGGACGCTGTCGTGAATGGACCTGGCCAGCCGTTCCCGTTCCGCCGTCGCCGCCTCGGACCGCAGCGCGTGCGCCAGCTGCTCGGCCGACCGGCGCGCGGTCACCGACGCCATCCCGATCACCAGCCCGGTGACGATCAACAGCGCGGCGTCCCGGGACAGGTCGACGTCCACGTAGCCGTGGGTCGCGAAGTTGACCGCTGCCAGCACGACACCGAACACGGCACCACCGGCCGGACCGGTGCGGATCGCGCCCGCGGCCACGACACCGCTGACCCACACCGTGGTGAGCAGCGGAATCGGCGCGCTGCCGGCCAGTTCGGTGTGCGTGAAGACCAGGCGGGAGCTGTACTGCAACGCGCTGCCGACGATCAGGTCGACCACCGTCAGCCAGAACCACCTGCTGTTCTCCCGCAGGTAGCACAGCCCGGTGAACACCGTCCACACGCCGAGCACGGTGATCACGATCCAGCCCAGCGTCGGCCTGGCGTACTGCGAGTCGTACACCGCCGTCGCGCCGACCGCGAAGCCGTAGGTGAGCACCCGCAGCACGACCGCGGCCCGCCACCACGGGGTCAGCGGGTCCCGGGTCTGCGCCTCGGCACCGGGCAGCGGCCAGCCCTGACGGCGGACCGGCGATGTGGCCGGCGACACCTGTCGTGCCGACCGCGTTCTGGGCAGGGCCACGGCACACTCCTTTCGCGGCCATCCTGCCCTGTCCAGGTCGTGCTGTGCTCCGCCAACGGGTGGTCGGCGACAAATTCCCTACCGGCTGTCGATGTCCGCGTCGGTCGGTGCGTCTGATCCATCCGGCGCCGGGTCCTCCGGTGGTGGCGCCGCGGGCTGGGCCTCGCTGCGTTCCAGCGCGTCCACCTCGGTCGGGGCAAGCTTCGGATCGTGCAGCAGCGAGCGGATACCCGAGTTGAACACCGCCAGGATCGGCACGGCGAGCAGCCCGCCCGCGATCCCGCCGACGATCACCCCGGTCGCGATGGACAACACCACGGCCAACGGGTGCAGCCGCACCGCCCGACCCAGCAGCAGCGGTTGCAGCACGTGGCTCTCCAGCTGCATCACGCCGATCACCACGGCCAGGATGATCACCGCCGGGATGAAACCGTTGGCCACCAGCGCGACCAGCACGGCCACCGCACCGGCGATGAACGCGCCGATGATCGGGATGAACGCGGTGAGGAACACCAGCGCGGCCAGCGGTGCGGCCAGCGGGACCCGCACGATCGCCAGGCCGAGCCCGATGCCGATCGCGTCCACCACCGCGACGGCAGCGGTGGCCCGCACGTAGCTGACCAGCGACGCGAAACCACGGCGGCCCGCGACGTCCACCCGGTCGCGCACGTCCGACGGCACGATCCGGATCACGAACGTCCAGATCTTGTTGCCGTCGTGCAGGAAGAAGATCAGCGTGAACAGGGACAGCAGCGCGGCGGTCAGCATCTCGCCGACGGTCACGGCGGTGGTCAGCGCGCCGGTGGTGATCTCGCTCTGGTCGGCGCCCAGCGACTTCACGATCTGCGCCACGAAATTGCGCAGCTGAGCCTGGGTCAGGTGCAGCGGGCCGGTCTCCAGCCAGTGGCTGATCTGCTGGATGCTCTGGGTGATGCGCGAGGACAGCGCGGGCACGCCGTTGTAGAACTCGGTGATCACGAACGTCAGCACGCCGCCGACGACGACCAGGCCGCCGATCAGCACCAGCGCGGTGGCCAGCGCCCTGGGCACCTTGTGGTTGTGCAGGAACGCGACCGCGGGCGCGAGCAGCGCGGACAACAGGAGCGCGATCGCCACCGGAATCACCACGATGGCCAGCCGACCGGCGACCCATGCGATGGCGGCCACGGCGACGATGACCACGATCAGCCGCCAGGACATGGCGGCGCCGACCCGGAGCACCCTGGGCACCCGGTTGGTCACGTCGTCGCCTTCGGTGAATCGCGATGTACTCACCTGACAAAGGTATCGGACCAGCTACGCTACGTAGTGTGACTGTGGATCACGCCCCGTGTTGTTGACACGATCGGGGCCTATTCGGCGTTCGGTGCTGCGCCGCACCCCATCGGCCTGGCAACCTCGCTGACCGTCGACGAAACCCAGTTGAGTAGAAGGGCGCATTCCACCGTGGACACCGAACGGACGGAGTCGGGCACAGTGCCCCGACTGCTGTGCCGTGCGCTGCTCGTCCTCGGTGGTGCGGTGCTCGCCACCGCCGCCGTCTGGCTGATCTCGTCCGCGTCCGCGTCGGCGGGCACACTCCCCGTCCCCCCTGCCACCGTGCTCGATTCGGTGGCGCACAGTGCTGCCGATGTAGTCGCACCGGTCGTCCACCCGGCCACGGTGCCGGCGCCCGCCGCGCTGCCCAGCCAGGCGGCCGGCGGCGTCCGTGGCGTGACCGGCGCACTGCGCACGGCCGTCAGCCAACTCGGCGCCCACGTGCCGGCCAAGAACGTGGTCGAGCCGGCACCGGCCGCCCGGCCGGCCACCCCCGGCGACGTGTCGACCCTGGTCGACCGGTCCACACGGGCCGTTGACCGGGTCCGGCACCGTGCGCTGCCCACCGCGGCGGCCACCGGCACCGCTCCGACGCGGGCCGGTTTCGTGCTGGTGCGGCGGTTGTCCAACCGGTCGCGGACCGGCGCGACCCCGACGGCCGTGCCCACGCCGCCCGTGCTGCCGGTGCCGGTGCCGTGGAGCCCCATCACGGTGCCCGGCGCACCGGGCGGCACGGGCGGTGCCGGTGCACCCGGTGGCGGTGGCCTCGGTCTGGTCGACCAGACCGGCACGCTGCCCGTGCCCGGCCTCGACCTGGTCCGTGTCGTCCCGGTGACGGCCCCGCTGGGCCGGGTCACCGCGGGCCGGCAGCCCGGTATCACCCCCGACTGAATTTCTTCCGCGCGGTATTTCGCGACGGCCGATCGGCTGCCGCCCCGCGCTGTTCCGGCGTGCGCTTTCGACCGCACGCCCGCCCCCACAGATCCCGGTGGCCGGCACGCCCCGACGCGGCGTCGGCCACCCGCCCGCAAGGGAAAACGGAAGGAGACCCCATGCAGACCTGGGCTAAGCGCGGCATGCGGACCGCGCTGGTGACCGGTGGTTTGCTGATGCTCGGTACGGGCATCGCCTCAGCCAACGAGAACGTGAACCCGGACCGGCCAGCCTCCCCGATCGACGGTGGCGCCACGATTCCGGTGCACGTCGGCGACAACGCGGTCGGCACCCCGCTCGGCCAGGTTCGACCGGCCACAGTGGACCGTACGATCAGCGCCGACGCGGTGCCCGGTGCCGCCGATGTCGGTGGCAACCGCGGCCGGGCCGACGTCGTCGTGCCGGTGGACGTGTCCGGCAACGCCATCGCCGCGGGTGGTGACGCCACCGTGGCCAACCACTCGCGCCAGACCGTGAGCCGTACCGGTCCGCTCGTCGCGGGCCGGACGCAGGACTCGTTGACCGGCAACGTCGTCGAGATCAACCACGCGGCGCCGGTGCAGGTCACCGGCAACGCGGTCAGCGCGGCTGGCACGGCGACATCGATCAACGACGCCAGCCAGTCCGCGACCACCGGTGGCGACACCACCACCAGCGGTGCGAGGCATTCGTTCGCCGGCAACGTGCTCGCCGAACAGGGCGCCACCCCCGTCCAGGTGGACGGCAACGCGATCGCGGGCGGCGGCCAGGCACGCACCCTGACGACGACCAGCAGCACCGCGCGCTCCAACGGCAGCATCGGCACCAGCGGCGCGAACGGCGCGGGTGCCGGCAACGTCGGTGCGGTGCCGGTCGCACTGCCGGTCGAAGTCACCGACCAGGCGATCTCCGGTGCCGGCAACGCGAACTCGGCTGGCCAGAACACTGGCATCGCCAAGGCGGGCGACAACAACCGGTACGGCTACCGGGGCTGGAGCTACGTCCTCACCGACGGCGACCCGGCCACGCTGTCCGGCAACGCGGCGGTGCCCGGCGTGGCCAACCCGGCCGAGTTGACGTGCAACGCGGCCGCCGCGATCGGCGACAGCGACTCCGAGTGCGCCACCACCAACACCGACACGGCAGGCGGCGTCGTCGCCACGAAGGGCACCGGATCGAGCGGGTCCGGCAACGTCGCCATGGTGCCGGTCAGCGAACCGGCGCAGGTGTTCGGCAACGGTGCCGGCGCGATCGGCAACGCCAACTCCGGCGCCAGCAACACCGAACGGTCCACGGCGCTGGGCAACGGTTTCACCCTCGGCGACGGGTCGGCGGCCTCGGCCAACGACCTGACCGCGTCGGTGGCCGGCACCGACGACGTGTTCGCCAACGGGGTGTCCGGCGTGGGCGACGCCGCCGGCACCGCGGACGGCGAGGTGTCGTCCACCTCCGGCGGTTACAGCGGCACCACGGGCACCGGCGGCACCGGCTCCGGCAACATCGGGCAGCTCCCGCTCGCCGCGCCGGTCGAGGCCGCCGGCACCAGCGCCTCGGCGATCGGCAACGCGACCGGCACCGTGCCGGACTCGACCACGGTGACCCGGTCCGGTGGCGAGCCCAACGCCAGGGACGACAACGGCACCGCAAGCAGCAACGTGGTGTCCGCGCCGGCCGCCGTGCCGGCCGAGGTCTTCGGCGACGCCGCCGGGTTCGCGGCCAACACCAGCAGCATGGCGTCCAACTCCACCAAGGCCTACGCGGGCGGCGCCCCGACGGCCACCGGCAGGGCGGGCACCGGCTCCGGCAACGTCGTGACCACGCCGACCGCGGTCCCGGCGCAGCTGTTCAACGACGGCGCGTCAATCGTCGGCAACGGCACCACGACCGGCACCAACGACACCACGGCCCGGTCCGGTGGCACAGCCACCGCCGACGGCAGCGACGGCACGGTCGCCGGCAACGTCGTGAACGTGCCGGTCGCGGGGCCGGTCCAGGCATTCGGGGTGGCCGCGGTGTCACCCGGCAACGAGGAGGCCGATTCGCTCAACAACACATACACGACGGCCGGTGACAACACCGTGACCGACGGGGACCGAGGTGCGGTGGCAGGCAACGTGGTCACGGCCGGAGTCAGCCAGGTCGAGCAGGTGCTCGCCACCGGGCTCGCCGGCGCGGGCAACTCGACGGCCAACGGGTTCAACGACACGGCGACGACATCGGGCGGCAACGTGCGGACGTCTGGCGAATGGGGTGCTCTGTCCGGCGATCTGGTGAACCTGCCGGCCACCGACGTCACCCAGGCCACGGCCGACGGCGCGTCGGCACTGGGCAACCAGTGGGCCTTCACCGACAGCGACACCCACGCCGCGTCCGGCGGCACGTCCCGCACCTCGGGTGACGGATTCCTCGACGGCACACCGGTGGTCGTGCCGCTCGGTGTCGACGCCACGGTGTTCCGGGTGCCGGTCGACGTGGTCGGCCGGGCCGTGGAAGGCGGCTACCGGGCCGTCGGTGTCACCGACGAGGACACGGCACCGCAGGTGTGGCTGCCGTTCGGGATGGGCGAGGACCCGCAGGAGCAGTTCGGCCCGTCGGACGCGGCGGACAGCCTGCTGCGTGCCGACCAGGTGCCAGGACTGGCCGGGCTGTTCGGCCGGCGGATGGCGCCGCCCATGTCGCCGATGGAGATGACGCAGGTGTTCCCGGTGCTGTCCAACGGTTTGCCGAACCTGGCCGCGATGGAACTGACGCAGCGGATGCCAGCTCTGTCCACAATGGAGCAGACGCGGCGGATACCGGTGATCCCCGGTGCGCGCACGCCGGTGCCCGGACCGTCGGTGCCCAGGCCGTCGGTGCAGAGCATGCCGGCGCCGAGGACCGTGCCGACGCCGAGGACAACGCCGACGCCGAGGACAACGCCGTATCAGCCCTACCAGCCGCCGTATCAGCCGATGACCGGTGAGCTGCCGGTGTCCGGATCGCTGCCCGGTACGCGGGTGCCCGGCACGTCGGTGCCGCTGGCGTCGGCGAACCTGCCCGCGGTGAGCAAGCCGGCGGTGCCCTCGGCGCCGAACGTCTCGTCACCGAACCTCTCGGGCATGCCCGACCTGCCACCGGTGCCGACCCTGCCGTCGATGCCGCCGCTGCCCAGTCGGCCCGGCACGCAGGCCGGAGTGCCCTCGTTCGGCACACTCCCGACCCCGCACCTCGGCACCCCCCAGATGCCCGCGGTGCCGGCGCTGCCCCGGCCGCAGGTGTCCGGGCCGGTGACCGACGGCCTGCCCACCTTCGGCGGTGCGCCCACCACCCAGGACGTGCCGGCCGGTGCCGCGCAGCAGCTGATGGCCCAGTTGCGTGGCCTGATCAGTGAGTTGGAGAGCGCGGGCGGCAGTCAGCCGCACCCGATGAACGTCACGGAGTTCCAGGAACCACCTGCGCTCTGACGGAAGTCCGCATGGGGCCGGCGGCGTGCAGCTGCCGGCCCCATGTCATGCCGCTTCGTCCAGCGCTGCCAACAGATTCGCCCGCAGCTCGGCACGGTCCACCCCGACCCGGTCCAGCACGGTCGTCGCGGTGTTGTCCTCGGCCAGCAGCCCGAGCACCAGATGCTCCGGCCCGAGCGACCGGTCGTGCCGGGCGACCGCTTCCCGCAGCGAGTGCTGCATGGTCTTCTTGGCACCAGCGTCGAACCGCAAGCTCCGCCGACCGCGCCGGTCACCCTGCTGCCCGCTGGCCAGCGCGTCCGCGCCGAAGGACTCGGTCATCCTGGCCAGCACGGCGTCCAGGTCGATGCCGACCGACTTCAGCGCCTCGGCCTCCTCGGGATCGAGCAGCGGCACCACCGACCGCCGGGCCAGTTCGGCCCGGACCAGATCGTGACTCAGCCCGGCCGCGCGGAGCGCCGCACTGGCCGGTCCGGCCCGCTCGTCCAGCAGGGCGAGCAACATGTGCCCGGTGCCGATCGCCGGGTCGCCCAGTGCCACTGCTTCCCCGGTGGCCTGGATGACCACGTCGCGGCCGGCTGCCGTGAATCGCTCGAACATGATCAGCTCTCCCGTCCGCGCGACGCGTGCTTCTTGTGCACCGCCTGCTTGCTGACATCGAGTGCGTCGGCGATCTCCTGCCACGACCAGCCCTGTTTCCTGGCGTTGCGCACCTGGAGCGTCTCCAGGTGCTCGGCCAGTTTGCGCAGCGCCAGCGCGGCCCGCAGGCCGGTCCTGGCGTCCGTGCCGCTGGCCACCGTGACCAGTTCCGCCGCCTCGTCCATGTCGTCAACAATAGTTGACAGACCGGGTCTCGTCAACCAGAGTTGACGGCGGTGACCGCCACGGTCGAGTAGCCGATGGTCACGCTGTCCCCCATCACGGCTCCGACGCTCGCCTGCACGGTCGCGAGCTGATCGGCGGCGAGCTGGGTGAACGTGCCGAAGGTGGGCAACTGGTCCAGCCACTCGTCCCGGGAGTAGACGCGCTCCCAGTCGAACCGCCACTGCTCCGGTTCGCTGAACGCGGCCGCCGCACCGATCCCGTCGGCGATCCTGGCGAACAGCGGCTGGTACAGCTCAATGGCCGAACGCGTCAGCTGGCCACCGAGCTCGACCGGCGGGTCCGGCACCGCCTGCCGGTATGCGGCGGCCATGGCATCGGCCGGCTCGGGCGGGACCTGGAACACGTGATGGAACGGGGCCAACAGCCCACCCGGCCGCAGCACCCGAGCCGCCTTGGCCGCACCGGCGACCGGGTCCACCCAGTGCCAGGACGTACCCGCCACGATGGCGTCGAACCGCCAGCCGGCCGGCTCCCAGTCCTCGAACGTCGCCACGTCGACGACCACCCCACCGCGCCGCGCCAGCTCGGCCATTCGCGCGTCAGGCTCGACACCGAGCACCCGGCAACCGGCCGCGCCGAACTGACGCGCCTCGATCCCGGTGCCACAGCCCACATCCAGGACATCGGAGCCAGGACTGGTACCGACGATCCGCCGGATCAGCGCATCGGGATAGGGCGGCCGGGTGCGGTCGTACCGCTCCGCGTCCGCGCCGAACGACTCGGCCATCCGTCGATGCTGGTGCGGTTGCGTCATGATCACCCCTGGGCGAGATCGGTGAAGCGGCTGTAGTGCAGCTGGTGGGCCACGGTGATCGTGGACGTCGGGCCGGCACGGTGCTTGGCGATGATCAGGTCGGCCTCGCCCGCCCTCGGGTCGTCGCGCTCCCAGGCGTCCGGCCGGTTGAGCAGCAGCACCATGTCGGCGTCCTGTTCCAGCGAGCCGGACTCACGCAGGTCGGACAGCATCGGGCGCTTGTCGGTGCGTTGCTCGGGACCACGGTTCAGCTGACTGATCGCGACCACCGGCACCTCCAGCTCCTTGGCCAGCAGCTTCAGCTGCCGGGAGAACTCCGAGACCTCCTGCTGCCGCGACTCCACCCGCTTGCCCGACGTCATCAGCTGGAGGTAGTCCACGATGATCAGTTTCAGGTCGTTGCGCTGCTTGAGCCGGCGCGCCTTCGCCCGGATCTCCATCATCGTCATGTTCGGCGAGTCGTCGATGTAGAGCGGCGCCTCACTGATCTCGCTCATCCGCCGGGCCAGCCGCGTCCAGTCGTCATCGCTCATCCGGCCACCACGCATGTCCTGCAACCGGATCTTCGCCTCGGCCGACAACATACGCATGACGATCTCGGTACGGCTCATCTCCAGCGAGAAGATCACGCTGGTCATCGAGTGCTTCACCGAGCACGACCGGGCAAAATCCAATCCCAGGGTCGAGTTGTGGGTGGGGATCATCGACCGGCCCGCCAGGTACAGGTGCTCCGGGTTCGCCACCTGAACGCACCGGACCGGCACGCTCGCCACCGGCCGAACGTCGACGACGAACCGGATGGCGGCCCGTTCTGCTCGCGCTGCGCGGTCCTTGTGCACCAGGCGTTTGCGCTCCAGCCGGAACACGTCGTCGCGGGTGCTGAAGGTCAGGATGTGTGCGGTGGACGACTGCGGGCTGCGACCTCGGACCTGCTTCGTCGTCATCGAGCACCGGTAGCCGAGGCCGACCACCAGGTCGTACGTGTCCTCGGCCAGGCGCTTGTCGGTCACCGAGAACTGGACCGAGCCGCTGGGCGCGACCGTGCCGTCGGTGTCCAGCAGCCCGGCGAGCAGTGCCCGCCGCTGCGCCACGGAAGCGCGCAGGTAGGCCATCGGAACGTGTTTGTCACCCAGCACGCCGATGGTGCGCAGCAGCGCCTGCACCGTGCCGCGCTCGCTGGTCTGCGGGCAGAACGACGCGCCGCTGGTCGGCAGCGGCGGCGACTCGGCCAGCCTGATCGTGTACGTGAGGTTGCTGCCCGGAGTGATTCGGTAGCCGTCGTCCTCCAGATGGCACACGATCTCCGGGTCGGCGGTGGTAAACCGCGCCGCGGCACTGTGTCCGCCGCCCAGCCAGACACCGAGCAGGTACGGGCCGAGTGGCAAGTCCTGTTCGGGTAGCGCCATGGCATGCGCGTTGGTCACCGAGTGGTTCAGGCGAGCGTCCTTGGTCGCGCACCGCAGCGTTGCCGCGATCTCCGTCGTGGTCCGTACCTCGGCGAACGTGCGCTGATCGCGGTATCGGTGGTATCCGGGCGCCGCCTGCTGAGCGGATCGTCGGGACGCGCGGGTCTCGGTGAGCCACTGGTGTTCGGCGTCCGCGACGATCACCGTCCCGTCGGAGAATTCCACCTCGTAGCACGGCCGCCCGGTCATGATCCCGGTCGCCGCGACAACACGTGTCGGGCGGCCGTCGGCGCCGATCAGGTCATCCCCGACCGCGACATCGCCCATCGTCGTCCAGCCGGTCGGGGTGGGCAGCGGGGTGTCCGACGCCAGTGCCTTGCCCACGCCCGGTCGGGCCGCGACGATGATCATCTGGCCGGGGTGCAGGCCGTTGGTCATCTCGTCCAGGTCGGCGAATCCGGTCGGCACGCCCAGCGACGAGCCGCCTCGGGACGCGATCGCGTCGATCTCGTCCATCGTGGGTTGCAGCAGTTCTTCCAGCGAGACGTAGTCCTCGCTCATCCGCCGCTCGGTGACCTCGTAGATGGCTGCCTGCGCCCGGTCCACCACCTCGTCGATGGCCGCGCCCTCAGCGCCGGTGTACCCCATCTGCACGATCCGGGTGCCGGCCTCGACCAGGCGCCGCAGCACGGCCTTCTCGGCCACGATCTCGGCGTAGTAGCCGGCGTTCGCGGCGGTCGGCACGGTGGCGATCAGCGTGTGCAGGTAGGGGGCCCCACCGACCCGGCCCAACTCGCCACGGCGTTCCAGCTCGGCCGACACGGTGATCGGGTCGGCGGGCTCGCCCCGGCCGTACAGGTCCAGCACGCAGTCGTAGACGGCCTGGTGTGCGGGGCGGTAGAAGTCGTTCGGGGTGAGCACCTCGACCACGTCGGCGATGGCGTCCTTGCTCAGCATCATGCCGCCGAGCACGGACTGTTCGGCCGGCAGGTCCTGGGGCGGCTGCTTCTCGAACGGGCCGGACATCATGCCCCGGTCGTCCGTTACCGCCACCGTGCCCACGCCCCCTCGACAAGCTCCCTGACCAACTGTTCGACCAGGTGTTCGAATCCTAGCTCCTGGCGGTGACCTTTTCTGCTACCGCGGGGTGGACACGCAGGGCGATCAACGGGCACGGAGCAGGACGCTAGGACCCCCGGAACGGACTAGGCAAATTGGCCTGTGGACAACTCTGTGGGCAGCCTGGGGACACCCTGGCCCACCCTGATAACAGCCCACCGCGGACCTGGGGACAACCTGGGGACAACTCGACTCATCAATCAGAACGTCGCAGGTTGTCGCTGCCCGAGGTGCTGTGGAAGAAAAGCCGTCGGCGTGTCGGCGGAGGCGAGTCGTCGGCGTGTCGGAACGACGTCCGGGCACACGGAAACGTGAATCATCCACAGGTGGGTGTGAGTAACCGACTGCTCCACCCGAGTGACGGCACGCGGCCGTTCGGGACGTGCCCGAACGGCCGCTGTGACGCGAAACGTGACGGAACCGAAGTTGGACGGGCCTGACGTGGACGCCTCAGCCCGCCGACAGGACCTCAAGGCTGAACGCGGCGGTCACGTCCGGGTGCAGCCGGACGTTCACCGCGTGCTTGCCGGTGGTCTTGATGTGGCCGGGCATCTCGATGACGCGCTTGTCCAGCGTCGGGCCGCCGGCCGCCTTGAGGGCGTTGACCACGTCGGCGGACGTGACCGAGCCGAACAGCTTGCCCGACCGGCCCGCCGACTTCGCGGTCAGCCGCACGGCACCCAGGTTCTCGATGGTCGCCTGGATCTCCTTGGCGTGGTCGAGGTCGCGAATGCGGCGACCCTCCTGCGCCCTGCGGATCGTGGCCACCTGCTTCTCGGCGCCACGGGTGGACTGGATGGCCAGCCCGCGCGGCAGCAGGAAGTTACGGCCGTAGCCGTCCTTGACCTCGACGATGTCACCGGGACCGCCGAGGCCGCTCACGTCTGTGGTGAGGATGAGCTTCATGATCGTTAGCTCCTGGGCTCAGCGTGCGGTTGAGGTGTAGGGCAGCAGGGCCACCTCGCGCGCGTTCTTCACCGCGATGGCGATGTCGCGCTGGTGCTGGCTGCAGTTGCCGGTCACCCGACGGGCACGGATCTTGCCCCGGTCGGAGATGTACTTCCGGAGCAGGCCGGTGTCCTTGTAGTCGATCGATCCGGCGTTCTTGTCCTTGCAGAACACGCAGATCTTCTTCTTGGGCTTACGAACTGGTGGCTTGGCCACGGTGGGAACTCCGTATCACGCGAAAGAAGGAAATGGATGTCAGGGACGGGTCGACGGTCAGAACGGCGGTTCGTCGGCGAACCCGCCGCCACCGCTGCTGGCAGCGGGCGCGGAACCCCACGGGTCGTCAGCGGGGGCACTACCGCCGCCACCACCGAAGCCGCCACCGCCACCGCCGCCGGTACCCCTGGCGGCCTTGTTGACCTTCGCCGTCGCGTAGCGCAGCGAGGGGCCGACCTCGTCGACCTCCAGCTCCACCACGGTGCGCTTCTCGCCTTCCTTCGTCTCGAAGGAACGCTGGCGCAACCGGCCCTGCACGACGACCCGCATGCCACGGGTCAGCGACTCGGCCACGTTCTCCGCGGACTGCCGCCAGATGTTGCACCGCAGGAACAGCGCCTCGCCGTCCTTCCACTCGCCGGACTGGCGGTCGAAGGTGCGGGGCGTCGACGCGACCGTGAAGTTGGCCACGGCGGCACCCGAGGGCGTGAAGCGCAGTTCCGGGTCGGCGGTCAGGTTGCCGACCACGGTGATCGTCGTTTCACCAGCCATGTGCTCAGACCTTTGCCTTGGCGTTGGCCTTGGCCGCCTTCGCGGCGGCCCTGGCCCTCGGCGCCTCGCGCCGCAGCACCTTGGTGCGCAGCACGGACTCGGTCAGCGACAGCTGGCGGTCCATTTCCTTCACGGCGTCCGGCTCGGAGTTCACGTCCAGCAGGGCGTAGATGCCCTCGCTGTGCTTGTTGATCTCGTAGGCCAGGCGGCGCTTGCCCCAGATGTCGACCTTTTCCACCGTGCCGCCCGAAGTGCGGATCACGTTGAGATAGTTCTCCAGCGAAGGAGCGACGGTGCGCTCGTCAAGGCTGGGGTCGAGGATGATCATCACCTCGTAGTGACGCATGAGGACCACTCACCTCCTGTGGACTCGGCGGCCATGGACTTTCCATGGCAGGAGGGGTCGTTGCGTCAGCAACTCAACAAGAATAACAGTCAGGCGATTCGCACTTTGCGCAGCACCCAGGTGCGCACCAGCGCCGCGGTCACGCCGGCCAGCAGCAACACGGCCAGCAGCATCGGCAGACCGACACCATTGCCCAGCGCGCCACCGATATTGAGTGCTTCGGCATGGCCTGCGGTCTGCACGCCGTCCGGGGTCGGCACGTCGTTCTGGCCGAGCTGGCCGGAACTCGGCGCGTAGCCGGGCACATCACCGCCGTACTTCACGCCGGGTGCCGGGTCGAACAGGCCTGCCGACGCGAACGAGATGCCCGCGTACCTGGCCAGCGGCGACTCGGCCAGGCCGTAGTCGAGCAGGGCGCCGGGGCCGAACGTGGTGCCGGCCGCGCCGAGGCCGGGCGGCAGGCCGCCGAGGACCGGCGAGTTGGGTGCCGGCAGGCCGGAACCGGACGAACCGCCGCCGCTCTGCTGGACGGGGGTGCCACCGCCGCTGCCACCGGTGGTCCCGGTCTTGCCCGGCGTGGAGCCGCTGCCCGATGTCAAGCCCGACGTGGGCACGATGCCGGCCTGCTGCGCCGCCTTGTTGGCTGCCGTGGCGATCGACGCGGTGCCGTCCTGCACGGGCGCGGTCACCGCGTCGACGCCGGTCACGGTGACCTCGCACATGCCGGCCAGGGTGCTCTGCACCTTGCCGGTCAGCGTGCTGAGGATCGGGCCGAGCAGGGGGATCTTGTTCAGCTGGGCGGCCACCGCGTTGGCGATCTGACCACCGGTGATCGTGCTGGTGCCGGTTGGCAGCGCGCCGATCGGGATCGGCGGCAGCGCCGCGAACGCGCTGCGGAAGCCGGGGGTGAGCAGGTTCAGCGGATCCAGCGTCTGCACGATGCTGACCACCGGGGACAGCACCGCCGACGGGCTCAGTTCGACCGGGGTGCCGGGATCGCCCTTGACCGTGGTGGCGCAGCTGCCGATGACGACGGGCGCCGCCGCGCCGTCGGCCAGCCCGGCGGTGGCCACGGCGCTGCCAGCGGTGACCGTCACGGCGACGGCCGTCACGATCCCGATTCGTGCCCATCTGGAGCGCATGCCTTGGTCCCTCCAGGCGTACCGGTCGGTAGCATCACAGGATAGAACGAACGTAACCCCATCCGGTGACGGCGAAACCCCTAGTGAGTTTGCAGTGCGTCGACATCCGGACCAGCTGCCGGGGTGGTCGGCGCTGTAGGCCGTTCGAGCGATGCGACTACCCTGCGAGTCATGCGCATCGGTGCCCATGTCCGCGACGACGACCCGCTCGGCGCCGCTGCCGAGCGACGTGCCGATGTCGTGCAGTTCTTCCTGGCCGACCCGCAGTCCTGGTCGGCGCCGAAGCCACACCCGCAGGCCGAGGCCATGCGGGCGGCCGGGCTGATGATGTTCGTGCACTCCCCGTACGTGCTGAACGTGGCCTCCACGAACAACAGGCTGCGCATCCCGTCCCGCAAGGCCGTCATCGAGCACGCCAGGGTCGCGGGTGAGATCGGCGCAGAGGGGCTCGTGGTGCACGGCGGCCACGTCACCAAGGGCGAGGATCCCGAGGTCGGGCTGGCGAACTGGCGGAAGCTGTTCGAGCGGCAGGCCGCCGATGGCGGTTTCGGGGTGCCGATCCTGCTGGAGAACACCGCGGGCGGCGACAACGCGATGGCCAAGAACTGGGACATGCTGGCCCGGCTCTGGGACCGGATCGGCGAGTTCGACGTCGGGTTCTGCCTGGACACCTGCCACGCGTTCGCGGCCGGTGAGGAGCTGGCCGACGTGGTCGAGCGGACGATGGCGATCACCGGCCGGATCGACCTGATCCACCTGAACAACTCGCGGGACGAGTTCGGCTCGACGCGGGACCGGCACGCGAACGTCAAGAGCGGCACGATCGACCCGGACGTGCTGGTCGCGGTGCTGGCCGCCGCCGACGCGCCGGCCGCCGTGGTGGAGACACCGGCCGAGGGCCAGGCCGAGGACATCACGTACCTGGTCGAGGCGCTCGGGGCGGCCCGGACGTGACTCGGGGCGGGCCGGACGTGACCGATGTGCGGCCGGATGACGACGCGGGACCCGCATCGGAGGAGTCTGTGCCGCCGGCCGCCGATCCTGCCCGGCCGAGCAAGGCGGCCCGGCTGGCGAGGGGCCTCGGTCCGGTCGCGCTCGTCGCGCTGATCCTGCTGTGCGGCATCACCCTGGTGTTCGGCTTCCTGAACAAGGACCGCTGTACCGGCCCGACCTACGACCAGTTCGGCCGCAGCCCCAGCTTCCTGCTGCGCAGCGAGCGGGACGTCTGCTACTCCGACATCCAGAACCTGTGGATCGGCCGGGACATCGACCGGCACGTGTTCCCGTACGTGGACGGCGGGATCAACCCGAAGGGCCAGCTGTACGGCGGTTCGGTGGAGTACCCGGTGCTCACCGGGATGCTGATGTGGGTCGGTGCGATCTTCGCGCACGACGACCACGAGTACCTCGTCTACTCGTCGCTGCTGCTGGCCCCGTTCGCGCTGTTCACGGTGTGGATGCTGGGCAGGCTGGCGCGCTGGCGGGCGCTGCTGTGGGCGATCGGTCCGCCGCTGGTGCTGTACGCCTTCCACAACTGGGATCTGGCGGTGGCCGCGTGTGCCGTGGCCGCGGTGTACGTGCTGCACCGGGGTTGGGGCCGGGCCGGCGCGCACCGGAGCCTGCTGTCCCGTGCCCTGGTGGCGGCCGTGCTGCTCGGGCTCGGGTTCGCGTTCAAGCTGTATCCGGCGATCTTCACGCTGCCGCTGATGCTGTACGTGTACACGGGCGGCCCGGGCGGCAAGGAACTGCCGGCCGGCAAGCGGTGGAACCTGAAGGGCGCACTGCTGGTCGGCCTGACCACGGTGGCCACCGTGGTGGCGGTGAACCTGCCGTTCATGCTGATCGGGTTCCGCGGCTGGAAGGCGTCGTTCACGTTCCAGGAGATGCGGACCGTCGACATCACCACGAACTCGATCTGGTTCTGGGGTTTCCGGCCGCTCTCCGACCCGGCCAACAAGACCTTCCAGGGTGTCGTGGACATCCTGTCGCCCACCCTGATCCTGGTCACTTTCGTCGTCGCCTGCGTGCTGGGCTGGGTGCGCTACCGGCGTGAGGGCACGTATCCGTGGGTGGCCGTGTCGGCCGCGATGCTGTGCGGATTCCTGTTGTTCCACAAGGTGCACTCGCCGCAGTACACGCTGTGGCTGGTGCCGATGTTCGCGATGGTCCGGGTCAAGTGGGTGTGGATCATCCTGTACTACCTGGCCGACGTCGCCATGGGCGTCGGGATCTTCCGCTACTACTACGCGATCACCTACCACCGGCCGTACGGCATCTACGACGGGCTGGCCGCGCAGGCCACCTCGGTCGGCGTGTGGGGTCGGGCGGCGCTGCTGGCCGTGCTGTTCTTCATGTTCCTGTGGTCGCCCTCGACGACCGACGACGCGGACACGTCACCGGCCGGGGTCGCGCGACGAGCGGAGCTGGAACCCGCGACATGACCACGGCGGGTTACTCGGGTCGGCCGCTGACCGGCAAGCTCGGCGTCAAACCGGGGTCCAGGGTGCTGCTCCGGGCCGCGCCCGCCGGGTTCACGCTGGACTGCGAGTACGACACGACCGCCGACGGGTCGCCGTACGACGTGCAGTTGCTGTTCTGCCCGATGCTGGCCGACCTGGACGCGGCGTGGTCGACGGCGGTCACCGCGCTCACCGTGCCGGGTGCGCTGTGGGTGGCGTGGCCGAAGCGGGCGTCCGGGGTGCCGACCGACCTGACCGACGACGTGGTCCGTGAGTACGGCCTGGACCACGGGTTGGTGGACGTGAAGGTGTGCGCTGTGGACGGCACGTGGTCGGCGCTGAAACTGGTGCGCCGCAAGCAGGATCGCTAGTCGCGCGACCTGGATCGGGACCAGCGGCGCTCGCACGCGATCCGCATCACGGCGGCGACCACGAGGACGAGCAGCGCATTGCCGATACTGAGTGTCACCGCGATGATGCCGAGCAGCACGATGATCAGCAGCAGTACGAGCAGCCCGGTTCGCGGGTTGGGCGCCCAACACTCGCCGAGGATGCGTTCGCAGGTGACGGCCAGCCATCGGCGCGTCGTGATCTGCCACTGGGGCAGTACCCGGCCGGCCGAGGGCTGGTCGGTGTCAGGTTGTTCGCTGCTGGACCGCTCGGCGTAGTGCTGCCGTAACATTGTTACGTTTGCTTCCCTCGACGTTGGGTGTTGACACGGCGGATCGCCCGTGTGTCCCCATCGTCCCGTAATGATCTTGTTACTCGCCTGTGCTACGCGTCGGTAAGCGCCGAACGGCCGGTAACAGACGATCGGCGGCAAGTACGGATGGTCACCGCTACCCACCGTTCGGCTGAACGAGTGGCGGCTGATAGGCGGGTCGAGCTGGGCCGGGTGCCGACGGAACGGGTGAAATGGTAGGTCTCGAACGCCACCGTCACCCGGAAGTGGAGAGTGCCCGCTGCGGCCGCCGAAGGGTGAACCGGTCCGGAGCGCCATCCAGGAAGCCGCCGGTCGGGTCGTCGTCGCCCGTCATCCGGACCAGGTCGTCCGCCGGCCGGTAGATGTCCCGGACGATCATCGCGCACAGCCCCAGCACGGCCAGGTCCCGGATGATCACCATCGCCAGGAACCAGCCCTGCGGCAGTCCGCGGTCGTCCGAGTGCTGCGACGCCAGCGCGAGTTCCAGGTAGTAGGCCATCCTCGGGAACCACACCAGCGCGTCCAGCACCATCCAGGTGAGTACCAGCTTCCACCTCGGGACGGCCAGCACCGCCAGTGGCACCAGCCACAGCGAGTACTGCGGGCTCCACACCTTGTTGGTCAACAGGAACGCAGCCACCAGCAGGAAACACAGCTGTGCCAGGCGAGGGCGGCGCGGCGCGGTCAACGCCAGCCACGCGATGCCGACGCAGCACAACAACAGCAGCACCGTGGTGACCAGGTTGAGCACGCTCGGGTTCTGATGTGGAGGGAGGTTCGGATCGAAGCCCGCCCACCCGGTGAAGTACGAGATGACGTTGTAGACCGAGTCCGGGTCCATGCCGCGCTGGATGTTGAGCCGGAAGAACTCCCACCACCCGGCGTGGAAGTCCACGATGAACGCCAGGTTCACCACCAGCCACGACATGACGGCGCCACCGGCGGCCTGTAGCCACTTGTCCACCTTGCCGGCCCGGATGCACAACAGCAGCAACGGCAACAGGAAGAACGCCGGATACAGCTTCGTCGCCGCGCCGAGCCCGATCAGCACGCCGGCCAGCACCGGCCGTTTTCGGGACCACGCCAGCAGGGCGGTCGCGGCGAACGCGGTGGCCAGTGCGTCGAAGTTGGTGAAGGCGTGCACCAGCACCAGCGGCGATGCCGCCATCAGGATCGCGTCCCACGGCCGCCGCCGCGCGGTTCGGGTGGTGGCCCACACCGTGACGATCCAGGCCACCGCCAGAAACAGCGCGCTGAAGTCGAAGTACAGCACCACCGTCAGCGCGCCGGGCAGGAAGCCCGACGAGCCGGACAGGTGCGCCCAGCCCTGCGCCAGCTTCGCGTTCATCCACTGGAACAGCCCGGTCAACACCGGGTACTCCATGTACCTGACCTGCGCGTTGGCCGTACCCGGGCTGTCGATCCAGGACGTCTTGTACGGGAAGGTGCCGGGCTGGTCGAGCCGTTCCGCCGTGTACAGCGGCACGATGTCGGAGTAGCAGAACGCCACATACTGCCGGTTCGCCCGCCAGTCCAGCTGCTGCTGCCCGTTGCCGTCGGTGTACTGCTGGATGCACGGCGACTTCACGAACCAACTCAGGGTCAGCACCAGCACGGTGAGCAGCAGGACGGCGCGCAGCGGTGTCCAGAACCAGTGCCTGCCCACCGAAGCGTGCCGCCCCAGCGGCCCACCGATGATCTTGCTGGCCTGTCTGCCGATCGGCTCGGTCCAACTCGGGATGACCCGGTCCTCCGGACCGAGCGAGTCGACGTCGTCCACGGACGCAGTCGCCGTCGGAGCGGCGCCTGCGTCCTGCGTGTCGGGCGGAATGCTGACCACGTGCCGGATCGTAGAGGCAACGATGTCGGCTCGGGGTAGAACCCGACCACTACCCGCCAGCGCCTGCCGGCGGCTGGTTGCCCGGCCCGCCACCACCGCCACCACCGCCGCCACAGCCCGTGATCGGATCACAGACCGTCGTCCCCGTCGGCGGGTCGGTCGTGGTCGGCGGATGGTGCTTGCCCGGTGGGTTGGGCAGGCTGAACGGCGGCTGGTTGGGGTTGGTCGTCGGCGTCGTCTGCGTGGCCGGGGGCTGGGCCGGCGGTGTGCTGGCCGGCGGCGTGGCCGCGGCGTCCGTGTTGGTCACGAAGTTCCAGCTGCCGCCGATGTCCGCCGGGGACGTGGGGAACTGCATGATCGGCTGGTCCTTGAGGTAGGCGTTCATGTAGGACTGCCAGATCGCGCCCGGTTCCTCGCGGCCGAACACGTTGTAGTTCGTGTTCTTCCCCACGTGCAGCAGGTTGTTGCCGTTGCCGAAGATCGGCCCCGGGTTGTCGTAGTGGCCGAACCACACCGCCGTGACGATCTGCGGTGTGAACCCGATCGTCCACGCGTCGGAGTTGTAGTTGTTGTTCGTGCCGTCCGGTGCCACGTAGTTCTGCGTGCCGGTCTTCGAGTCGGCGGGCCGGCCGTCGGCCAGCGCGTAGCCGGACGAAGCCGCCACGTCGGTCATCGAGTCGGACACGGTCCTGGCGATCGCGGCACTCTGCTGCGGGTCGGAGCTGAACGCCGGCTTCGCCGGGGTGTTGAACTGGTACAGCACGTTCTGCCCGCTGATGTCGGTCACCTTGCGGACGAAGTGCGCCGGGATGTACATCCCGTTGTTGGCGAACGTGGCGTAGCCCTGCGCCTGGTCCAGCGGCCGCACCGGGTACTGGCCGATGGAGATACCACCCTCGATCTGCACCGGCTTGTGCGTATTCGGGTCGAGCGTGACCAGGCTCGGCTCCTGGCCGTGCGCGGTCGGGTCGAACTCCGTCTTCGGGATGCCGGCCTGGAATGCCGCCTTCTGCACGGCAGGCGTGCCGACCTGCGTGTGCGCGCCCATCGCGTAGAACACCGTGTTGATCGAGTTGGTCATCGCCTTCTTGACCGTGCACGGGTCCGGGCAGGAGTCACCGTCGGAGTTGTGCACCACGTGGCCGAGGATCGTCTGCGGGCTCTTCGGGTCCCACACGGAGTTCAACCCGATCTGCTGCGGATCCTTCTCCAGGCCCGCCGTGAACACATACGGCTTGAACGACGAACCCGGCTGGTGCGGCGTGTTGGCCATGTCCAGCTGGCTGGCCTTCGGGTTGTTGCCGCCGTACCACGCGACGATCTCCCCGTTGCTCGGGTTGATCGAGACCAGCGCGGCCGCCTCGCTGTTCTTCACCTGCGGATTCTTCGCCGATGGCGCCTTGTTGTTGTTCGTCACCTTGCCGATGCCCGGGATGACCATCCCGCCGCCGTTCATCAGCTTCGCGTCCGGTTTCAGCGTGTCCACGATGGAGTGCTCGGCCTGGGTCTGCGCCGTCGGCTGGATCGTGGTGTAGATCTGTGCGCCCTGCGCCTTCAGCGCGTCCTGTGACCAGCCGTTGGTCTGCAACTCGGCCAGCACCCGCGCCACGATCAGCTGGCGGTCCCACGGCAGCGACTGCTCGGCGCTGACGTCCGCCTTCGGCGTCGGGAACTTGCCGGCGGTGAACTCGGCCTGCGAGATCCACTTGTTGGTGGCCATCCGGCCCCACACGTAGGTGAACCGCTTCTGCTGGTAGGCCGCGTCGTTGGCCCGGCCGGGGGCCTGGATCATGCCGGCCAGCAGCGCGGCCTCCGGCGGGGTCAGCTGGGCGGCGGACACGCCGTAGAACGCGCGCGCCGCCGACTCGATGCCGTAGGCGCCCCGGCCGAAGTACACGATGTTCAGGTAGGCGGCCAGGATGTCGTTCTTGTTGGTGTACGTCTTGGTCATCTTGTAGGCCTCGGCGACCTCCGAGACCTTCCTGGAGAGGCTGTGCTGGTCGTTGCCCGTTGCGACCTTGATGTACTCCTGCGTGATCGTCGAGCCACCGCCCGTACCGCCGGTGAGCTGGTTGAACACCGTCCTGGCGATGGCCTTGACGTCGAACCCGTTGTTCGTCTCGAACGTCTCGTCCTCGGCCGCCTCGACGGCGTGCCGCACGTTCTGCGGGATGGTGTTCGGCTTGATGAAGATCCGCGAGTTGGTGGTGATCTTGTCCATCACCGTGCCGTCGGCGTAGTAGATCGTCACCGGCTGCGCCTGGCCGAACGCCACGGTCTGCGGGTCGGGCACCGTCACGTTCTGGTAGATCAGGTAGAACGCGGCGATCGGTGTCGTGACGCCGAGGAAGATCAGCACGTAGAGGGTGCGCCGGACCCAGCGCCACGTCTTGCGCCGCTTGCCCCGCTTGCCGTCGCCCTCGTAGTAGCCCGACGGCGCCGGGTCGTAGTCGTCGACCGGCTGCTGGTCCATCAGGTAGTCGTCGTCGCGGTGGGTCAGCAGGTCGGGCTCACGCCGGTACTCGTCCGGCCGTTTGACCGGCGGGATGTGGTCGGTGGGCCGTTCGCCCGGTCGACCGGGACCCGGCCTGCCCTGCGGTCCGCCGGGCCCGTTCGGGCCACGCGGCGGCATCCCCGGCCTGCCCCCCGGCGGCGGCATGCCCACGGCCCGGGTGGGCTGGCCACCCGGGCGGATCGGCGGCGGACCACCAGGCGGCTGGTGCTGGCCACGCGGCGGCTGCGGGGTGCCCCTGGCCGGCGAGATCGGCCCGTTCGGAACGCCCGGCCCACTCGGGACCGCTGGACCGCCCGGCGCACCACCTGCCCGAGGCTGCTCACTCGCCGGTCCGGCGGGCGTCGGGCGCTGACCGGCTGGCCGGTCGCCTCCCGGTGCCGCCCCACCGGAATCGGGGTCACTGCCGGTAGGCCAGCTCGGCTGGCCGTCCCGCTGCTCGTCACGGTGTTGATCGTCACGGCGGTCGTTCACGAAAGGGCCTCCCAGATCGCCACACCACTGCGGTGCGGCGTTCGGTGGTCATGCAGTCGGGGGCGCCACACGGCTGGGCCGCGAGTGGGTGCCGCTTCACTCCGAAGCGGTCCTCCTGCGCGAGCCGCGGGTGTCCTGGTCGTCGCTGTCTCCTGTTCCCAGGACGTATGACTGCACCAGGTGGTTCCAACTACAGGTGCGGCAAACCTCCACCACGTACACCCGGAACTCGCCGAACATCGTCGACATCCTGGTGAGCTCCTCGGTGGTACGGGCCGAACCGGACAGATGCTTCAGCTCGTCACCGTAGACCCACGACACCAGGGTGAGCGGTTCCTTGCGGCACACCGGGCAGGTGACATCGCTGGGCTGGCCGTGGAACTTGGCCGCGCGCAGCAGGTAGGGGCTGGCGTCGCAGACCTCCATCGTGCCCACGCGACCGGAGTAGACCCCCGCGAGCAGTGCCTTGCGCTGCAACGCGTGGTCCACCACCTGCCGTCGGTTCCGCACGCACACAGGGTACGTGGCCATGCTGGGTGATCGCTCGTCCGTTTGGGCGGCCTGGCGACTTCGTGGCTTTCACCACAACGGACTCACATAACGCGGACCTGATGTATCGGAGCGATATAGTGGCGTCAACGTTCCGGTCATGCGGTCCAGTCGTGTGGGAGGTGTCTCGTGATCGAGTTCGCGATCCTCGGTCTGCTGCACGAGGCCCCGATGCACGGCTACGAGCTCCGGAAACGGCTCGCCAGCCTGCTCGGCGCGTTCCGCGCGTTCTCCTACGGCTCGCTCTACCCGGCCCTGCGCCGGTTGCAGCGGGCCGGGCTGATCGTCGAGGAACTCACCGAGCCGGACGACGAGGACGGCACCAAGGCCGCACGGTCCTGGGGCAGGCGGGCCCGCCGGGTCTACCGGCTCACCGCCGATGGCAAGGAGCGGTTCGCCGAGCTCGTCGCCGACGGCGGCCCGCAGACCTGGGACGACGACGGATTCGGCGTCCACATGGCGTTCTTCTCCCGCACGCCGGCCGAGGTCAGGATGCGCATCCTGGAGGGCCGCAGGCGCAAGGTCGAGGAACGCCGGGAGGGCCTGCGCGCGACGCTGGCCAGGGCAGGCGAGCAGATCGACCGCTACACGCGCGAACTGCACCGGATGGGCCTGGAGTCCAGCGAGCGCGAAGTGCGCTGGCTCAACGAGTTGATCGAGCACGAGCGGGCAGAGCAGGACGGCCGCGAGCAGTAGCGCCGCCAGTCGCCCGCACGCCGTGTGAACCACTGTCACCAGTCGAAGGTTGAGAAGGAGGACCCGGTATGGGCGAGCGTCGCCGTAGCGTTCGGGTAGCCATCGTCGGCGTGGGCAACTGTGCCTCATCCCTGGTGCAGGGGGTGCACTACTACCGGGACGCTGATCCGGCCACGCGGGTGCCCGGCCTGATGCACGTCCAGTTCGGCGACTACCACGTGCGGGACGTCGAGTTCGTCGCCGCGTTCGACGTGGACGCCAAGAAGGTCGGCCGCGACCTGTCCGAGGCGATCGTGGCCAGCGAGAACAACACGATCAAGATCTGCGACGTGCCACCGCTCGGCGTCGCCGTGCAGCGCGGGCACACGTTCGACGGCCTCGGCGACTTCTACACGGAAATGATCACCGAGTCCGATGAGGAGCCCGCGGACGTCGTCGCGGCACTCAAGGCGGCCGGTGTCGACGTGCTGGTCTCCTACCTGCCGGTGGGTTCGGAGGACGCGGACAAGTTCTACGCCCAGTGCGCCATCGACGCGGGCGTCGCGTTCGTCAACGCGCTGCCGGTGTTCATCGCGTCGGATCCGGTGTGGGCGGAGAAGTTCCGCGCAGCGGGCCTGCCGATCGTCGGTGACGACATCAAGTCCCAGGTCGGCGCCACGATCACGCACCGGGTGATGGCCAAGCTGTTCGAGGACCGGGGTGTCGAGCTGCTGCGCACGTACCAGCTCAACTTCGGCGGCAACATGGACTTCATGAACATGCTGGAGCGCAAGCGCCTGCAGTCCAAGAAGATTTCCAAGACCCAGGCGGTCACGTCCCAGATCCCGCACGAGATGCAGAAGGCCGATGTCCACATCGGACCGTCGGACTACGTGCCGTGGCTGGACGACCGCAAGTTCGCCTACGTGCGCCTGGAAGGCCGCGCGTTCGGTGACGTGCCGCTGAGCCTGGAGTACAAGCTGGAAGTGTGGGACTCGCCCAACTCGGCAGGCGTCATCATCGACGCGGTCCGCGCGGCGAAGATCGCACTGGACCGCGGCCACGCCGGACCGCTGCTGTCCGCGTCGTCGTACTTCATGAAGTCGCCGCCCGAGCAGTACTCCGACTCGGAGGCCTACGACGCCGTCGAGCAGTTCATCACCGGTGAGGTCGAAGGCTGAGCCACTGATCCGAAGTACGGGGGTGGCCGGGCGCGCACAGCGTGCCCGGCTACCGTGCTGTGTATGGCAACTCGTCCACTCGCACTGGTGACCGGTGCGACCCGGGGAATCGGCGCGGCAGTCGCCCGCGAGCTGTGCACGAGCCACGAGCTGCTGCTCGGCGGGCGGGACACGGCCGCACTCGTAGCGCTGGCGCTGGAACTGCCCGGTGCGCAGCCGTGGCCGGTCGACCTCACCGACGCCGAAGCGCTGGCCGAATCGGTCGCCGGCATCGACGAGCTGGACGTCCTGGTGCACAGCGCCGGCACGATCACCATCGCGTCGCTGGCCGACTCGTCGGTGGACGTGTGGCGGCGCACCATGGAACTCAACGTGATCGCGGTGGCCGAGCTGACCCGGCTGCTGCTGCCGGCACTACGTGCGGTTCAGGGCCGTGTCGTACTGGTCAACTCGGGTCAGGGCCTGTCCGCCCGCGCCGACTGGGGTGCCTACGCGGCCAGCAAGCACGCACTGCGTGGTTACGCCGAGGCACTGCGCGCCGAGGAGGCCGAGCACGGCGTGCGGGTCACGTCGGTGTACCCGGGGCGGACCGGGACGGACATGCAGCGCGGGGTGCGCGAGGCCGAGGGCGGCGAGTACGAGCCGGACAACTACCTGGCGGCCGACACGGTGGCCGCCGCGGTGGCGTGGGCGGTGCGGGCGCCGGACGACGCGCAGGTGCTGGACGTGTCGGTCCGGCCCGCGGTCGCCGCCCAGCGAACGGTTGTTGAGGAAGAGGCGGATTAGCGGCCTGGCGCGCCAGCGGCGCGGGAGGCCAAGGAGCGGAGCGACCGCCGCAACCTTGAGGTGAGCCCTACCAGTCCCCGCCGCCACCTCCGGAGTCGCCACCTCCGGAGTCGCCGCCACCGAAGTCGCCGCCACCGAAGTCGCTGTCCTGGCCGACGACCCAGTCGCCACCGCCGCCCTGGTCACCGCCGAAACCCTGGTTGCCGTACATCTCGTCGCGCCGGAACTGCTCGTTCTCGCCCGACATCTTGCCCAGCTCGTAACCGAGCAGCCCGCCACCGACCGCGCCGATACCGCCTGCCGCGCCGGGGCTGATACCGCCGCCGTAGCCCGGTCCGTAGCCGCCGCCGTAACCCGGGCCGCCGGGGCCATAGCCAGGGCCGTAACCCTGCTGGCCGTAACCGCCGCCGTAGCCAGGGCCTGCCATTCGCCGGCCACGCCGGAAGCCGCGGAACACCCTGGCCAGCACGGCGATCACCACCACGATGATCACCAGGAGCACGATGCCGCCGACCAGGCTGCCGTGCGAGGTCGAACGGGATGCCGAGCCGTTACCCCGGTCGGCCAGCGCTGACCGCAGGCTGCTCACCGCCGCCTGCACAGCCCCGGTGTAGTCGTCGCGCGACCGCATCACGTTGTCGAAGGCTGCGTTCGCACTGGATGCCGCCGCGTTCGCCGAGTCCTGCGTGAAACCGGACGACTCGCCGATGCGCAGCGTCTCGTGGTGCGCCTTCGTGTTGATACCCAGCACGATCGGGAACTGCGACGACACCTTGGCCTGCACGTCGCTGTCGAACGCCGACTCGCTGGCCGCGTCCTGCGTCGTGGTCCAGATGTAGATCGGGACCTGGAGGCTGGCCGCGTCGTTCTGCACGGTTGTGACGTTGAGCACGCCGGCCTCGTCGTTGACCGTGACCGTGCTCGCCGATGCCGGCACGGCCAGCAACAGGGCCGAGCCGGCCGCCACCAATGCCGCTGTCCAGAGCCTGATGCGTTTCATCCATGCCCCCAATCCCATGTCGACGATACTCAAAATCAGCCGTTGAGCAGCCGCTTGCTGGCGGCCCGGGCGTCGGCCAGCGCCGCCGCCTCGTCCACCGTGGTCGACACGCCATCCGCCAGCACCCGCTCGCCCGCCACCCATACATCCCGGATAGCCCGTGCACCGGCCGCCCACACCAGGTTCGCCACCAACTGCGGATCGGGCACGTCCAGGCCGCCGACGAACCCGATGTCGTCCACGTCGACGTGCACGAGATCGGCCCACCGGCCCGGCTCCAGCGCGCCGATGTCGTCCCGGCCCAGCGCCGCCGCGCCGCCCCGGGTGGCCATCAGCAGCACATCCGGTGCCGTCACGGCGGTCGCGTCCCCGGTGGCCAGTCGAGCCAGCATCGCGGCCAGCCGCATGTCCTCCCACAGATCCAGGTCGTCGTTGCTGGCCGGCCCGTCGGTGCCCAGGCCGACGGCCACCCCGGCTGTCCGCAGGTCCACCAGTCGCGCGATGCCGGACGCGAGCTTCGCGTTCGAGCCGGGACAGTGCGCCACACCGACCCCGGCGCCCGCGAACAGTTCGATGTCGGCGTCGCACAGGTGCACGGCGTGCGCGGCCAGCACCCGGCCGCCCAGCACTCCCAGCTCGCTCAGCATCGCCGGCACCGAGCCGTACCGCTCCCGCTGCGCTGTGTCCTCGTGCGCCGCCTCGGCGACGTGGATCTGGAGCAGCGCACCCCGGTCCCGCGCCGACGCCGCGATCAGCGGCAGCGACTCGGCCGGGAGCATGTATGCCGAATGGGCGCCGTAACCGATCTCGATCCGCTCGGCCGGACCGAAGCGCAGGCCGTCCGCGTCGATCCACTTGTCGATGGCGGCCAGGTCCGCCCGCCAGTCCATCCCCGGCAGGTCGATCAGCGGGCCGCCGAGGACCACCCGGGAGCCGGCCGCCAGCACCGCGTCGACGACCTGCTCGCCGTGGAAGTACATCTCGGCGCTGGTCGTCACGCCGGCCCGCTGCATCTCCACGCAGCCGAGCAGCATGCCGGCGCGCACGTCGGCGGCCACCAGTTTGGCCTCGGCGGGCCAGATCACCTCGTGCAGCCAGCGCAGCAGCGGCAGGTCGCCACCCATGCCCCGCAGCACCGTCATGGGGCTGTGCGCGTGGGTGTTCACCAAGCCGGGCAACAGAATCCCGGGCAGCCGACGCACGGGTGCCGCAGTGGGCGGGGCGCTGGCCGCTGGTCCGACGTGGCCGATCCGGCCGTCGGCGGTCACGTCGACAACGGCGTCGCGCAGCACGGCACACGCCGGATCACAGGGCAGCACGGCAGGGGCGTGCAGGCGCTGGGCGATCGTCATCCGGGCACTCGTCATGCCCGCTGATCCTGCCAGCAGACGGACCGCGGTCAGCCGCGTGGACTGGTCTTCGCGGGCGTGCAGCGCACCAGGTCGATCACCGGGTCGCCACGCGACACGCTGATCCGCAGGTCGCAGGAGAGGGTGTCGCCGACCACGGCCTTGCTGGCGGCCGGCAGCGACTCGGTGAGCAGGCCGCTCGCGGTGACGAACTGGGTGCCGGCCGGGACGGTCCGCCGGCCACCGCCGGAGTTGACGTTGACCGGCTGCAACACGGTCAGTTTGGCCGCGCCGGACGTGTCGTTGGCGTCGACCACCACCGCGGCCGTCTCGACCTGGGTGGAGGCCACGGTCGCCGAGTGCAGCGCCGCGGTCGCCAGGCCGCCCGCCGTGCCGAGCACGGCGAGACATCCGGTCAGGACGAGAACATTGCGGACACCCGGGCGCATTCGATCACTATGCGCCGACCAGTCGTGTCTCGCTGTTCGGACCCGCCGGGACCGGCCCCTGATCGGGTGACATGGGGGCTGGTGACGTGGGGATGCCGAACCTCGGCGGACCACCCTGTCGGGCACGCAACGCGTCCTGCGGCGCCACCCGGAACGTCGGCCGGTGCGCGTGCGCCCGCTGCCGGGAGCGCAGCCACGCCAGCCGGTGCTGGGCCTCGGCGTAGTGGTCGGTGACGGTGACCCCGGCCGTGTCGAACGAGTGCAGCACCGCCCGGTTGCACTCCACCGTGGCCCGGTCCCGCCACAGGGTGCGCTCGGTCGAGGTGTCCAGGCCGAGCCGCTCGGCAACCAAGCGCGCCATCCCGTAGGCGGCCTCGTCGGCCAGCCCTCGCGTGCCGATGTCGGTACCCACGTGCACGCTGTTCACCGGCGCCGCCGGGTAGCTCACCCCGCCGATGGTGAGCGTCATGTTGGCCACCACGGGCACCGATGCCCAGCGCAGCCCCAACTCGGCGAACCACGGCAGCTCCGGATGGTGCAGCGGCACGTCGGCGGCCGCATCGGCCGGTACGTCGAACAGCTGTGGGCCCTCGTGCGCCGTCTCCACGACGAGCGGCAACCGGTCGAACCGGCCCAGCGTCCTCGGTGGCTGCCAGCCCATCGCGCGGACCGCGGCGGTGAAATCGGCATCGCGGCGATCGCCGAGTTCGGGCGAGTGGCAGGCGTAGCGGACCAGTTGGTCGTTCCACACCCTCGGCCCCGGCGCCGCCGGGGTGTCCGGGGCGAACACGGTGACCAGCGGCCGGATCCGGCCGCCCGCAGTGGCGTGCCGTAAGTGGGCGACGCACTCGGCGGCCACGGCGGCCGCGTTGCGCAGGCCACGCAGGTCCCGGACCTTCAGCTGCCGCCACGGCACCCCGCTGGTGGACCAGCCGGAGTCGCGTAATGCCACCCGGGCGCCGTAGGCCAGCTCGCCCGCGGTGTGTCGGTAGGTGCCGGTCGCCGCGATCGCGGCCCGCACCTCGGCCAGCCGGGTACCAGCTGGTCCGGCGGCCGGATGGGCGTCGTGGAACATCCGGACGAAGTGTTCGGCGGCCCGCGGATCCACGCTCGTGGGTAACCCGGCTTCGGCGGGTAAGGCGGTCACGGACGGCGAACTTACCGCCAGGACCCGGTCACCCGTCACTGCCATCCGAGTCAATCCTGGACCGATGTCCGACCACCCCGTCGAGTGGTCGGCGCACGGTCGGTATCAACCTGCGACACGCTCGAACATCAAGTCCCGGCTGATCCGGTCCTCGGCCCGCGCACGGCTCTCGAACTTCGTCACCGGCCGCCAGTCCGGCCGGGGTGCCCAACCGTCGAACTCATTGCGCAGCAACGGTTCCGCCGAGCACACGGCGAGCATCTGGTCCGCGTAGGATGCCCAGTCGGTGGCCAGGTGCAGCCGTCCGCCG
This sequence comes from Pseudonocardiaceae bacterium, assembly GCA_036279295.1. GTDB lineage: Bacteria > Actinomycetota > Actinomycetes > Mycobacteriales > Pseudonocardiaceae > DATEPR01. The sequence goes on along the minus strand of DASUJK010000202.1, from coordinate 17,064 downwards.
ACGGCCAGCCGACTGGCCACCAGTGCCACGAACTCCGGCTGCACCAGCCTGCGCTTGTGGTGTTTCTTCTTCGGCCACGGGTCGGGGAAGAAGATCCGCACACCGTCCAGTGAGTCCGGTGCGACGTGGTCGGTCAGCACGGTCACCGCGTCACCACGCAGCAGCCGCAGATTCGTCAGACCGAACGACTCGGCCCGCAGCATCAGCTGCGCCAGGCCGGGCTCGTAGACCTCGACGGCCAGGTAGTTGACGTCCGGTTCGGCCTGCGCCAGCAGCGCGGTCGTCTCGCCCATCCCGGAGCCGATCTCCAGCCGCACCGGCGCCGACCGGCCGAACCAGGCGGCGGTGTCGAGCACCCCGGCCGGCAGGTCGGCGACATCGCGGCCCAGCGCAGGCCAGTGCGTGTCCCAGGCGCGCTGCTGGCCGACCGTGATCCGGCCACCCCGGCGCACGAAGCTGACGACGCTCCTCATGGGGACGGCAGAAGTCACGGGCAACCTTTCCACGAAGAACGGGTTGCCCGTGACTTTACGTGCTGCGTCCGGTCAGGCCAGCCGCTGCTTCATCGCGGCCAGCTCGTCCCGCAGTGACGTCGGGACCTTGTCACCGATCTTCTCGAACCACTCCTCGATCAGCGGCAGCTCGGCACGCCAGTCATCGGCGTCCACCCGCAGCGACTCGGCGATGTCGGCGTGGTCGGCCTCCAGCCCGTCGGTGTCGAGGTCGGCGACCGTCGGCACGAAGCCGATCGGCGTCTCCACAGCGGCTGCCTTGCCCTCGATCCGCTCGATCGCCCACTTGAGCACGCGGGAGTTCTCGCCGAATCCGGGCCAGAGGAAACGTTTGTCGTCGCCACGGCGGAACCAGTTGACGTAGAAGATCTTCGGCAGCTTCGCCGCGTCACTGGCCTTGCCGGTGTCGATCCAGTGCTGGAGGTAGTCACCGGCGTGGTAGCCGATGAACGGCAGCATGGCCATCGGGTCGCGGCGCACGACGCCGACCTTGCCCTTCGCGGCTGCGGTCGTCTCGCTGGACACCGTGGCGCCCATGAACACGCCGTGCTGCCAGTCCCGCGACTCGGTGACCAGCGGGATCGTGGTGGCACGCCGACCGCCGAAGAAGATCGCCGAGATCGGCACGCCGTTCGGGTCGTCGAACTCCGGCGCCACGATCGGGCACTGCGCCATCGGCGTGCAGTACCGCGAGTTCGGGTGGGCCGCCTTCTCCTCCGACTCCGGCGTCCAGTCCTGCTTCTTCCACGAGGTCAGGTGTGCGGGCGGGGCCTCGCCCATGCCCTCCCACCACACGTCGCCGTCGTCGGTCAGCGCCACGTTGGTGAAGATCGAGTTGCCTCGGTCGATGGTGCGCATGGCGTTCGGGTTGGTGTGCCAGTCGGTGCCCGGTGCGACGCCGAAGAAGCCGTTCTCCGGGTTGACCGCGTACAGCCTGCCGTCCTCACCGAAGCGCATCCAGGCGATGTCGTCGCCGACCGTCTGCACCTCCCAGCCGGGAACGGTGGGCTCCAGCATCGCCAGATTGGTCTTGCCGCACGCCGACGGGAATGCCGCCGCGACGTAGTAGACCTTCTTCTCCGGCGAGATCAGCTTCAGGATCAGCATGTGCTCGGCGAGCCAGCCCTCGTCGCGCGCGATCGCGGAGGCGATGCGCAGCGAGTAGCACTTCTTGCCCAGCAGCGCGTTGCCGCCGTAGCCGGAGCCGTAGCTCCAGATCATCCGCTCTTCCGGGAAGTGCGTGATGTACTTCGTCTCGTTGCACGGCCACGGCACGTCGGCCTGGTCGACATCGAGCGGCGCGCCGACGGAGTGCAGGCACGGCACGAAGTCGGCGTCCTCACCGAACTTGGCCAGCGCCGCGTCACCGGCCCTGGTCATGATGTGCATCGACACGACGACGTACTCGGAGTCGGTGATCTCGACACCCAGCATCGGCTGGTCGGCGCCGAGCGGACCCATGCAGAACGGGATCACGTACATCGTCCGCCCGCGCATGCAACCGCGGTACAGCTCAGTCATGATCGACTTCATCTCGTTCGGGTCCATCCAGTTATTGGTCGGACCACAGTCGGCCTCATCGACCGAACAGATGAAAGTGCGCTCCTCGACGCGCGCCACATCGTCGGGGTCGGATGCGGCCCAGAACGAATTCTGTTTCTTGCGCAGCGGCACGAACGTGCCGGCTTCGACGAGTTTCGCCGTCATGCGGTCCCATTCGGCAGCCGAACCGTCAACCCACACCACCTCGTCGGGGGTCGTCAGTTCGGCCACCTCGCGGACCCACGAGAGCAGCCGGGAGTGCGTGGTCGGTGCCTGGTCGAGACCGGGGATGGTCACTGCTGTCATCGCGCCTCGTCTCCTGACTGAACGACGGATCACACGTTCGGCAGAAGCCCGAACGTGTGACGTCGTCGTCCGTGGAAATACCGGCTACGTCCGCGGGCTAGGCGGACGTGCCAGGGAATGGGATGTACCGAGGTTAACCCGGCGACCGGCGAACCATGCATGCCAATCGTGTCGGTTCGCTCACAAAAACGATCAGGGTATCGATTAAGCACCCACCCGCTGTGCTGTATTCGGGTGACCCCGACAGGCCGCTTGCGCCATCGTTACCGGTTTGTGACGTGTAGCTCAGTTCTGGCTGATCCACTGGCCGGTGGTGGCATCGATGCGCACCACACCGCGGGCGCTGCCGGCGTCACTGAACGCGCCCGCCCACCCGCTCCAGGCGCTGTCATCAGCGGAATCGGCGTTCACCGGCGGGGTGAACGGCTGCGCCGCGGAGCTGTCGACCTGGTACTGGCCGTCCGAGGTCAGGTGCCCGTGCTGCGCCTGCGCCCACTCGTGATCGGCACCCTCGTCGGCGATGATCACCTGGCCGTCCGGGGTGAGCTCGGTCGCGGTGTCGGCGTGCCCGTCGCCGTCACTGTCGGTGTACAGCACCGTGTCGCCCCGCGCGTCGTGCACCACCGCCGTGTCCGGGTGGCCGTCGTCGTCGGTGTCCACCGTGGCCGGGCCGATGTCCACCGAGCCGATTTCCCCTGTGCCGTGGTCGGTGTCGACGAGCAGATCGTCGTTGCCCACCCAGCTGGCCAGGGCACTCTCCTCGGCGTACTCGTGGCCGTCGACGTCGATGTTCAGCTCGCCGGAGTCACCCGCGCTGCCGTCGTCGATGTACACGGCTTCCTCAGTTCCCCGCCTCCCGGCGGCAGGTCGAAGTGTGCTGTCGCATCCTTGGACTCACCGTATGCCCGTGCGGTTCCGCAGACCAGTCGTACGTCACGGTCCGTCCCGCAATGCCCTGATCTGGGTCAACAACCCCTCGATCCGCCCCCGGCCGTGCCGCACCCGCGCCAGCAGCCTGCCCTGCGCCGCCAGCCTGCTGGTCCGCTCGTCGTCGGCCAGCCGCAGCGCCGCGGCCACGTCCTTCAGCTGCGTGTCGATGCCGTCGATCCGCCTGCCCAGGGCGTCGTCCAGGGCCAGCGACAGCTGCTGCTCCACGTCGATCAACTGCTCGGCGACCAGCTGGTCCATCGTGGCGCGGGCTTCGGCGACGGCCTCGGTCAGCCACTGCTTCATGTGCTGCTTGTCGGCCGTGTGCCTGCGGGTGCGGGCCAGCCACCAGCCCGCACCCAGCCCGATCACGATCGTCACCGGCAGCACGAGCGGGTTGAGCACGGCGACGCCGAGCCCGGCCAGCGGCAGCGCGGCCACCCTGGCCGCGCCGAACCCGCCGGTGATGCCCATGAACACGAGCAGCCGGTCGTCGGCGGTGGGCGGCCTGCGCTCCGGTGGCCGCTGCGCCATCGACGGCCCGCCGGTCCTGGTGAACCGCGCCGTGGCCAGCGCCAGCTCGTCCGGGGTGAACAGGTCGGCCAGCGCGGTCCCGGCGACCCGGTCCAGTCGTTGCGCCAGCTCGCCGGACAGCCGGTAGGAGACCACCTGCAGGGCGGCGTCCACCTGGCCGGGCAGCTCGGTGAGACGGCCGCGGTCGGCGGCGTCGATGGCATGCCGCAACCACGCCTGCACGTCCCGCATCTGCCGGCTGACCTCGTGCCCGCTCTCCACCCGGGCCCGCTGGATCTCGCCACGCAGCCGCAGCTGCCATCCCCGGGTGGACGACCGGCGCGCTACGGCCAGCTCGTCGCGGCGGCCGCGCAGCTCGTCGGCGTGGTCCGCTTCGGCGGACAGCGTGCGGCACCGGGCCGCCACCTCGACCTCGACGCCTGCCAACGCGGTGTCCAGCGTCCGCAGGGCGTTCGCCTCGGCCAGCATCAGCGACCGGCCGACCACGAGTTCCTGCAACGCGGTCTGCAACTCGGCGATGCCGGAGTGCTGGCGCAGCGTTGTCGCCGCCTGCTCGCTGGGTGCGGCGGCAGCCAGCTCGAACAACCGGGCCGAACAAGGGTGGAACCGGGCGGCCGCGAACCGGGGGGCGTGTTCGGCGAGCAGCGCCCGGTTGGCGTCCATCACCTGCCGCCAGCCGCGGAACGCGTCGGTCTTGGCCAGCGCGAACACCACGGTCTCCACCTGGTCCCCGACGTCCCGCAGGAACGCCAGCTCACCGGCGGTGAACGGGCTGGACGCGTCCACGACGAACAGCAGCGCGGTCGCGCCGGCAGCGGCCTGCCTGGCCAGCTCGCCGTGCGTGGAGTCCAGCCCGCCGACGCCGGGCGTGTCCACCAGCGTCAGCCTGGCCAGCAGCGGCACCGGCCCGCGCACCTCGACGTAGCGCGGTGGCAGTTGCCCGAGGGGCAATTCGCGGTTCGCGCTCACCCAGTTGTGGAGTTCGCCGAGTTCGAAGGGGACCGGCGGCAGCTGGCCCGGATAGTGCGCGGCCGCCTGCCAGCGCTCGTCGTGGCCGAACACCAGGTAGGCCGCCGTCGCCACGTCAGCGTCCACAGGGGACAGTCCTGGACAGGACAGCAACGCGTTGACCAGCGAACTCTTGCCCCGCTTGGTCTCACCGACCACGACCACGGTCGGAGCCGCCGGCCGGGCCGCGACCAGCGCGGCCACACCGTCGGCGGCGGCCGGATCGGCGTCCCGCAGCGTGGCCAGCAGCTCGTCCCGAGCCGCCCGCACCGATCCCGGGAGCGTCATTGCTCGGCGCGCAATCGGTAGACCAGCACCACCGGCACCCGCAGCAGCCTGCCGTTGTCGGCGAACCCGACCGTCTCGGTCGCCGCGATCAGCCCGGCCAGCGCCGGATCGTCGGTGGGCACCGTGCCGGATGCCTCGTGCAGCGCGGGATCGAAGCACTCACCGTCCGGCCGGACCGCGGCCACACCGACACCGGCCAGGCCACGCACGATCCGCTCGGCCACGCCGTCGCTGCGGGCCCGGTCCAGCGCGTACACGCACAGCTGCACCAGCGTCCTGCGGTCGGCGAGGGTCTGCGCCAGTAGGCCGTACGGGTCCGGCGGCTCCGGCAGAAACGCGGCGGTGCTCACGCCGGCGTTCGACGCCGAATCGGACCGATCGGTTCCGGTCATGCCACCCCCGCATCCCGCAGCTGCTGCCAGAGCAGGAAATAGGCCCGGTGCACGACGTGCGCGACCCGGCTCTGCGCCGGGGTCGCCCCGAACGACGCGAACGAGCGCCACCAACCGGCCCGCTCCAGCGCGTAGGCGGCCAGGTCGCGGCGCGGCCGGCCGGGTAGGCCCAACTGCTGCGCCACCTCGGTGGCACCGCCCACCCGGAGCACCTCGTCGGCCAGGTCGTCGGGCATGTCCACGGCACCGGAGCTGACCAGCGTCAACGCCTCCAGCAGCCGCAGGTGATGGGCTTCCGGCCGGCCGAGCAATCCCTCGATCGCGTCGTGCACCCGCTGTCGTTCGCCGGCATCGCCGGACACGTGCGCCAGGGCCGTGATCGACGCCAGCGCCGCGGCCGCCTTGATGCCGTCGGCGCGGGCCCGGAACACCGCGTCCAGCCGGCCGCGCACGCCGGCCAGCCCGGACCCGGCGAACAACCGGCGCCGCAGCTCCCCGGTTGCCAGGTCCGGCTCGGCCCGCAGCGCGTCCACCGCGCAGCGCACCCCGTACAGGTCCAGTGTCGTCAGCAGCCGGACCCGGGTGGCGGTCGGCACCGGCCCCGGCCACGTGGTGAACAGGTCGGCGGACATCGACATGGTCGCCCAGTCGGCGGCGTCCACAGTGGCCAACTCGCGCAGTGCGTCGGCGTCGGCCGAGGTGAACCCACCGGTCTCGGTGGACTCGGCGAGCAGGCTGATCACCGGCAGCACACCGGCCACCCTGGGGCGCAGCGTCGCGGCCTGCCGCTGCGCCAACAGTTCCGCGGCCCGCCACACGTCGCCGTCGGCGCCGGCCACCGACTCCGGCACGACGGTGTCCGCCTTGTTCAGCACCGCGATCACGTTCACCGGGCCCGCTTCGCGGCTGGCCGTGGCCGCGACGAACGCGGCCAGCGCCTGCTGGTCGTCGGCCCGCACCGACTGGGTGACCACGTAGAGCACGGCCTCGGCGCCGGCAACGGCGTCGCTGGACACCGGATCCAAGCGACTGTCCGAATTGGACAGCAGATCTGCGGTCCTGGCCGCCGATGCCGCGTCCAGCGAGCCGAGACCGGGCGTGTCGATCACCGTCAGGTCGCGCAGCACCGCGTTGGTCAGGTACGCCTCCAGATGCGACACCTTCGCCAGGTCGGTGCCGCCCAGATCGGCCGGGATCATGCCCTGCGCGTCGAACGGCAGCACCTGGGTGCTGCCGTCGGTCAGCACCACCTCGACGCGGTCGACCGTGCCGTAGGAGAACCGGGTCACCAGCCGGGTGCACTCACCGACGTCGGTGGGCGCCACCCTGCGGCCGATCAGCGCGTTGACCAGCGTGGACTTGCCGGACTTGATCCGCCCCGCGACCGCGACCTGGAGTGGCGCGGCCAGTCGGCGGCGGACCTCGGCGAACCCGGCGCCGGTGCGCGCGGACACCTGCGGGGTGAGCCGGACGCACAGGTCGGCCACGGCAGCGGAGAGCGGACCGGCGAGATGCCGCTCAGCGTCGTCCGCACCGCCCTGGTCACCCGCTGCCGCCACCGGCAAATCGTGCCATGGACCTCGGGTACTCCGCGGTATCAGTCCACCGGGCTACGCAGCGTGCTACCGGAGGCGGACGCGCGGCCGAGGACGGCTGCCTACGCTGGAGCGGTGCGGAGGTTGAGCCTGTGGCTGCGCCGACACCCGGTGGTCGGCGACTCGGTCATGGCCATCCTGCTCGCGCTGCTCACCATCAGTGAGAGCAAGGAGCCGTTCGCCGAGCTCCATCCGATGCCGTACTGGACGGTCGGCGTACTGATGGTCGTACCGGTGGTGTTCCGCCGCCGGTGGCCGATCCCCACGGCCTACGTGATCCTGTTCGGCGGCCTGCTGCAGCTGCTCACCCACGGCGACATCGCCACCGGACACCCGGTCCGGACCTCCGATCTGGCGATCGCGGTGGCCCTGTACACGCTGGTCGTGTACACCGACCGGCGCCAGTCGGTGATCTATGCCGCGGTGCTCGTCGCCGGTTCGGTCGTGGACATGGTGTGGCACATCCGGGCGCTGAGCGAGGTCGTGGTGCTCTCCATCGGCGCCGCCGCGATCTTCGGGTTCGCCTGGGCGCTGGGTGAGTTCGTCGGCGCCCGCCGTGCCTACCACGCCGAGCTGGAGGCGCGGCTGCGCCTGCTGGAGACCGAACGGGACCAGCAGGCCACCATCGCCGTGGCCGCCGAGCGCACCCGGATCGCCCGTGAGCTGCACGATGTCGTCGCGCACGCGGTGAGCGTGATGGTGGTGCAGGCCGACGGCGCCGGCTACGCCATCGCCGCCGATCCCGAGCTGGCGCAGACCGCGGTGCGGACCATCTCGGCCACCGGCCGGGAAGCGCTGATGGAGTTGCGCAGGCTGCTGGACGTGCTGCGCAGCGAAACCGAGGACCGGGCCGTCCGGTCGCCGCAGCCCGACGTCAGCGGCCTGCCCGAACTGGTGGAGCGGTTCCGGTCCGTCGGCCTGCCGGTCGACCTCGCCCTCCGGGGTGACGTGGCCGGCCTGCCGGCCGCCGTCGGGCTCGGCATCTACCGGATCGTCCAGGAAGCCATGACCAACGCCCTCAAGCACGCCGGCTTCGGCGCCCAGGCCACGGTCCGGGTGGAGCGGGTCGGCAGCCTGGTCGAGGTCGAGATCAGCAACGACGGTGGGACCGACGGCGGTGTGACGGCGGCCGGCCCGGCACGGCAGCTCGCCTCGGTGTCCGGTGGCAACGGCCTGATCGGCATGCGCGAGCGGGCCATCGTGCTGGGCGGCACGCTCACCGTCGGCCGCGCGTACGGCGGTGGCTGGCGGGTCCGGGCCACCTTCCCGGTGCGCGCGCCGCGCGGTGCCGCGCCCGCATAACTGCCACGAACAGGGCGTATCCCCCGCTACTGTGGCCGGGTGATCCGGGTACTGCTGGTGGACGACCAGGAACTCATGCGGATGGGGTTCCGCATGGTGCTCGGCGCCCAGGACGACATCGACGTCGTCGGCGAGGCCGGCAACGGCGAACAGGCCGTCGCGCTGGCCGAACAGCTGCGGCCGGACGTCGTCCTGATGGACGTCCGGATGCCCGTGCTGGACGGCGTCGAGGCAACCAGGCTGATCACCGGTCCCGGCCTGGCCAAGGTGCTCGTCATGACAACGTTCGACCTGGACGAGTACGCGTTGTCCGCGCTGCGCAACGGGGCCAGCGGCTTCCTGTTGAAGGACACCCAGCCCGCCGAACTGGTGTCGTCGCTGCGTGTGGTGGCCAGCGGGGACGCCGTCGTGGCGCCCAGCGTGACCCGTCGCCTGCTGGACCGGTTCCTCGGTGCCGCCGGTGGCACGCTGCGTGACTCCAAGGTCCTGGACGCGCTCACCGAACGGGAGCGCGAGGTGCTGGTACTGATCGCCAAGGGCATGTCCAACACCGAGATCGCCACCCGGCTGTTCCTGTCCGAGGCGACCGTGAAGACACACGTCGGCCGCATTCTGGCCAAGCTCGACCTGCGGGACCGGGTGCAGGCGGTGGTGCTGGCCTACGAGACCGGACTGGTCCGCCCAGGAGCGTCCTGAGTCGGCCGCTGTCAAGCTCAGGGTCGGGCTCAGGGTGATCACCGATTCGTCCGACTGGAGGATGAGACAACCTCAGACCTCAGACGGGCACAGGTCGGCACCGGGGGTGGACGCGGTCGCGGCGGTGACCGGGCAGTCTTGGGGACGCACACGGGGAAGCACACGAGCACAGGTGCGGGCACACACAGGCGCAGTTGAGTACGGGACTGAGGGAGCAAGCATGATTGAGGCGGAGGGGCTGACCAAGCGGTACGGCCGAACTCTCGCTGTCGACGACCTTTCCTTTTCTGTCCAGGCCGGTCGGGTGACGGGTTTTTTGGGGCCGAATGGTGCGGGTAAGTCGACGACGATGCGGATGATTTTGGGGTTGGATGCGCCTGATTCTGGTCGGGTGTTGGTGGATGGTCGTCCGTATCGTTCGTTGCGGGATCCGTTGCGGGTGGTGGGTGCGTTGTTGGATGCGCGGTGGGTGCATCCGAATCGGTCGGCGCGGGCGCATTTGAGGTGGTTGGCTCGGTCGAATCGGTTGCCGGTGGCTCGGGTGGACGAGGTGTTGGAGTTGGTGGGGTTGGGGGGTGTTGCTGGTCGGCGGGCTGGTGGTTTTTCGTTGGGTATGTCGCAGCGGTTGGGTATCGCGGGGGCGTTGTTGGGTGATCCTCGGGTGTTGTTGTTCGACGAGCCGGTGAATGGGTTGGATCCGGAGGGGATTTTGTGGATCCGGCGGTTTATGCAGGAGTTGGCGTCGCAGGGTCGTACGGTGTTGGTGTCGTCGCATTTGTTGTCGGAGATGTCGTTGACGGCGCAGGATTTGGTGGTGATTGGTCGGGGTCGGTTGATTTCGCAGTGTACGACGGCGGAGTTCATCCGGCAGGCCGGCGCCGCCGAGATCCGCGTCCGCGGCCCGCAGCTGGCCCAGCTGACCACCCTGCTGACCCAGGCGGGTGCCGTGGTCCGGTCGGTGGCCGCTGACATCGGCGAAAGCGAGCAGCCTGCTGCCTTGTTGGTGTCCGGTACGAATGCCGCGACAATTGGCGAACTGGCCGCCGCGAATAGTGTCGTGCTGCACGAGTTGAGCCCGCAATCGGGTTCTTTGGAAGAAGCCTTCATTCAACTCACGGCTGATTCAGTGGACTACCGGACACCGTCCACCGTCGCCCAGGATGGAGCTCCGATCGGCAAGTAGGACTACTGTGAGTAGTCTCTCTGCTGCCCCTTGTTGACCCATCTGCCTTCGTCACCCGTTCGGCTCTGGCAAATTCTCCCCGATGTGGACTACGCTCCGTGTCCAACACGGCGGCGTGGCGGCGGGCCGTGCTCGACCTGTTCGGCCCGTTTTCGCCCCGCCGTCGAGTTGCGGGGTTGCCGATGCTGTCACCTCGTCGCGCCAAGGGAAACACGTCGGGAACATGCCGTTAACGAGCCGTCTTGATTGGCGTGAGTTCTCGCACAGAAACGTGACAGTGGGCACAAAGGCGCGCTCAACTCGATAGCAGAGTCGTCATTCCTGACCCCGCACGACGGGGTCTCTCGGAGGTGAACGATGGCGGTACTCGACCCGGACGCCCCGCCCAACGCGTGGTCCGCTGACGTCGCCGGTCCCACCCGGGATCTCGACCTGGACCTGGACCGCACGATTCGGGTGGAGCCACTCATCGACCTGGAATGGTCGCGAGCGGTCGAGCCGACCGGACCGATCGGCGCGGCCCGCCGCCCGTCGCAGGTGCGCCGCGCCTGGATCCACCGGGCTCCCGAGACCCAGGTGGTGAACCTGTACAACTCGGCGCGCCTGGTGGTCGCCGACATGTCCGCGCCATGGTGGCTGCGCGCCCTGGCCGCCGGCAGTCTCCAGTCCAGGCTGGGCGGGTTCGCGGTCGAGGACCAGGTCAGTGATCTGCTGGCGCCCCGACCCGGCTGGTTCTACATGCCGTGGACCGGTCCCGGCGAGGACGGGTACTGGGAGTATGTCCCGTCCGACGAGACGGCGTCCGGCCGGCCGCTGGTGCCCACCACCCTGATGCTGACCGACCGGCACACCGGTTGGCTGGACGTCTTCCCGGCCCACGCCGAGGGCATGCCCCACCCGATCGCCGTCCGCGGTCCGGCCGAACTGCGCGTCCGGCTGCCGGAGCTCGAACTGGTCACCAGCTGAAACACCCGGTTGTCCACAGCTGTGGATGGAATGGCCCACAGGCTGTGGACAACCCCCGGGGATCGTCCCGGTTCATGGCCTTGATTACGGTTAGACCATCGCCTTGGTGTCCAACGGCCATCAGGTAATGACTGTTAGTAGGTGTCCGGCCTAGCATCGCGCGAACGCCTCACCCAGAGGTGTGACCCGATCACCCAGCCGGAGGACACCGATGCCCTCTACGACACCGCCACCGACATCGCCGCCGGACGCCCAGTCACCTCGCCGCGCGTCCGGCCTGATCGTCACCCCGTGGAACCTGCTGTTGCTGCTGCCCATGTTGATGCTGGTCGTGCCCTGGTTCAACCACACCGAGCCGTCCCTGGGTGGCCTGCCGTTCTTCTACTGGTACCAGTTCGCCTTCGTGATCGTCGGCGTCGCCTGTGTGTGGATCGTGTACGCGGCAACGCGGAGACAACCGGTGAACAGGGATGCGCCGGATCTGCTCGACGTCGACGACCTGGACGAGGGAGGTCGGCGATGACCGGCTCGCAGTGGACCGAACTGTCCGTCTTCGTCGTCCTGTTTCTCGTGGTGACGGTGCTCGGCTTCATGGCCGCCCGGTGGAACCGGGGCAGCGGCGGCCTGCACCAGCTGGAGGAGTGGGGCCTCGGCGGCCGGCGGTTCGGGTCGTGGGTGACCTGGTTCCTGGTCGGCGGCGACCTCTACACGGCATACACGTTCGTGGCGGTGCCCGCACTGGTGTTCGGCGCCGGTGCGCTGGGCTTCTACGCGTTGCCCTACACGGTCGTGCTCTACCCGATCGTGTTCCTGCCCGTCGTGCGGCTGTGGTCGGTGTCCCGTGCCCACGGCTACGTCACGCCGGCCGACTTCGTGCAGGGCCGCTACGGCTCACCGCTGCTGGCGTTCCTCATCGCGATCACCGGCATCGTCGCGACGATGCCCTACATCGCGCTGCAACTGGCCGGCATCGAGGCGGTGCTGCGCACCATCGGGCTGAACACCACCGGTATCCTCGGCCACCTGCCGCTGATCATCGCGTTCGTCATCCTGGCCGTGTACACGTACTCGTCCGGGCTGCGTGCGCCCGCGCTGATCGCGTTCGTCAAGGACATCCTGATCTACATCGTGATCCTGGTCGCGATCATCTACCTGCCGGCACACTTCGGCGGCTGGGCGCACATCTTCAGCCAGGCCAACACCGCGCTGCAGAAGACGAACCCGACCACCGGCAAGCCGTTCGGCTCGATCACGCTGACCAACACCAACCAGTTGCAGTACGCCACGCTGGCGCTCGGCTCGGCGCTGGCGCTGTTCCTGTACCCGCACTCGGTGACCGGGGTGCTGGCATCACGCAGCCGCACGGTGATCAAGCGGAACATGGTGGCGCTGCCGGCGTACTCGCTGCTGCTGGGGCTGCTCGCCCTGCTCGGCTACATCGCGCTCGCCGCGGGCATCAAGCCACTGACCAAGACCGACACCAACACGATTGTTCCGGAACTGTTCAACCACTCGTTCCCGGCGTGGTTCGCCGGCATCGCCTTCGCCGCCATCGGCATCGGCGCGCTGGTGCCTGCCGCGATCATGTCGATCGCGGCGGCCAACCTGTGGACCCGCAACATCTACAAGGCCTACCTGCGGCGCGACGCGACCGTCGAGCAGGAGGGCCGCCAGGCGAAACTGGCGTCCCTGGTGGTCAAGCTCGGCGCCGTGCTGTTCGCGATCGCCATCAACCCCGCGTTCTCCATCGACCTGCAGCTGATCGGTGGTGTGCTGATCCTGCAGACCCTGCCGTCGGTGGCCATCGCGCTGTACACGCGGTGGTTGCAGGCCAAGGCCCTGATCGCGGGCTGGGTGGTCGGCATGGGTTGGGGCGTGTACCTGCTGTACACGATCCCGGCCGCCACCGGAAAGGGGCACTTCGGCGGCTCGGCGCTGGCCCTCGGCAAGCTGTCGCTGTTCGGCTGGCACCCGTTCGGCACGTCCACCGTGCAGATCTACGTCGGCATCGTCGCGTTGATCGCCAATCTGGTGGTCGCCGTCGTGGTCACCGTGATCGCGCGGGCGATGGGCGCCAAGGGCGGTGTCGACGAGACCAGCGGCACCGACTACCACACCGACGCTCCGGAGCCGGCCGAGTCGACGCTGGCCACCACGGGAGTGTGACCGCACGGTACGGAGTCGCCGATTACCGCTACCCAGAGTGGGTTTTGCGCGTCGGCGACTCCGTACCGACGGCGTGATTTCCGCAACCCTCGGCATGATCTTCCTGAGACCACGTAGGCTTTCGGCGTGCGCCCAGCCGCTGGACACCACATTTTCGGCCTCGGTCATCTGGAGACCGCTGGGCCGCTGATGGTGTGGATAATCGTGCTGACGCTCGTGTTCATCGAGTGTTCCTTCATCATCGGGTTGTTCCTGCCAGGCGATTCGCTGCTGTTCACCGCGGGCGTCGTGCTCGCGCAGCGCAACAGCGCGGGCAACGCGTGGGCGCTGGCGGCGGCGGCCGTGGTGGTGGCCGTGGCCGGCAACCTGCTCGGCTACTACATCGGCAGGCGCACCGGCACGTCCATGGTCGGCCGACCCGGCGCGCGGTTCCTCACCGAGGAACGGCTGGTCAGGGCCCAGGACTTCCTCGACCGCCACGGTTGGTGGTCGGTCGTGCTGGCCCGGTGGATCCCCTGGGTGCGCACGCTGGCCCCGCTCATCGCGGGTGCGGCCCGGATGAATCCCCGCCGGTACCTGCTGAGCACGTTCGTCGGCGCCGTCGCATGGGTCCCGGCCCTGGTCATCGCCGGTTACTACGGTGCCGGCCTGCTCGGCCACTTCCCGTGGGTGCGGACGACGATGACGCTGGCCGGCATCGTGTTCTTCGTGGTCGGCACCGCGTACGGCGTGCTGCGCTACCGCCAGGAAATGGCCCGTACCAACGGAAACCGGCCCATACCGGTCAAGGTCACCGCGGACGGCTAGGCCACCCAGCCGGTCAGGATGCGATCGGCGTGGCGGGCCGTGGCCGCGATCAGTTCGGCGTTTCGTTGATCCGAACCCAGTGCCCGGGCTCTGGCCTGCGCTGCCGTCCGACCGAACCGCTGGTGTCGCTCGACCAGCTTGGCCACCCGGTCCTCCTCCGGTGGCGACAGGAACCACACCTCGTCCAGCAGCGGCCGCACCAGCGCCCACGGCCCGTCGGTGAGCAGCAGGTAGTTCCCCTCGGTCACCACCAGCGGCACGTCCGGCGGCACCGGCACGGCGCTGCCCACCGGCTCCTCCAGATCACGGCGGAACTCCGGGGCGTAGACGACGTCCTGGCCCGCGACTCGTAACCGGTGCAGCAGCGCCACGTAACCGAGCGCGTCGAACGTGTCCGGCGCGCCCTTGCGCTCGGTCCGCCCCAGTCGGGTCAGTTCGCGCTGGGCGTAATGAAATCCGTCCATGCCGACCTCGACCGCACGATCGGGCAACGCGGCCACCAATCGACTCGCCAGGGTCGACTTGCCGGCCGCGGGCGCGCCGGTGATGCCGAGGATGCGCCGGCCGCCCTCGGCCAGTCGACCGGCGTCGGCCACCAGGTCGGCGAACGTCGGCGTCACGGCAGCCACGCCCGTGCGCCCACCGTGGCCACCCGGGTGGCGGCGACGTGGTTGGCCAGCCCGACCAGCCCTGGCAGGTCCGCCGCGGTCGGCACGTGGCCCAGCGTGGCCACGCCGTGGGCCAGGGCGCCGTGCCAGACATCGCCGGCGCCGAGGGTGTCCTTCGCGGCCACGGCCGGCGGCCGAACCGTGCCGCTGACCTGGCGACCGGCCGCCATCGCCGACCACCGCACCGGGCCGTTGCCCGCCGTGCGCAGCATCACCGGCACGCCCATGTCGTGTACCGCCCGTTCGGTGGCCCTGGCGCCCGCCCGACCCAGCCGGAACGCCGCCGAGCACGCGCACACGTCGACCAGCGGCAGCAGCGTGCTCAGCACCGGCTTGTCGCTGCCCGCGTCCAGCACCACGGGGATGCGTCGGCCACGGGCCGCTCGGGCCGCAGCCACGGCGAGCTCCGGATGGTGGCCGTCGACCAGCAGGGCACCGACGCCGGCGAGCAGCGCGGGCCAGTCCGGCAGTGGTCCGGTCGGCACCCCGGCCGCGTTGTGCGACACCACGACCCGCTCACCGTCGTGCTCGCGCACCGCGACGGCGGACACCGCGGGTGGCTCGGTCCGGTCCGGGCGGGTGTCCCGCACCAGCACGCCGTGCGCGGTCAGGTCGTCCCTGGCCAGCGTGGCCATCGGGTGGGTGCCCAGCACCGTCACCAACTGTGCCCGGCCGCCGAGCGCGGCCACGGTGACCGAGGCGTTCGCGGCCGGTCCGCCCGCGACCAGTTCGACGGAAGTCGACTGGACCTTGGCGCCCGGCGACGGCAGTTCGGTCACCCGCTGTACGACGTCCACAGTGCACAGACCGACCAGCAGGACTCCGCCAGCACCCACGTGCTCTCCCGTTTCGCTGATCTCGGAGTGTCCCACCGGTCGACCCTACGGTGATCGGGCATGATGCGGCGGGCGATCGGGTACGGGCAGCCACCGATTGCGCAAGCGCTTGCGTCCCGCGTTGGAGTGGCATAGTGACAAAAACATGGTAACGATGCGTGACGTGGCCCGGCTGGCTGGTGTCTCCATCACGACGGTCTCGCACGTCGTCAACGAGACCCGCCCGGTGGCACCGGACACCCGGGACCGGGTGCTCGCCGCCGTCGAGCAGACCGGCTACACGGGCGACGCCATCGCGAGATCACTGGTCACCGGCGGCACCCGCACACTCGGCCTGGCGCTGCCGCTGGCCGGCAATCCGCATGCCGCCGAGCTGACCG
Organism: Pseudonocardiaceae bacterium; assembly: GCA_036279295.1. Classification (GTDB taxonomy): domain Bacteria; phylum Actinomycetota; class Actinomycetes; order Mycobacteriales; family Pseudonocardiaceae; genus DATEPR01. The sequence continues at coordinate 956 of DASUJK010000202.1, read as the reverse complement.
CCGCCGTCGAGGCCGCCGCCACCGGGGCGGGCCACACGCTGATCCTCGCCGACACGCACGACGACGCCGACACCGAGAAGGCCGCGCTGCGGGCGCTGCGCAGCCGTCGGGTGGACGGCATGCTGCTGACCGCGACCACCGGCACGTCCGAGGGTGTGCTGGCCGAGCTGCGCCGGATCGGCATTCCGACCGTGCTGCTGGACCGCGTGCCCGAGCACACCGGGGTCGACCAGGTCGGGCCGGAGAACGTGCAGGCGACGTCGGACCTGGTGCGGCACCTCGGCGAACTCGGCCACCGCAGGATCGCCGTGGTCACCGGACCGGCCGCGATCAGTACGTCGGCCGAACGGCTGCTCGGCTACCGGCTCGGGCTGGGCAGGGCGAAGCTGGTGTGGGATCCGGAACTGGTGGCCAGCGGGCCGGCCTGGGCCGCCGATGCCGAGATGACCAGCCTGCTGGCGCTGCCGGCCCCGCCGACCGCCGTGGTGGCCGGGGACGGCGCCGTGCTGACCGGGGTGCTGCGCGCGGCCCGGCGGCTGGGCGTCCGGATCGGCACGGAACTGGCCGTTGTCGCGCACGACGACGTGGACTGGGCCGACCTGGTCGACCCGGCGATCACCACCACCGCCCAGCCGGTCGCCGAGATCGCGGCCACCGCCGTGCGGCTGCTGGTCGAGCGGATCGCCGATCCGGACCGGCCGGCGACCACCGTGCGCATCCCGCCCGCGCTGGTGCACCGGCAGTCCTGCGGCTGCCCTACGTAGGGTCGACGCCCGCTCCTTCCAGCGCGGCCGCGGCCTCCAGCAGCATCCAGGCGCCCGCCTGCACCGACAGGTCCCGTTCCGGGCGGCTGGTCCGACCGGGCACCACGGCCGGCTTTGTCCACTCCGGACCGAACAGCGGCCCGCCCGGTGCGATCGTCCGGTTCCGCCACGCCGCTTCGGCCGAGCTGTAGA
>DASUJK010000201.1:0-17845 GCA_036279295.1 Pseudonocardiaceae bacterium | reverse complement strand
GCCCCGGTGGCCTTGTCCATTCGGGCGGCGATGCCGGCGCCGTCGTAGAGCACCTGTAGTTGGCCGGCCAGCTGTTCCGGCTCTGCCGCCCCGGCGTCCCTGGCCAGCTCGACGAACAGCGCCCGCACCCAGGCCCGGTACTCGCCGGTGACCTCCAGGATGGGGCTGTCCGGGTTGGCCTCGGCGCTGGCGTTGACGAACGCGCACCCGTGGAAGCCGGGTTCGAGGAACGTGTCGCCGAGCACGTCGAACACGCCGAGCAGCCGGTCCCTTGGGTTGCCGTAGGCGGCCAGCCGCTTGTCCATGATCGCTCGCCGGACGTCGTGCCGGGTCCGCAGGTAGGCCCGGATCAGTTCGTCCTTGCTGCCGAACGCGCTGTAGAGCGTGGCCTTGGCCACTCCGGCGTGCTCGATGATCCGGTCGATGCCGACCGTGTGCACGCCTTCCGCATAGAACAGCTGGTTGGCCGCGGCCAGCAGGCGCTCGCGCGCTGAGGTCCGCTCCGTGACGTTGGTGGCCATGCCTTGACATTACCAGACCGGTCTGTCTAGTGTCGGTCGCGGTAGACAGACCTGTCTGACTGCAAGGTCGCACCAGACGTCACGCACACGGGAGCACGCGAAAGAAGTCCTTCTGATGACTGCCACACAGATGTCCCGAGCCATGACCTTCCCGGCGACCCGCCGTCCCGGTTCGCGACCCAACCGCCTGCCCGCCGGAGTGGCGTTCTACCTCCAGGCGTCCATCGTGGTGTCCTTCCTGGCCGCGTCCTCGGCACCCACCCCGCTCTACGCCATCTACCAGGTGCGCTGGGGCTTCTCACCGATCACCACGACGATCGTCTTCGGCGTGTACGCCGTGGCCGTGCTGGCCGCGCTGCTCACCGTCGGCTCGCTGTCCGACCACGTCGGGCGCAGGCCGGTGCTGATCACCGCGATCGGCTTGCAGGCCATCGCGATGCTGGTCTTCACCACCGCTGGCGGTGTGCCGGAACTGCTGCTGGCCCGGGTCATCCAGGGCCTGGCCACCGGTGCCGCCGTCGGTGCGGTCGGTGCCGGCATGCTGGATCTGAACAAGGCCAAGGGCACGATCGCCAACGCCGTCGCGCCGCTGCTGGGCACCGCCACCGGTGGTGTGCTCGCCGGGCTGCTGGTGCAGTACCTGCCGGCGCCGCAGCATCTGGTCTTCTTGGTACTGCTCGGGATCACCGTCGTGCAGGGCATCGGCGTCGTGCTGATGGCCGAGACGGTGACCCCGAAGGCGGGCGCGCTCGCGTCGCTGCGGCCCCGGCTCGGTGTGCCGACCCAGGCTGTCGGCCCGGTGCTGGTCGCCGTGCCGGTGCTGCTCGCGGTGTGGGCGCTGGGCAGTTTCTACGCCTCGCTCGGCCCGGCGCTGGTCCGCCAGATCGTCGGCTCCAGTTCGGTCGTGCTCGGCGGTCTCGCGCTGTTCGTGCTCGCCGGCAGCGGTGCGGTGGCTGTCGCGCTGCTGCGCAACGTGGCACCCCGGACTGTGATGCTGTTCGGCATCCTGGCGCTGGTGATCGGCGTCGGCATCACGCTGATCGCCGTGGCCTGGCTGTCCACCGCGCTGCTGTTCGGCGGAATGACAGTGGCCGGGCTCGGCTTCGGCGCCGGTTTCCAGGGCGCGATCCGCACGGTGGTCCCGCTGGCCGAGCCGGACCAGCGTGCCGGCCTGCTCGCCACGTTGTACGTGGTGTCCTACCTGGCGCTCGGCCTGCCGGCCGTGGTCGCGGGCTTCCTGGTGGTGCACGGCGGCGGCATCCTGCCGACCGTCCGCGAGTACGGCATCGCCGTCATGGTGCTCGCCGCGATCGCGCTGCCTGGTGTGCTGCGGCCGAAGCGTGGCCGGACGGCGCAGGGTCCGACCGGCCACGTCTCGGTGATTCAGGAACCGAACGCCACCAGCGGGCAGTCCACGATGAAGCCCGAGGCACCGAACGCGGTGCCGGCCACCGTGCCGTCGAACCCGGCGACCGTGCCCTTGGCGGCGAGGTTCTGAACCTGACCGAAATCGGTCTGTCGCACGTTCTGGTGGTCGGCTACCGCGGTAGCCGACCACTGCGTCAGATGCACGTCCCACAGCGGGCTGTACCTGCCCTGGTTCGGGTTCCACGCCAACACGTTCAGCGGGTCCTGGCCGTCCAGGATCGCCGAGTTCAGCCCTTGCCGCTGCTCGTTGCCGACACCGGTCCGGCCGTTGGTGAACGCGGCCAGGCTGGCCCGCGCCGACGCGGTGCTGTCGTCGTTCACCGATCGAGCGTTGTTCAACGCGGGCGCGAACGTGACGTTCTCCAGCGCGGCCGCGACCGGGTCGGACGCGTCGGTCGAGATGTAGTGCACTGCCTTGCCACCCTGGAAACCACGCGTTTCCTGGTAGGTGACGGTGTGGTGGACCAGATCGATGCCGACCACCTTGTTGGCCCGACCGGTCGAATTCGCGATCTGCGGTGCGTTCTCGATGGTGCCGTCGGGCAGCTGGATCAGCGGGCTGTAACCCGGGTCGCCGACAGCTGTGGACTGCGCGGCGGCGGGCGGGAAGCCTTGCGGGCCAGGCGTGACCACCCGCTGCTGAGCGGCGAAGTTCACCGTGGCCGGGAAGTCGACCGTGCCGTCGGCGGCCACCGACACGTGCTGCACTGCGCCGGTGCGCACGGCGTTGGCCAGCTTCTGCGACTTGTTCAGGCCGCTTTGCTGTGCGGTCGCACCGCTGTCGGTGTCGGTGACGATGTAGTACACGGTCTGGCCGTTGCTGGTGCCGACGTGCAGCGGCAGCGTGACGGTGAGGTCGCCGTTCTCGTGCGCGCTGGTGATGAAGACCGCCGAGCCGCCGTCGGCGGCGGCCGATGTCGCGGTCAGCGGCGTCACCGCCACGGCCAGCGGAATCAGCAGCACGCCAGCTGTCTTGGCGATTCTGGACAAGGAGGACATCGTGACTTGCTCCCCAGGTTGGAATGCGGCCGGAGCGGCACGCACACCATCCGTGTCGGCGCGGTCCGGTGTCTTATCCGAGCGGGCCGTCTTTGCCTGGTACGTAACGCCCAAGCCGGTGACCAGGGTCATGAGGTGCGACAGTGGGGCCTGATCTACGATTTTATAAAATCTGGCCTCGGTGGGAGGAAACGGTGGCTCTGGTCGGCGGGCGGGTGACGCCCCGGCTGCGCGCGGTGGTCACCGTGCAGCACGCCACCCTGGCCTGGCTGCGGGACCAGATCGTCACCGGCGCCTTCCGGTCCGGTGACCAACTGCGGCAGGAGGTGCTGGCCCGCGAGTTCGGCGTCAGCGTGCCGCCGGTCCGCGAGGCGCTGAAGACGCTGGAGGCCGAGGGCCAGGTCGTGTACGCGCCGCATCGCGGTTACTTCGTCGCGACGATGAGTTTTCGCGAACTGGCCGAGAACTACCGCATCCGCGAACTCCTGGAGACCGAGGCGATCGGCCGTTCGGTGCCGATCATCGGCACCGAGGACATCGAGCGGATGGCCGAAGCCATCCAGGACATGGAACGCGCCCACCGGGCCGTCGACGTGCCGGAACTGGCCGCGGCCAACCGGCGCTTCCACTTCACCCTGTTCGACGCGGCCGACATGCCGAGGATGGCCGACATGATCCGAGTGCTGTGGGAGTCCAGTGACCGCTACCGCTCGGTGTACTTCTCCACCCGCCAGCACCGGCTGCGCGTCAACGCCGAACACCGGGCGATCCTGACCGCGGTGCGCCAGCACGACGCCGTGACGGCCACCGCATTGCTGCGGGCCCACCGGGACACCGCCCTGCAGGCCCTGCGCAGCACGTTCGACGTGCCGAACCCGACCCACTAGCACCAGCGACAAGGAGCCGAACACCATGCCGCCAGCCACCCCACTGGCCAGCGTTGCCGACCTGATCGACGTCGACACGCTGCTCACCGACGAGGAACGGCTCATCCAGCGGACCGTCCGCGAGTTCGTGGCCGACAACGTCCGCCCGCACATCGCGGAATGGTTCGAGGACAAGGTGTCGCCGCGTGAACTGGCGCCCGAACTCGGCAAGCTCGGCCTGCTCGGCATGCACCTGACGGGCTACGACTGCGCCGGCACGAACGCGGTGAGCTACGGCCTGGCCTGCCTGGAACTGGAAGCAGGCGACAGCGGGTTGCGCAGCTTCGTGTCGGTGCAGGGCTCACTGGCGATGTTCTCGATCTGGCGCTACGGCTCCGAGGAACAGAAGCAGGAGTGGCTGCCCAGGATGGCGGCCGGCACCGCGATCGGCTGCTTCGGCCTGACCGAACCCGACCACGGGTCCAATCCGGCAGGCATGACCACCAGGGCGGTGCGGGACGGCGACGACTGGGTGCTCACCGGCAACAAGATGTGGATCACCAACGGCGGTATCGCCGACGTGGCCACCGTGTGGGCGCGCACGGAAGACGGCATCCGGGGTTTCCTGGTGCCGCGGGGCACCCCTGGCTTCTCGACCGTCGACATCCACGGCAAGCTCTCGCTGCGCGCGTCCACCACGTCCGAGCTGGTGCTGGACGGCGTTCGGCTGCCCGAGTCGGCCCGGCTGCCCGAAGCACTGAGCCTCGGTGCGCCACTGAGCTGCCTGAACGAAGCCAGGTTCGGCATCATCTTCGGCGCGTTGGGCGCCGCCCGCGACTGCCTTGACGTGACCCTGGACTACGCGAAGACGCGCATCCAGTTCGACCGGCCGATCGGTGGTTTCCAGCTCACCCAGGCGAAACTCGCCGACATGGCAGTCGAGCTGAACAAGGGCCTGTTGCTGGCCGTGCACCTCGGCCGGCTCAAGGACAGCGGCACGATCCGGCCGGAGCAGGTCAGCGTCGGCAAGCTGAACAGCGTCCGCGAGGCCATCGAGATCGCCAGGACGTGCCGCACCATCCTGGGCGCGGCCGGCATCACCACTGAGTACCCGGTCCTGCGGCACGCCAACAACCTGGAGTCCGTGCTCACCTACGAGGGCACCAGCGAGGTCCACCAGCTCGCCATCGGCCGCGCGCTCACCGGCATCTCGGCCTACTCGTGATGGCGGCCGAACCGACCGTCGCGCGACGGATCCTCGAAGCGGTTGGCGCGCAGGGCATCGAGCGGGTGTTCGGCCTGCCCGGCGTGCACAACCTGCCGTTCTGGCGGGAGCAGGGCGCCGACCTGCCGGAGATCATCGGCGTCCGGCACGAGCAGACCACCGTGTACGCCGCCGACGGCCTGGCTCGGGCCACCGGCGGGATCGGTGTCGCGCTGACCACCACCGGTCCCGGTGTTGCCAACGCGGCAGGCGCGTTCGGTGAGGCGGCCGCGTCCGGGTCGCCGGTGGTGCTGATCGCCACCGAGATCGCCACCAAGCTGGCTCGGCCCGGGGTGGTGCGGGGAGTGCTGCACGAGTCCCGTGACCAGGCGGCCATCTTCGAGCCGCTGGCCAAGGCTGTGTTCCGGCCACGGACCGCCGAGGATGCCGTGCGGGACATCGTGCGTGCCATGACGACGGCCCACGCGTTCCCCCGTGGGCCGGTGTACTTCGACGTGCCGACCGACGTGCTCGCGCGGCCCGCACCGGCCGCGCCGAGCCTGACGATCCACCCGGCCGGCCCGAACCGGGATGACGTGGCCAAGCTGGTGGAGTTGCTGGCCTCGGTCCGGCACGTTGTCATCTGGGTGGGTGGCGGTGTTGTCGCCTCCGGTGCGCAGGACGAGGTGCGGCAGCTGGCCGAACGGCTCGGTGCCACCGTGATCCCGACGTTCGCAGGGCGTGGTGTGCTGCCGCCCGACCACCCGTGCCTGGTCGGTGTGCCGCCGCACGAGCGGGAAGTGGCCGACCTGGTCGCGGACGCCGACCTGATGCTGGGCATCGGCAGCGGGTTCGACGGTGCCATGACCCGCAACTGGTCGATGCAGCGGCCGCCGCTGCTGGCCAACATCAACTGCGACGAGACCGAGGTGGCCAAGAACTACCAGCCCGACCTCGCCGTCCTCGGCGACGCGCGGCTGACCCTGCGAGCCGTGCTGGACGCGCTGCCGGCCGGGCAGCCACCGGAGCCGGTCGCGGCCGGTGTCGGCGCTGCGGCCCGGCAGCGGCTGCGCGCGGAAGCCGAGTCGGCGGAACCGATGCGCCTGCTCGACACACTGTCCACAGTGGTCGACCCGGACACGGTGCTGTTGGCGGACATGGCGATCCCCGGTTACTGGCTGGCCGCCTACGGCACGGTGCACCGGACCCGCCAGTTGCAGTACCCGATGGGCTGGGGCACGTTGGGCTACGCGCTGCCGGCCTCGATCGGGCCGGCATCGGTGGGCCGGCGCGCCCTGGTGGTGTGTGGCGACGGCGGGTTCATGTTCGCGGTGGGGGAGTTGGCCACCATCGCGCAGCACCGCCTGCCGGTGACGATCCTGGTGGTCGACGACGGCGGCTACGGCATGCTGCGGTTCGACCAGCAGCACGTCGGCGACGAGATCAGGGGCGTTGAGCTGGCGCGACCGGACTTCGTCCGACTGGCCGAGTCGTTCGACATCAAGGCCGATGCCGTCACGGACGTCGGGGAGCCGTTGGCCGGTGCGTTGCGGGCCGCGCTGTCCTCGCGTGAGCCGCGCCTGGTGGTGCTGCGTGCCAGCATGACCCCACCGCGCACGACATCGCCCCGCTGGCCGGCCGCCGGTTAACTTTCACGCCCGTTCTCCGGTGGGGACGGGCGTTTCCCACGTTGCTTGACTTCGGATCGGCCGGTCGTCAACGTCCGGTGCTCAACCGGTCCGAAGGAGCGACGATGCCCGTCCCGACCCGACGCCTGCGCACGGTCGCCCCGGCGATCCTGTTGATCGCGGCCGCCACCGTCACGGCGGTCGCCGTGGACGCGACCAGCGCGCCCGCCGCCACTGCGGGCGCGTCGCCGTGCAGTGCCACGTTCACCGTCGCGTGGCAGACACCGTCCAACAGCCCGCCGGACTTCGGCGCCACCATCGCCGTGACCAACAACGCCACGTATCCGATCACCAACTGGACGACCACGTGGACGTTCACCGGTGGTCAGACCGTCATCCCCGGCACGCCGTTCAGCGCCAACGTGACGCAGACCGGCAGCACGGTCACGGCCACCCCGGGCGGCAGCTTCAACGCCAACCTGGCACCCGGCCAGACGATCTCCTTCGGCTTCAACGCCGACTACAACGGCACCTCCAACCCGGTCCCGGTGCTCAACTGTGCCGGCCCGAGCCAGGGCAACTCCAGCGCGACGCTGGCCGGTCCGCTGGACCCGCTAGGCATCAACACGGCCGCGTGGGACAGCAACTTCGTCGACCCGCGGATCGCCAGCCAGCTGTCGGCGGCGAACGTCGGCCTGGTGCGGTATCCGGGCGGTTCGTGGGCCGACCAGTACCAGTTCGAGACGAACACCGTGGCAGGCGCGGCCCAACCGGTGAACTACAGCCAGTTCTCCAACCAGGTGGACGCGGTCGGCAGCGGGCAGAAGTTCAACACGATCGACTACGGCTCGGACACCCCGCAGACCGCTGCCGACTGGGTTCGCCAGTCGCAGGTCGCCGGTCAGGGTGCCGCGCTGTGGGAGATCGGCAACGAGGAGTACGGCTCCTGGGAGGTCGACAGCCACGTCGGCCCGCACACCGCGACGTCCTACGCGACCAACGCCCTGCCCTACATGCAGAGCATGAAGGCCGTCGATCCCAAGGCACAGATCTGTTACGACTACGCGATGGACGGCGGCCTGGCGCCCGGCGCCGGGGTGGACGGGTGGCAGAACTGGGACGACACGATCCTCAAGGCGGACGCAGCCGACATCGACTGCGCCGATGTGCACTGGTACCCGATCAACGGGACCCCGCCGGAGAGCGTGCAGTCGATCATGGAGCTGGTGGACAACATCCCGGCCGCTGCCGCCGAGGTGCACAGCGAACTGTCCACGAACGACCCGACCGACTACTTCCTGGTCGGCGAGACCAACATGTCGCAGACGGCGAACGAATGGAACGAGGAACCGGTCGGTGCCTTGTTCGCCGCCGCCAACACGATGGAGTGGCTGTCCTTCGGCGCGCAGAGTGTCGACTGGTGGGACGTGCACAACTACGGCACGGCGAACGCCGACTTCGGCATGTTCTCCTCCGGCACCACCGGCCAGCCCGCCGTGGACACGCCGTACCCGCCGTACTACGGCTACGCGCTGGCGTCGAAACTCGCGGTCAAGGGCGCCAAGGTCAGCACGCTCAACCTCGGACTGTCCAATGTCTACAGTTATGATTCGATGCTGCCCAACGGTTCCTACGCCGTCATGGTCGTCAACGCCGACCCGGTCAACGCGATCCCGCTGAGCACGGCCAGCCTCGGTGTGACCGGGGCGGCGACGGAGTTCACCTACGACAACGCCAGCCCGACCGTCGTGTCCGGCAGTGTGACCGGCACGTCCGTGTCGATCCCGGCCGAGTCGGTTGTCGTCCTGACCACCGGCTCCGGTACGGTGCCACCCACGTCGACAACCGTGGCACCGCCGCCGACCACCACCACGGTCGCCGTCCCGCCGACCACCACCGCCGTGCCGCCGACCACGACCACGACTCCGCCCGCTGCCGGTTCGGGATGCCAGGCCAGTTGGTCGGTGACCAACTCGTGGCCGGGCGGCTTCCAACTCGGCTTCACGGTGGCCAATTCGGGCACCACGCCGACCAACGGCTGGCAGGTCGGGTTCTCGTGGCCGGGTTCGCAGACCATCGCGCAGATCTGGAGTGCCGCCGACACCCAGACCGGCGCCGCCGTCACGGTCACCGACGCCGGCTACAACGGCGCCCTGCCAGCGGCCGGGTCGACCACGTTCGGCCTGATCGGCTCCGGCAGTCCACCGGGTGCGCTCACCCTGAAGTGCACACCGAGATGAGTCAGCGCGCGGTGGGTGCCGCCGACTCGCGGAGCACGTCGAGGAAATCGGTGACCGGCGCTGTCCTGCTCACCTCGGGCAGCGTCAGCGCCGTCACCCTGCGGGTGAACGCGGGCTCGCTCATCGGCAGCGTGACGACATCGTCCCGGTGTGGGGTAAGGGAAAGCGCCGGCGCCACGCTGACCCCCATGCCGGCCGCGACCAAGCCCTGCAATGCCTGGTAGTCGTCGGTGCGGAACGCGACGTCCGGCTCGAAACCGGCGATGCGGCACATCGTCTCGTAGGCGTTCTCGAACGGCGGCCGGTGCGAACGCGTCACCCAGCGCTCGTTCGCCAACTCGGCCAGCGCCACGTCGGGCCGGCCGGCCAGCGGATGGTCGGCCGGCAGCACGACCAGCAGCGGGTCGTCGGGCAGGCGCAGCTGGGCCAGGGTCCGGTCCATCGGCTGCGGTGCGAAGTCGTACTCCCAGGTGAGCAACACCTGGACGTCGCCGTCGCGCAGCCGGGCGGTCACGTCCTCGGTGGGGACCGATTTGAGCAGCACCCGAATGTCCGGCCGCCGCGCCTTGAACGCCTTCAGCGTCTGGGGCAGCAGTTCCACCCCAGCGGTGGCGAACGCGCCGATCCGGATCTCCTGTTGGCTCTCGCCGAACGACCGCATTTCCTGTTCGACAGCGGATATCTCGCCGAACAGCCGGCCGGCCCGCAGTACCAGTACCTCACCGGCCGGGGTCAGCGCGACACCCCTGGGCAATCGGCGCAGCAACGGGATGCCGACCTCGCGTTCGAAGACGGACATCTGCTGCGACACCGCCGACTGGGTGAGGTAGAGGCGCTGGGCGGCCGCGGTGAATGAGCCTTCTTCGGCAACGGCAACAAAGATCCGCAGGCGCCGCACGTCGATCACGCCGCCATCATCGCTGGTCACGGGCCATTCCCGCAAACCATAAGCCGATCTACTCGCCACCCCAAGCAGGCTTTGCTTGTTCGTCTCCCGGCGTGCTTCCTAGGCTGGCCGTACACCGACCTGGAGGTTCGATGATTCTGTCAGCCGCTCTCATGCACGGGCTGGGCATGCACCTCGGCGCCTGGATGGCTCGGGACGGTGAGGCGTCCGACTACGTGGGGCCCGCGATGTACAAGGAGATCGCGCGGGCCGCGGAAGCCGGCAAGCTGCACGCCGTGTTTCTGGCCGAGCAGCTGACCAACCAGGAGATGGGCACCGAGCGGCCCGCCGGCACGCTGGACACGGCGACCGTGCTGTCGCTGATGGCCGCTGTCACCGACAAGATCGGCCTGGTGGGCACCGCATCGACCACCTACAACCACCCCTACGACGTGGCCCGCCGCTTCGCCACCCTGGACCACCTGTCACAGGGTCGGGTCGGCTGGAACTCGGTCGCCACGCAGAACCCGGGCACCGCCCGCGTGTACGGCAATGCCGAGCACCCCGACCACGAGGACCGGTACGTGCGGGCCGACGAGTTCATCGAGATCGTGCTGGCGCTGTGGGCCAGCTGGGAGCCGGGCGCGCTGGTCGGCGACAAGAAGAACGCGCTGTTCGCCCGTGAGGAACTGGTCCACGAGATCAACCACCAGGGTGACTACTTCCAGGTGCACGGCTCGCTGCCGTTCCCGGGCGGCCGGCAGGTCCGCCCGGTGATCTTCCAGGCCGGTTCGTCGCCCCGGGGCCGTGACCAGGCGGCCAAGTTCGCCGACTGCGTGTTCACCGCGCAGCACCTGATGGAGAACGCACAGGACTTCCGCAACGACATGCGCTCCCGTGCCGAGGGCTACGGCCGCGCGGCCGACAGCATCAAGATCCTGCCCGGCGTGTCGATCATCCTCGGTGGGACCGAGGCCGAGGCCCGCGAGCGCAAGCAGTCCCTTGAGGACGTGCTGGGCACCGGTCCGCACCTGGAGAAGCTGGCCCGCCGGGTCGGTCTGCCGATGGACGCGCTGCAGGAGCTGGACAAGCCGTTCCCGGTCGACCTGCTGATGCCGGAAGAGGAGTTCAAGGGCTCGATCGGCTTCCGCCGCAGCATCGTCAGCCTCGCGGTGAAGGAGAACATGACCGTCCGTGAACTGGTCGCCAACTACGGCGGCGGCCACCAGCAGCTGGTCGGCACACCGGAGCAGGTCGCCGACATGATGCAGGAGTGGACCACCGCGGGTGCTGCCGACGGGTTCACGCTGATGATCGACATGCTGCCGTCCGGTGTGCACCAAGTGGTCGACATGCTGGTGCCCGAACTCCAGGCCAGGGGCCTGTTCCACACCGGGTACGAGCACGACACGCTGCGGTCGAGCCTCGGCCTTGGCGACTTCGAGCTGCCGGCGGCCGGCCGATGAGCACCGTACTGGGCATCGGTGGCACCCCGAGGGCAGGCTCGTCCTCCGAGCAGGCGCTGCGCGAGACCCTGCGCACGGTGGCCGCGCTCGGCGCCGACACGGAGCTGATCACCGCCCGCGACCTGGACTTCCCCATGTACGACCCGGACGGCAGCCCGCTGTGTGACTCGGCGAACCGGCTGCTGGCCGCCGTGCGCCGCGCGGACGGCATCGTGATCGCCACCCCCGGCTACCACGGTGGCACGTCCGGCCTGCTCAAGAACGCGCTGGACCACCTCCAGGAACTGGCCGGCGACCCGACGCCCTACCTGCACGGCAAGGCGGTCGGCTGCATCGTGACCGCGTCCGGGTGGCAGGCAAGCGTCACGACGCTGACGTCGCTGCGGTCCACGGTGCACGCGCTGCGCGGCTGGCCGACCCCACTCGGTGTGGTGATCAACTCGGCGGCCAAGCCGTTCGGCCGCAACGGTGAGGTCGACCCGAAGGTGGGTGGCCAACTGGCCACGCTGGCCGCTCAGGTGGCCGCGTTCGCCAGGGCAGGCGTCGGGACGGCAGCATGACGCTGACCACCGACTCGCCGACCACGACGGGCCGGTGGGCGAGCGTCGAGGAAGCCGTCGCGGCGCTGGCGGCCGGTGGCATGGTCGTGCTGGTCGACGACCCGGACCGGGAGAACGAGGGCGACCTGGTCGCCGCCGCCGCGCTGGCCACGCCCGAGACGGTGAACTTCATGGCCACGTACGGCCGGGGCCTGATCTGCGCGCCGGTGGAGCGTGGCCAACTGGACCGGCTCGGCGTCCCACCGATGGTGACCGGCAGCACCGACCGGTTCGGCACCGCGTTCCACGTCGGTGTCGACCACAGCGACGCCGGTACCGGCATCTCGGCGGCCGACCGGGCGTTGGCCATCCGGGCGTTGGCCGACCCGACCAGCGGGCCGGCCGACTTCCGGATGCCCGGCCACCTGTTCCCACTGGCCTGCCACGAGCAGGGGGTGCTCGGCAGGCCCGGGCACACCGAGGCTTCGGTGGACCTGGTCCGGCTGGCCGGCCTGCCACCGGCCGCCGTGATCTGCGAGATCGCGGGGCCGGCAGGCGACATGGCCCGGTTGCCGGCACTCGCGCACCTGGCCGCCCAGCACGGCATGCCGCTGGTCGCGATCAGTGACGTGATCGCCTACCGCCGTCGGCGGGAGCGGATGGTCGAGCGCGTCACCGATGCCGCGATGCCGTTGCCGGAGGGGGACTTCCGGATCGTCGGCTACCGCAACCGCGCCGACGGCCGGGAGCATGTCGCGCTGGTGCACGGTGACGTGGCGAGCCGGTCGGACCTGCTGGTCCGGTTGCACTCGGAATGCCTGCTCGGCGACGTGTTCGGGTCGCTGGCGTGCGACTGCGCCTGCCAACTGCGGCACGCGCTGCGCAGGATCACCGACGACGGCGCCGGTGTCGTGGTCTACCTGCGGTCCGGCGACCACGCGGACGCCGCCGGCATCCTGCGTGATCTCGGTGTCCGGGCGCCTCGCCTGCTGACCGGGACCAGCCACCGGTGAGCGAACCCGTCCGCCTGTGGTGCCTGCGGCACGCCGAGTCCGCGAACGTCGTCGGCGGGGTCGCTGGGATCGTGCCACTGGCCCCGCTCACGCGGCACGGCCGCGCGCAGGCGGTGTCCGCCGGGGTGACGCTGGCCGCCGAGCCGATCACCAGGGTCTACGTGAGCTCGGCGCTGCGGGCCAGGCAGACCGGTGAACTGCTGGTCGGCAACACCGAGGTCGTTGCCATGCCGCTCCTGGCCGAGGTCGGCATCGGCTCGGCCGAGGGCAGCACCGATCCCGCGATCAGGCGGCTCACGGCGGACGTGCTGCACGCCTGGGTCGTCGACGGCGATCTGGATCAGCGGGTCGTCGACGGGGAGACCGGCCATGCCGTGGTGGCCAGGATGACGAAGGCATTGGACGAACTGGCCGCCGCGCATCCGGGCGGCACTGTCGCGGTCGTCGGGCACGTGGCCAGCCTGACCGTCGCGCTGGCCGTGCTGTGCGGTCTCGGCAGCCAGGTCTGGGGCAGGCCGCTGCCGCACGCCGAACCGTTCCTGGTCACCGGCCAGGACGGTGTCTGGCACTGCCCGACCTGGCGGTGCTGACGGACGGTCGCCAGGACGCCGTACGGCAGGCAACGCGGGTTGGCCGCTGCTGCGCGATCTATTGCACCATCGCGCAGCAGCGGAGCATTCTTTTTGGCCCGACCACGTGTCACAATTCTGTTCCGGGGGCCAGCGTATACGGGGGTTTCGATCAATGACGAATGCGGGCAGTACTCGACTGCAACCGATGGATGGCGGTTACCTGTGGACGTCCAGTGCACCCAATCACTACATCGTGGCGAGTGAGGGAACTGGCCAGTTCTACGACTACGGCACCCAACAAGCGACCGGCTACTACTATCTGAACGCCAACTGGTTCGCCAAATCCGCGCTCGACTACGGCGAGGAGTTCTGGTTGATACCGGATAGCAACGGCAAGTACAACGTGCAGAACTACTCCGGCAGTGAGCCGAGCGACGGCGACTCACTGTACGTGCCGTGGGAGCACATCGCGCAGCACACCTACAAGTACATCAATGACTTCAACATCAAGGAAGCGCACACGTTCTGGCCGTACGGCACCACTGAGGAGATGTTGCTCGGCCATCTGGTGAAAGCGCTGAACGAGAACGGCGCCACGTCGGTCGGTGCGGCCAGGGTGGCCTGGGACGGCGACCACGCGCTGAAGACGTTCTTTCTCAACGCTCCGGTCAACGCGTACGACCGCTACTCGGTCGACCAGATGTCCGACCTTTTTGACCTGTTCTCCTGAATCGGCTGGCTGACCCAGTGCGTGGGGCGGCGCAGCGTGGCCGGCAGCCCGGTCGCCGTGTCGCCCCGCGCCGCGTCCAACTGGGCCTGGGTGAGAAAGATCGCGGTGCTCAAATCCGCTTTGCTCAGATTCGCGCCTCGGAAGTCGGCGCCGATCACATCGGCCATGCTCAGGTCCGCGTTGCTCAGGTCGGCCCCGATCAGGTAGGCACCCCGCAGGCTGGCGCCGCGCAGGTCGGTCTGGCCCAGCTTCCTGCCGATCAGGTCGGCGCCCCGATGGTCCGGCCCAGCCATGCCGGCCCGAGCGAGTTCGCTTGCCCGCAGTAGCAACGTGTTCGCCCGGTCCCGGTGTGCCGCTGTGTCCAGCGCCCCGAGTGTGTCGGCGTCCTGGCCGGCCAGTCGTTCGATCTCGGTGATCATGGCTTCGATGTCCGCGCGCAGCGGTTCGGCCGGCGTCAGTGTCAGTGTCAGGGCCTCGTGCAGGTACCACAGCAGCTCGTGCAGCTGCCGCATCACGCCGAACACCTCGAACATCGGCCGCGCCAACTCCGGCGACGACCGCCAGTCCCGGCCGCCGAACGTCACCTGGGCAACCTGCTGACCGGCACCGAAGCAGTCGAACACCGTGCAGCCGGGGAAGCCGCGCTGCCGCAGGTGATCGTGGATCGTGCAGCCGAAATCGACACCGAGATGCCGGCACGGCTGCCCAGCCGGCTTGCCGACGGCGAAGTCGGCCGACGCCGAGAACGCGGGCGCGACACAGCACAACCCGAAGCAGCGTTCGCAGTCGGCGCGCAGCGTGAGCATGCGTAGATCCTAATCGGCACGGGTCGACCGGTCCGGCAGCCGCCCACCTGACTAGAACAGAATTCTAGAACAGGCTTGTTGACACGGATCTCACCCGCGAGTGAACTGGGCAAGCAAGCACTTTCCGGAGACCGGCGACCCAACGGAGGGGACGCATGTCGCTGAAATTCCGTTCTGCTCGAAGGAAGTCCGCCTTGGTCGGCGCTGTCGTCGCGGCGACGGCGGCCACGTGCGCGGCGATGATCGCCGTACCGGCGTCAGCAGCCGCGCCGACGCCGTCGGCGGCGGCCAGCAGGCCCGTGACGACCCATCCCGGTGCGGGTCCGGCGTCCATCACCGGGCCGATCCCGTCAACGGCGAAGCCGGGCGATCCGTCGCGGAACTACGTCTTCTACTCGACGCCGTTCAATCTCAAGGCCGTCGGCTACGAGGAGCAGGAGTTCTTCATCTCCGGCACCGCCACCCGCTTCAACTCCAATCCGACCGTCGACCAGCAGCAACGGAACGCGACGCCGATCGGTTCGATGCCCTACACGACCCGGATCGTGGTGCGCAGGCCGGTCAATCCGGCCAGGTCCGCGGGCGTGGCCGTCGTCGACTGGCAGAACGTCACGGCAGGCCACGACATCGACACCGAGTGGGGCACCAGCGCCGACTACTTCGTCAGCCACGGCTGGACCTGGATCGGCGCGTCGGTGCAGAACGTCGGCGTGAACGGCGCCCCCGCCGGGCCGACCTCGGGCCTCGGGCTCAAGGAGTGGAACCCGCAGCGTTACGGATCGCTCGACGTCACCGACGGCGGCACTGTGCTGGACGACTCGCAGTCCTTCGACATCTACACGCAGATCGGCGAACTGGCCAAGGGCCACAGCCGCCAGGATCCACTGTCCGACCTGCGGATCTCGGACGTCTACGCGGGCGGCGCTTCGCAGTCCGGGCACTTCCTCGGCATCTACTACAACACCATCCAGCAGCTGGCGGGCGTCTACAACGGCTTCCTGTTCGCCCTGTCGGACAGTTCGCTGCCGCCGCGCACCGGTGTCGACGCCAAGGCGATCCGGGTGTTCACCGAGAACGACATCTTCCGTGGTGAGGGCATCGCCAGCCAGACCGTGCCGGACAGTTCGACGTTGCGCACCTGGGAGATCGCGGGTGCTTCGCACGTGCCCGCGTACGCGACCGACACCGACGCGAACGACTTCCGCGCCACGCTCGGCGGCATCCAGACCAGGGACTTCGGGGCGCAGCCGCCGATCACCTGCGCGAACCCGGGTCCCAGCCAGGTGCGGTCGTGGGCGGTGTTCCACGCGGCCTACGACGCGCTGAACCAGTGGGTGCGCAGGGGTGTTCCGCCGCGCCGCGCCCAGCCGCTGGCGATCATCGATCCCGGTCCGCCGGCCAGCATGGTCCGGGACGCCGACGGCATCGCGGAGGGCGGCATCCGACTGCCCGATGTGGAGGTGCCGACGGCGTTGAACAACGGCATCAACAATCCGGCCAGCCTGGACAATCCGCTCAACGCGTTCTGCGTGCTGTACGGAACGCATACCGCCTTCACGCAGCCCCAACTGGATGATCTCTATTACAGTGACCGGGACTACCGACAGCAGGTGACCGACGTCGTGCAGCGGTTGGAGGACCAGCACTTCCTCCTGCCGGCCGACGGCAAGGTGTTCCTCGACGAGGCAAGGCACGCGCACGTGGTCGGCTGAGGGCCTGCGTTCACGCAACCGAAGGGATCCACCGTCATGGCGGTCAACCGCGGACTGCTCGTTCTCCTTGAGGCCAAGGCCGGCAAGGAAGGCGAACTCGCCGCATTTCTACAGTCGGGTCGCGAACTCGCGCTGGCCGAGGAGGGCACGGTGACCTGGTACGCCTTCCAGGTCAACGAGAACACCTACGGCATCTTCGACACGTTCGAGAACGAGGAGGGCCGGCAGGCGCACCTCTCCGGCGAGATCGCCAAGGCGCTCGGCCAGATCGCTCCCGAGATGCTGGCCAAGGACCCGGACATCCGGCCGGTGGACGTGATCGCCGCTACCTGAGCGCTGTGACGTCCGATGGGCCCGGCCGGGTTTCGGCCGGGCCCATCGTGGTCATGGGTCGGCGGTCACCAGGGGCAGGAAGAGGTCGTCCACGATCGCCGGGATGCGTGCTGGTGGCACGGGTCTCAGCTCCATGAGCAGGTCGTGGCGGACCAGGTCGAACGGCATGGCCAGCACTGCGGGTCCCGTTCGCGCTGGCCGGGCCGGACCCGAGCCTGTGGTGGCTGGGCGGCGTACTGCTGGTGCGCGGGCTGGGGATCGGGGCGGTGCTGATGCCGCCGGTGTCGGTGGCCTACCCGGACATCGAACCGACGGGCATTCCACACGTGACCATGAACACCCGCATCGCCCAGCAGGTTGGCGCCTCGTTCGGCACCGCGATCGTCGCCGCAGCCCTGCGGGCGCTCCTCGACCGCGGCGCCACCGGTGCCTTCCAGGGGTGCGTTCTGGTGGGCGATCGGCATCGCCGTCGCCGCGGTCGTACCGGCCATCGCGCTGCCGGCCAAGAAGTTCAGTGTGAACTCACGTAGCGGATCAGGCCGATGACGTCCTCCGGCACGAGCCTGCCGATCGGGCCGCTGGAGTAGACGCTGACCACGACGTTGCCGTCCGGGTCGAGCACGAACCCGGTGGACTGCAGGTGGCTGGGCTCCTCGTTGACGAACGCGCCCGTCGCCGCCGCGACCTCGGCCACGTGCGCACTGTGCCCGACCGGGAACGTCAGGTGGTGCTTGTCGATCGTGGCCAGGGTCGTCGCCTCGTCGTCGGACGACAGCGCGACGACCCCGGCGTTGAGCTCGGCCAGTTGCTCCGACGCCCGCTGGAACGCACGCAACTGCGTGTTGCAGTACGGACAGAACGCGCCCCGGTACAGCAGGACGACGCCATACCGGCCGGCGAGC
>DASUJK010000200.1:0-4555 GCA_036279295.1 Pseudonocardiaceae bacterium | reverse complement strand
TTCGCCGAGTTGGTGGCTCGGGTGCGGGATGCCGACCTTGCGGTGTTCGATCACCAGGATCTGCCGTTCGACCTGTTGGTGGAGGCGGTCAATCCGACCCGTTCGACCGCGCACCACCCGTTGTTCCAGGTCATGCTGCTGCTCCAGAACAACGCCGAGGGCGAAGGTGGTTTCGCCGATCTCGCGGTGACCGAGGAGCCGGGAGGGCCGGGATCGGCCAAGTTCGACCTCACCCTGGTGGTCCGCGAACAGCGGGACGCGGCCGGTGCCCCGGCCGGCCTGGCCGGTGCGCTGGAGTTCGCGACCGCGTTGTTCGACCCGGCCACCGCTGGGCTGCTGGCCGACCGGTTGGTTCGCGTGCTGACCGCCGTCGCCGTCGATCCGACCGTCGATGTGGACGCGGTGGACGTGCTCGGTGAGCAGGAGCGCAAGCAGCTGCTGGTCGACTACAACGGCCCGCACCGCGACGACGTACCGGACGCGAGTGTGCCCGAGGTGTTCGCCCGGCAGGTCGCCGCGACACCGGACGCCCCCGCGGCCGCCGACGAGCAGGGTGTGCTCACGTTCACCGAACTGGACGGGGCCGCCAACGCGCTGGCCCACCGATTGATGGCCGCCGGTGTCGCGCCGCAGGACGCGGTCGGCGTGCTGATGGACCGCTCGGTCGACCTGGTGATCGCCACGCTGGCGGTGCTGAAGTGCGGTGCCGCCTACGTGCCGGTGCCGGGCGGTGTGCCGGCCGAGCGCGTGCGGATGCTGTTGGCCGAGACCGGTGCGTCGGCCATGGTGGTCGACGCGAACACGGCAGCCGAGGCAGACGTTCCGCTGATCGTGGCCGACCGCACCGAGCGCCGGACCGACGCTCCCGACGTGCCGATCCCGTCGGATGCCTTGATGTACATCATGTTCACGTCGGGTTCGACCGGCCGGCCCAAAGGCGTCGGCGTGACCCATCGCAACGTCGTGCGGCTGGCGTTCGACCAGTGCTGGGACCGGGAGCACCACCGCAGGATGCTGGTGCACTCCGCGTTCGGGTTCGACGCGTCGACCTACGAGATGTGGGTGCCGCTGCTGACCGGTGGCCAGCTGGTCGTGGCCGGCGGCGATGGTGCCGACGTCGCCAACATGGCCACGGTCATCGCCGAGCACGGCGTGACCGCCGCGTACTTCACCGCGGGCCTGTTCACGGTCATGGCCGAGGACCACGTGACCGAGTTGGCCCGGCTGCGCGAGGTGTGGACCGGTGGCGACGTGATCTCGCCGGCCACGATCCAGCGGGTGCTGCTGCACTGCCCGGACACCGTCGTGGTGCACAGCTACGGCCCGACCGAGACCACGTTCGCGTCCAGCTACCAGCGGTTCGGCACCGACCTCCGCGCGGTGGACGGTGTGTACCTCGGCCGGCCGCTGGAGAACAACAAGCTGTACGTGCTGGACGACCGGCTGCGGCCGGTGCCGCTCGGCGCCTCCGGGGAGCTGTACATCGGTGGTGACCAGGTGGCCCGCGGTTACATCGGCCGCAGTGACCTGACCGCGCAGCGGTTCGTCGCCGACCCGTTCGAAGCCCCCGGCCACCGGATGTACCGCACCGGTGACGTGGTGGCCTGGACATCGCGCGGCGACCTGCGCTTCCTCGGCCGCGCGGACAGCCAGATCAAGATCCGCGGGTTCCGGATCGAGCCGGGCGAGGTCGAAGCGGTGTTGGCCGCGCGGTCGGACCTGGCCGGCGCGGCGGTCGTCGTGCGTGAGGACCGGCCGGGAGACAAGCGGCTCACCGCCTACCTGGTGCCGGCCACCGGTCACGACCTGGACCTGGCCACCGTGCGCACCGAAGCGGCGGCGGTGCTGCCCGAATACCTGCTGCCATCGGCCTACGTGGTGTTGGACGCGCTGCCGCTGACCCCCAACGGCAAGCTGGACCGGCGTGCGCTGCCGGCGCCGGAACGAGTCAGCGGCACCGGCAGGGCGGCCAGCACACCGCGTGAGCGAATCCTCTGTGGACTGTTCGCCGAGGTGCTCGACCTGCCCGATGTCGGCGTCGACGACAACTTCTTCGACCTCGGCGGCCACTCGCTGCTCGCGGTCCGGTTGGTCAGCCGGATTCGCTCGGCACTGGACGTGGCCCTGTCGGTCCGCGACCTGTTCCAGGCGCCGACGGTCGCCGACCTGGCCACCCGCATCACCAGTCCGCTGACCGGCGCCCACGCGCTGGACGTGCTGCTCCCGCTGCGGCGACCTGGCACCCAGTCACCGCTGTTCTGCGTGCACCCCGGCCTCGGGCTGAGCTGGCCGTACGCCGGCCTGACCAGGCACATCGGTGCCGACGTGCCGATCTACGGCCTCCAGACCAGGTCGCTGGCCGACCCGGAGTACCGGGCCACCAGTGTCGTCGACATGGCCGAGGACTATCTGGCGCGGATCCGCCAGGTCCAGCCGCACGGGCCGTACCGGCTGCTGGGCTGGTCGTTCGGCGGTGTCGTGGCGCACGAACTGGGCGTCCGCCTGCAGGAGCAGGGCGAGCGGGTCGAACTGCTGGCGCTGCTGGACTCCTACCCGATGCCGGCCAGTGCCGCCACCGAACCGGTGACCGGCGAACAGGTCGTGCGGATGCTGTTCGGCTCGACCGATCTTGTCCCCCAACTCGTCCACAACGGCGTGGTCGACCCGATTGCCGCCGCCAGGGTGCTGCGTGGGCAGGACCCGGTGCTGGCCGACTTCGACCAACGGGAGGTGGTGTCGCTGGTCAACGCGGCGATCGGCCACATGACCCTGCTGCGCACCCACCGGCCCAGCACCTACACCGGTGACCTGCTGTTCTTCACCGCCACCCAGGACCGGGGGCCGGGTGCCCCCACCACCGACCGGTGGCACGACCACCTGACCGGAACCATCACCGACCACCCGGTCGACGCGACACACCTCGGTCTCGCCGACCCCGAACCACTCGCCAAGATCGGCGCCACCCTCGCGACGAATCTGGCGAGCCAGAAATTGACGAATATCACTCGTTAGCCACAAGAATCCTGACAAAGGAGCCTGTCATGAACAACCCATTCGACGACGCAGACGGCACCTTCCTCGTCCTGGTCAACCACGAGGGCCAGCACTCGCTGTGGCCGTCGTTCGTGACCGTCCCGGACGGCTGGGACACCGCCTACGGTGTCGCGTCCCGGCAGGAGTGCCTGGACTACGTCGAGGCGAACTGGACCGACATGCGGCCAAAGAGCCTGGTTGCGCAGTACGTCTGACCTGATCCGAGATGATGGCGGGGGCCTTCGGGCTCCCGCCATCGGCAGGTCCTGGCGCGCCAGCAGCGCGGGAGGACCAGGAGCGAAGCGACCAGCTTTCTGCCGCTGTGAACTACCGCTTGCCGGCGTTATGCGCAGGTAGGTTTCGTTCAGGTAATTCACTCGGCAGCACTGAAAGAAAATCAGCGCTGCCCCGAAGAATGGGAAACCATGTCCTCTCGGAGTATCGCGCCGGCCGGGCGGAACGCCGGCCTCGACGTCCTGGTCGCCGGGACGGCATCGGACGCCCACACCTGGAACCTCATCTTCCTCGACTGCTTCCTGACCGAACACGGCCATCGGGTCGTCAACATCGGACCGTGTGTGCCGGACGAGCTGCTGGTCGCCCGCTGCCGGACGGATCGACCCGACCTGGTCGTGCTGAGCAGCGTCAACGGCCACGGCTTCACCGACGGCCTGCGTGTGGTCACGCACTTCTGTGCCCAGCCCGACCTGGCCGGCATTCCCGTTGTCATCGGCGGCAAGCTCGGCATCGAGGGTGGCCCCGACCCCCTGCGGGCGGCTCGACTACTCGGTGCCGGTGCCGCCGCCGTGTTCGACGACGGTGACCTGGCCGCGTTCGAGAAGTACCTGACCACGGTCGAGCCCGGCCTGAGCCAGGCGGCATCATGACCAGCACCCTGCTCCCGGCGCCGGTCCGTGCCGCGTCCTTCGGCGGCTTCGTCAGCGCCGCCGCGGCTGCCGGCCAGTTGGTCGTGCAGCCCAGGATGGGCGTTGCCGACCCGGTCGCCATGCGAGCCGGCCTGCTGGCCACGAAGTCGGCGATCGGCACGACGGCCGGCACCATCACCGTGGACAGCTACACCAGGGTCGGCGCACTGGCCGCCGCCCGAGCCGCCTACGCCGACGGCAGCCCGCTGAACGGCTACCCGCTGGTGGCCCACCCGACCGACCTGACCGCGGCCATGCTGGCCGGGGTGCGCGACGAGACGTTCCCGGTCCAGGTGCGGCACGGATCGGCAGCGCCGCAACGGATCATCCGGGCGCTCATCGCGGCCGGGCTGGACGCCACCGAAGGCGGCCCGGTCTCCTACTGCCTGCCCTACGGCCGAGTGCCGCTGCGCGACGCCGTGCACAACTGGCGGCACGGCTGCGAACTGCTCGCCGTCCGCGAGACGGCGCATCTGGAGACGTTCGGCGGCTGCATGCTCGGCCAGCTCTGCCCACCGAGCCTACTGATCGCGATCAGCGTGCTGGAGGCGCTGTTCTTCGTCCAGCACGGCATCCGCAGCGTGTCACTGAGCTAC